>DATBAW010000541.1:0-12785 GCA_036271335.1 Thermoanaerobaculia bacterium
GCGGCGGCACCGCCTTGGCCTTGCGGGGGCCTCGCGCCCGGAGCGGCGCCACGTTGAACTGGACCAGTCGCTCGTTGTCGGTGCCGAGGTTGGCCTTCACCGCGCCCTGCAGCCGGCGGGCGGCCTCCCGGCCGTCCTTGAGAGCCTTGTCTAACTGCTGCCGGGCCTCCTGCTTGGCGGCCCGGTGCGAGTCCTGGAGGGCTTTGAGGTCCGTCACGTCCTTCAGCGCCCTTTCCACCGCCAGCCGCTGCGGCTCCGCCGCGGTCAGCGAGGAAGCGTTGTCGGCGCAGGCCGCCAGGAGCTTCTGCCAGAGGGAGATCACATCTGCGAACGAGGATGCACTCTTCATATTCGTTTCCCTTTCCACTGGATGCCCAGGATCATTCCTGGCCATCGCGGAAGAGTGTACGAGACGGCCCAAAGTTTGTCTAGACTGATTGAGAATTTTTTGTTCTGATACTGCCCATATCGGAATCTGCATCATCAAAGCGGCGATCTGAAAGGTGCAAACGGCGGTTTGAGAACCTCCTGCCACGATCAAGGATACCCAAACCGCGGTCTGAGAAGACCGGATCGTGGTCGGATATCTCCAAACCGTGGTCTGATCTTCACGATCCGGGGGCGGAGGTTGCCAAGCCATGGTTTGAAGACTCCGCACCACGGACGGGGTCCTCCCAACCGTGATCGGAGAATTCCAGACCCCGGTTGGAGAACCATGAACCGCGATCGGGATCCTCCAATCCGCGGTTCGAGAGGTTCAGCTCGTGGATTGACTAGCCGCAGCTCAGCCGGAGCCGGCGCTTGTTGGCGTGCGATTCGGCGAGGCCGATCTCTTTCAGGGCAGGGAAGGCGGTGGGATCGATCCAGCGCTGTCGCAGCTCGCTGTCGCGCTCCAGCGTCAGCTCGCGCCCCTGGACGGCGACCGTCTGGCGGAAGGTGCCGAGATCGTTCTTCACCGTCACGTCCTGCCCCTCGGCCTTGCAGGCGTCGCGGGGGAGGGTGACGCGCCAGGTGACGCGGCTGGCGAAGGGGGTCTCCACCACCGGCAGGACGCGGCCGTCGAGCAGGCCGGAGGAGGGGAGCTCGATCATCGCGGGGACCGGCAGCGGCGGCAGCGCTCCTTCGGCGCCGGCGCCCAGGGAGGGGATGCTGACCTTCGCCTCCAGCTTCACCGCCGGCACGCCCCCTTCCTCCGATTGCCAGCGGATGTCGGAGAGCAGCGCGCCGGCGGGGAGGAGGGTGGCGAAGACGCGGCGGATCACCCGGTCCAGCTCCTGCGGATTGGCGCCGCCGTGGAGGTGGATGAACGCGGCGCCCCCCTCGCCCGAGAGCTCGAGCCGGGCGGTGCCGGCCGCGTCGCCGCCGGCCGCCAGGGCGAGGGCCACGTCGAGCCGGCGCCCCTCCTGCGCCGGACGGACCGGCGTGCGCACCAGCTCCCCCTTGTCGCCATGCACCACCAGCACCTCCTGGTCCTGCACGGCCGGCTGCAGCCAGGCGAGGCCGCCGCTCTCCTGAGTCGCGTCGAGGAAGAGGTAGCCGCCGGCCACCGGCGCGTCCGAGTCGAGGCCGAGGCTGGCGGCCGGCACGGCGACGATCATGTGATTGAACTGGAAGGGGGAGGGGAAGTCGCGGTCGACGCGCCCCTCCGGATCGAGCCTGGCCAGCGCCGGATAGGCTTCGATCCCTGAGTCCTGGAGGAGGTCCACCAGCAGCAGCGCCTTGTCCTTGCAGTCCCCCCAGAGGCGCTCCATCACCTGTTGCGGCGTGTGTGGCCGGTAGCCGCCGATGCCCACCTCCACCGCCACGTAGCGCACCTGGCGGCGGGCGAAGTCGGCCAGGGCGGCGATCCGCAGCTTTTTGTCGGCGACGCCGGCGGTCAGCTCGCGCGCCTTGCCGCGCACCGGCTCGGCGCCGCGGGGGACGCCGGTGAGCACGCCGGAGTACCAGCGGCCGATCGCCTCCCAGCTCCCGGCGTCCCCCCAGGCGTAGCGCAGCAGAGCGCCCTCGCCGGCGAGGTCCGGCGCCTTCTGGGGCGGGGCGAGCGCCGGCAGCCGCGCGCCGGTCACCGTCACGCCGCCGGGGGCCTCCTGGACGTTCAACCCCGGCATCGCGCCGTCGATCCGGTAGCGCCAGCCGGCACTCGCTCCATGGATGCTGACGCGCAGCGACTCGACCGCCTCGTCGCCGCCGAGCGACAGCTGGCCGGCCGGGAAGTAGGGGCGCTCGCGGACCTCGTAGTCGAGGGCCAGCACGGACCCCACGGGCACGGCCGGGAAGGGGACGGTGCGGAAGGAGAGCGACGAATGGAGGTTCCCCTCGCCGGCCATCTGGCGGGTGTCGAGGTCGCGGCGGGAGACCTTCTGGACCTTGCCGTCCGGCGACGTGGCCGAGGCGCTGAAATCCCCCATCTCGCGGTTCTCGTCGAGCGCGATGGGGTAGGGGGACCAGCGGGAGAGGTCGTGCGCGTTGTCGAGCCGCACCCGCAGATGGGTCCGCTCGGTGACGCCGTCGGGGCGGATCTCGACGTCGATCGCCTTTTCGAGGATGGTGGCGGCGGGGAGGGGGGCGGCGAGGGCGAGGAGGGCGAGGGACAGAAGGGACAGGAGGGACAGGAGGGACAGGAGGGGGAAAGGCTTCGCGGCCGCCGCCCGGGATTGAAATCCCGGGCTACCCACGGCCGTCCCATCCGGGACTTCCAAAGAAGCCCCGGGCAGGGGCGTCCGTTGGTAGCCCGGGATTTCAATCCCGGGCGGGGCGGCGAAGCCGGGAGATGGCATGCCCCTATCGCCGAACCAGAACCAGCTTCTGCGCATCGTTCTTCTCCACCTCGGCGTACAGGCCGCGGATGTTCTCGTACTCCTGGGACGTGGCGATCTGCCGCTGGCTGACGTCGAAGCGGCGTTTGTAGACCAGCGTGCGGTCGGCGGCGTTCACCTCCACGTGGGAGGAGATCGACACCGCCTTTGCCGTCAGGTTCCTCTCCTGGGGCTTGGCGTCGAGCTGCCAGCCGGCGGGCCAGCGGAGCTTCAGCTCGACCTCTTCGCGGTAGAGCTCGTCGAACACCACGCCGGTGCGGCGGTCGGCGGCGGGCTGCGCGAACGGCTGGCCGAGAGGGCCGAGGGGAGCGCTCGGCACGATCGAGGCCTCGTCGCCCAGCGCCTCTTCCGACCGTTGCGCCAGCGTCCAGGTGACGGTGACGGTGGACTCCTCGACCGCCGGGACGACCCGGACGGCGGCGATCTGGAACTCCTTGAAGCGCTTTTCCAGCCACTCCTTCCACTCCTCGGCGGCCTTGGCCTCGCCCTCCTGCCAGCCGATCGTCCGCCAGGACTGCTGGCCGGTCAGCCGCAGGGTCCCGGTGCCGGTCAGGCGGCCGTCGGCACCCAGGGTGAGGTCGATCTCGGCGCGGCGGAGGTTCTTGTAGAACGGCGTCTCGGGGAGCGTGATCATCTCCGGCTTGCGGGTGTCGTAGAGCAGCGCGGCCGTCCCCTCGTGGCCGCCGCGCAGCCGGCCGAAACTCAGGGAGCGGTCGGTCGGATCGAGATAGACCGGCTGGCCGTCGAGCTCTACGCGGACCAGCAGGGTGTCGAACCAGGAGGGGGTCGGGAGCTGGGGATCGACGGTGACGCGTTCGCGGTCCGCGGCCCAGACCAGCCGCGCGTCGATGCCGGCGGCCTTGAGCATCGCTTCCAGGAGGAGTCCCTTCTCGGCGCGGTCCGCCTTGCGCGCGGCGAGCACTTTCTCCAGCGAGATCTCCGGATCGGGGAGGACGCCGCGGGAGGGCTCGTTCTCGATCTGGTCGCGGACGAAGCGGTAGAGAGCTTCGGCCTTGTCGCGCGGGGAGGCCGCCGAGCCCACGATCGTTCGCGCCTGCGGCGCGACTCCCTCGTCCTGCCGGCGGAAACGGTCGTATTCGCGGCCGATCAGCTCGCAGGTGCCCTTCCAGCTGTCGAACAGCAGCCGGTGCTCGGCGTTGGCGTCGCGGGCGGTCGGCAGCAGGAGCATCTGCGCGGCGAGGTCGCGGAACGGGGGGCCGTAGGGGTCGTCGGGGACCGGCGGCAGGTTCTCCACCCAGGCGCGGGTGGAATAGCCGGCGGCGGTCTGGTCGCGCTTCACCTGTACGCCGGTCAGCGCCCGGCTCCAGACCTGGACGGCGAGGTTGAGCGGCGTCCGGAAGACCACCTCGGAGTAGCGGACCGGCAACTCGGCGGAGAAGATCCAGGGCTCGAGATAGAAGATGTCGTCGAACCCGATCTCGTATTCGTAGTCGAGGATCGCCCCGACCGTCACCGCCGGGAAGACCACGGAGGTGGTGAACGTCTCGTGCAGGGCCGAGGTCTGGCGAAGAAACTTGGCGTCGGCGGGGACCGGCACGATCCGGCCGTCCGGCAGTACGGTGCGGCCGTGGAAGCCGTGGAGCCGCTCCTCGCCGCTGTGGCCGATCACCACCTCGCCGTTGTTCTTCCCGGCCTCGGTGAGGACCTTCATCCGCACCTGCACGTGCAGCAGCGACGTGTTGTGGCCGCGCAGGGCGCCGTAGCCGTCCATCAGGAACTCCCCCTTGCGGAACAGCACCACGGCCGGCGCGTTGGGCTCCCCGGGCACCGCGGTGAGGGCGCGCTCCTCAGCGGTGACCGGTGGGAAGTCGGCGGCCCGTCCCGGCGCTGCGGCGAGGAGCGTGAGGAGAAGGGCAGGCAAGGCTGGTTGCATTCGTCTCATGGTCGTCGACAACCTCCGCTCGTCGGGAGGGGGACCGCCCTGGAAGGGTGGGCTTTGACAAGCCTGGGGTTTCAACCCCAGGCGGTGGGCGGGTCCCACGGTCATCCGCCTGGGCTCCGCACCGCCTGGGGTTGAAACCCCAGGCTCTTCAAAGCCCGCCCCTGCGGGGCGATCCCCCTCCCCCCTACCGCCGCGCCAGCACCAGAGCCTGGGCATCGCTCTTCTCCACGTCGCCGAACAGGGAACGGACGGCCTCGTACTGCTGCGAGGTCTCGAGGGCCCGGTGGGTGAGGTCGACCCTCCGGGTATAGACGAGCGAGCGCTCGGCCGGCTTCACCTCGACCGTGGTGGTGAGGGCGCCGACGGCGCCGGCGACGTTGCGCTCCTGCGGCATCCCCTCCACCTTCCACCCCTCGGGCCAGCGCAGGTGGAGCTCGACCTCCTCGCGGTCCGGGTAGTCGAAGTAGACGCCGGTCCGCCGGCTGGACGCCGGCTGTACGAAGGGCTGACCGAGCGGACCCACGGGCGCGCTCGGCACGATCGTGGCTTCGTCGCCGAGGGCCTCGTCCTCGCGCTGCGCCAGCGCCCAGGTGACGGTGACCTTGGCGTCGTCGGCCGATTCGAGGGCCTTGACGTCGGAGATCTGGTAGTCGCGGAAGCGCTTCTCCAGCCACTCCTTCCAGGCCTGCGCCGTCTTCGCCGCGTCCGGCTGCCAGTCGATCCGCTCCCGGGCGTGGTGGCCGGTCAGGCGGAGGGTGCCGGTGCCGGCGATCCGCCCCTTGGCGTCCACCGCCAGGTCGAGCTCGGCCCGCCGCAGGTTCTGCTCGAACGGCGTCGACGGCAGCACCACCCCCTCGGGCTTCTTGGCGTCGTGGATCAGCGCCGGGGTCCCCTCGTAGCCGGCGCGCAGGCGGCCGAAGCCGAGAGCGCGGTCGGAGGGGTCGAGATAGACCGGCTGGCCGTCGAGCTGGACCTGGACCAGCACGGCGTCGAACCAGTTGGGGTTCGGCAGGGCGGTGTCGACGGCGCCGCGGTCGCGGTCGGCGGCCCACACCAGGCGGGAGTCGATCTTCACCGCCTTGAGCATCGCCTGGAGGAGCAGCGCCTTCTCGGCGCGGCTCCCCGAATGCTCGGAGAGGACTTTGGTCAGGCCGCGGTCGGGATCGAGGCTGACGCCGATGTAGCCCGAGAACTCGATCTGATCGCGGACGAAGCGGTAGAGCGCCTCGGCCTGCTGGCGCTGGGTGCCGGCGCCGGCGGCCGCCCGGGCAGCCTTGTCGACGCCGCCGTCGCGGCGGCGCGCCTTGTCGTAGAGGGTGCCGATCAGCTCGCAGGTCTTGGGCCAGCTCTCCAGCAGCGTCTCGTGATAGTTGGCGTTGGCGAAGCCGGTGGGCAGCAGCAGCATCTGGGCCGCCAGATCGGTGAACGGCGGGCCGTAGAGATCGTCCGGCACCGGCGGCAGGTTCTCCGCCCAGGCCTTGGTGGTGTAGCCGTTGGAGGTCTTGTCCAGCTGCTTCTGGATCTTCACCCGCTGCGGCGCCCGGCTCCAGGCCTGCGCCAGCATCTCCGGCGAGGTGCGGAAGACGACCTCGGAGTAGCGCACCGGGATGTCCTCCGAGAAGTACCAGGGCTCGAGATAGATCGGCGAGTCGAACGTCAGCTCGTAGTGGTAGTCGAGGATCGCCCCCACCTGGACCGAGGGGAAGGCCACGGCGGTGGTGAACGTCTTGAGCGAGCGCGAGGTCTTGCGGACGAACTTGGCGTCCGCCGGCAGGGGGATCACCTGGCCGTCGGGGAGGACGGTGCGGGCCTGGAAGCCGTGCAGCCGCTGGTCGCCGCTGTGCAGGAGGGTCACCTCGCCGTTGCTCTTCCCCTCCTCGGTGAGGATCTTGATGCGGACCTGCACGTGCAGCGACGAGGCCAGGTTACCCTTCGGCTGGCCGTAGCCCGCCATCAGGAACTCCCCCTTCTTGAACAGCACCACCGCCGGCGCGTTCGGCTGCCCCGGCACGGCGGTGAGAGCGCGCTCCTCGTCGGTGATCGGCGGGAAGTCGGCCGCCAGAGCGGTCCGGGCGCCGAGGGCGCCGGCGAGCGTCAGGATCAGGATCGCCAGGATGGCTGGTTGCACGCGTTTCATGAATCTCCTCGTTCTCCTGGTGGATTAGGACGGTCCGACCGTATACGAGCCTGGACCGCCGGGCGTCCAAGGCTCGTTTCCCTTCAGGTGTCGATCGGGTCCGGAACGTTTCAAACGCTATCGCGGAGGCGGGGGAACGCGCAAGAAAAAAGGGGGCGCCCCCGAAGGAGCGCCCCCCTTTTGAAAGAGGGTAGGAGCCGGGGCTCAGTTGCCGGAGCCGGACTCGAGCGCGATCTCGAGCTCGACGTCGCCGCCCGACTTGACGTCGAACGTCCTCTCGACCGCCTTGCGGCCGGGCCGGACCACGGCGAGCTTGTGCGAGCCCGGAGCGACCGGCAGGCCGGCGTGCAGGAGCGAGAGGTCGGTGCCGGTGCCGACGAACTGGCCGTCGAGGTAGACCGAGGCGTCCCGGGGCTCCACCGCCAAGCGGAGGTGGGACTGCGCGGAATCGCCCCGCATGGCATGGCCGTGATCGCGGTCCTCGCCACGGTTGTTGTCACCATGGTTGTCGCCGGAGTCGCCGCCCTGGTCGTCGTCCTTCATCATGCGGTCGTGGCGGACGCGGTCACGCCAGTCCTGATCGTCGTCGCCGCCACCCTGGCGATCGAGCTGTTCCTGGCGTTGGCGCTCGAAGCGGAGCCGGTCGTCCCGCCGATCGTGGGTCTTGGTGGCCAGATCCTCGGGGCGGATCGACTCGCCCTTCTCCATGCGGTCGTCGACGTCGATCACCGAGCCCGGGTAGATGGTCATCTGGCGGGCGATGGTCTTGTAGCCGGGGAGGTAGAAGGCGATGTCGTAGGTGCCTTCCGGCAGCCAGAGATAGCCCGGCCACCCGTCGTAGCGGTCGACGATGCCGAGGTCCTCGCCGTTGACGAAGACGTGCGTGCGGCCCGGCGACACGTCGAGGTCGAGGGCGCCCATGTCGGAGCGGTCGTAGTCGCCGCTGCGGTCAGCATCTCCACGGTCATAATAGCTGCCGCCGTCGCCGTAGTAGCCGTAGTAGTACGGGTCACCGTACCAGCCGTCCCAGTAGAAGCCGGGCCAGAAGCCGAAGCCGAAGCCGAACGGGTAGTTGTAGAAGTGGCCGCCGCGAGAGAAGCCACGGCCGCCACGGAAGCCGCCGCGGCCCGGCTGGCGACCGCCGGCGTGGCTGGAGGTGCCGTGGGCGGTGCGACCGCCGCCGGAATGGCTGCCACCCGAATGGGAGCCGCCGCCCGTGGAGTGAGCCGATCCGCCACCGCCCCCGGAGTGCCCGCCTCGCTGCGCCATCAGGGGCAGGCCCAGAAGCAGCAGCGCGGCGAACGCCGTGCTGGCGGCCCGGACCGGGAGCCGACTGACGGCGGATTTCAGGGTGATCATCGAGATTCTCCTTTTTCCAGCTCCGCGCCCAATTCGGACCAGGCGCGGTGAAGACCTTTGATGTAGTGATACCTCAGCACATCTTCCCACAGTCTGGGAGTGCCAATCGGCCAATTTTGCAAGGCCTGGACCAGCCGTTCCTTGCGCCGTTGCGGCACCTCCGGCGGCAGTGGCGGCGGCCCGCCGGGACCGACTCCGAGGAAGGAGCCGAGCTCCGGGTGCAGCCGGTAAAACACCACCGCGCAGTAGCCCGCCTTCTCCTGCCGCGTCGCGAACCGTTGCAAGTCGGTCGGATGATCGTGCGCCACGGTCGCCGCGGGCTCATAGACAAGACGGAAGCCCCTCTTCTTCAAACGGTAGCCGACCTCGATATCTTCCCACGCCGCATGGGGAAACCGCAGATCGAAGGGCTCGGCCAGCAGAAGGTCGCGCGGCATCGACAGATTGGAGGTGTATAGAAAATTGAACGGTACGTCTTCTTTATCGTGGATCAGCGCGTAGCCGAACTGGAGGCCGTGTTCGTTGATGTAGCGCAGGAAGGGGTTGAGGCGCATGCGGCGGTGCCAGCCGGTGTAGCCGATCACCCCCAGGTGGGGATCGTCGCCGCGCTGGCGGTGGGCCTCGCGATGGGCCGCCAGCCATCCTGGAGAGGGGACGGTGTCGTCGCCCAGAAAGGCCACCCAGCGCCCCGACGCGGCGGCGACGCCGGTGTTGCGCGCCGCGGCCGGTCCGTGGTTCTCCTGGACCAGCGCGCGCAGCGGCCGCTGGAAGGTATGGCCGCGCAGCCAGTCGCTGGTGCCGTCCGTCGAGCCGTCGTCGACCACCACGACCTCGAAGCTCGGAGCGTTCTGCTGGAACTCCAGCGCCTGCAGGACCTCGGCGAGGACCTCCAGGCGGTTATGGGTGGGAATGACGACGGAGAAGTCTGGCCCCATGCTGGGGATTATGGCAGGGTGGAGCGAGAAGGAGGGCGCCCCGCCCGAACGCGCGGGGCGGTATAGGTATGCGCGCCTAGCGCATCGGTGCTGGCGCAGGATTCTTCGAGCAGCGCGGCGAGCGAACGAAGTGGTCGTTCTCCCAGATGGAAGCGTAGGGCGACCGGTCCAGGGTGAACACGGCGTCGTCGATCGGCCGGTCGATCTCGAGCTCTTCAATTTGGTACTGGATGGACACCCAGGCGACGGAGTGTTCCTCGGTGACTTGGCGGACGAAGCTCATGGACCTGGGCAGCTCGAGCGTCGTGCCCTGGAGCGTCCCATACTCCGAGAATTCGGCTCGCTCGACGATTTTGAGCGAGCTCTTGGTCAACGTCGAAGTGGAGAGATTCCCGGCAGGGGAGAAAGTCGTATCAGCGCTGAAGCCGGCGGTGTCCATCGGAGCCGGAGAAGATTTCCCGGGAGGAGCGGTATGGCGAAGATCCCGCAAGGCCCGAAGGTCGCTGAGGCGAAGCTCACAGAACGGGCAGTCGGGAGTGGCGACGACGAAGGGCCGGAGGACAAGGAAGAAGGGATTCGGAATCTCCGAGGACACATCCCGCTCGTCGGCTCGGGCGACGGAGAGGGTCGAGGCGCGGCCCAGTGCCAGCTGGTATTGACGCCCGTTGTAAGCGATTTCCGTAACGGAGATCTCGGGCAGGTCGATTCCGAAGTGGATCCGGTACTTTCCACCCTTTTCCCAATATTCGTAGATGCCTGGGACCGACTGGCCGCCCGTCGCTTCCGAGGAAAGTGTGATCCTTGCCCGCAGATGGATAGAGGAGACATTGCCGAGCGCCTCGACCGCTCGCTCGACGTGCGGTGGAAGAGCTTGGCGGGCGACCGTCATCAGGTGTTGCTGGACAGCAGCCTTCGCCTTGGGATTCAAAGGCGCCGAGTCTACGTAAGGGCCCCCGTCCCCACCGGAACAGGCCTCAGGGTCGAACGCTCGACTCGAAGGGTCGCAAGGGTCTCCGGGGTCCGGAAAGGGAGTGCCAGTGCTGACCCCCGGACCGCATACGGCATCGCCGAGGCTGTAGTCGCCGCAAGGTTTGTGGGTGGAATTGTCGAAGCCGCAGGGGGTGGGCCCAGACATCCAGCCATCGTCGGTGGTAGGCGAGCCCGAGTTGGCGATGTAGAGGGTTGTTATGGCCTTGGGGCAACTGCCGTCGATGGTCGGCGTAAGCGCCCCCTGGGCATTCCTCACGTACTTGCAAACGACTCCGGCGTTGTAACAACCTCCTGAGGAAGCCTGTGAAGAGCTGGCAACCAACAACCACATCCCTGAGAAAACCCAACCACGAAGAAAATTTCTCTGCATATGAGACGTTCTCCTTAATAGGTTAGGACGTCCATCATATATAAAATGTATACAACATGTCTAAAGCGAGACGGCGGTCAAGAGTGACCGTTCGTCGCTTCCCTAGCCATCAGGGCGTGGCGGTACGTCCGGATCGTTGAAGTCGACGGTCAGGGCGGCCCGCCAGCCGGCGCCGGTCTCTTCCTGAGAAGCGCCGGCGGCTTCTCCGTGGGACCGAAGTCGACCGGCAGGAGGTGATAGACGCGGATCGGCTCCCCCTTCAATGTCGCCGGCTTGTACCGCCAGGTGCAGACAGCGTCGAGGGCGGCGAGGTCCAGGCCCTCCGGCAGGCCCGGCTTGACGATGGACGGCAGGGAGACGCTGCCGTCCTTCTCGATGATGGCCTGGATGACGAGCTTCCCCCCTACCTTGGCGCGGCGGGCGCGCTCCGGAACCAGCGGTGGAGTCTGGGAAAGGATCACGGGCGCTTGGGCTTGCGGGTCCTTCTTCATCAGCTCCGTCAGCCTGAGTGCCTCCGGGTCGGGGTCGGCATGGGCGATGGCCGGATGGCTGGCCAGCAGGGCTCCGGCGGCGCCGAAGCGTGAGAGGTCGGCCTTCAGGAGAGCCGGGTTCACGCGTTGCGCCGCGGACCACCGGCAGAGCGCGGTGCCTTCGTCGCCGAGCCCGGCGTCGGCCAGCGCCTCGAGCGCGAGCGCCGTCGCCGCCGGCTTGGGGAGGTAGTACTTCCAGGCGCCCATGGCGGCGAATTCCTGGCGCGCGAGGTCCTTGGCTTCCTGCCAGCGGCCGGCCTCCAGCAGATCCACGATTTTCTTCTGGGACGCCAGCACCGGCTCCACGTTGCCGAAGAGATAAGGCGCCGGCGGAGCGGCCGTGGCTGGCGCGACCGCTGGCGGAGCGGCCGGTGCGGGGGCGGGCTCCTGCGCCAGGAGGGCCGGCGGGGCCAGGAGCGCAACGAGGAGCGGGATGAGGACCGCTCTCTTCCGGAGGTTCGGGATCATAGAGGCGGCATTATAGACGCCAGCCGTAGACGCCGGCCTTCAGGGCGGCCCCCAGGGCGGCCCCGGTGTCTTCTGGACGGCGAAGTTGACCGTCAGGACGTAGTACACACGCACCGGCTCCCCCTTCAGCGTCGCCGGCTTGAACTTCCAGTCGCAGACGGCCTCGACGGCGGCGACGTCCAAGCCCATGGGCTGGCTCTGGAGGATGCCGGGATGGGAAACGCTGCCGTCCTTCTCGATGATCGTCTCGATGACGACCTTCCCCTCGACCCTGGCGCGGCGCGCCAGCTCCGGATACAGGGGCCGGGTCTGGTGGATGATCTCGGGCTTCTGGTGGACCTTTCTCTCCTTCGGCCCCTGCCTTGGGGCGGCCATCTTGAGCGCCCCCGGGTCGGCGGCGGCGCTGACCAGCAGCGCGGTGTCCCGGTGGCGGGTGAGCAGGACGCCGGCGTCGCCAAAGCGGGAGAAGTCGGCCTGGGTGAGGTTCGGATCGAGGTGCTGGGCGGCGTACCACAGGCAGAGCGCCGGACCTTCGTCGCCGAGGCCCGCGTCGGCCAACGCTTCCAGCACGAGCCCCGACGCCACGGACCCGGGATAGCTCTTCGAATAGCCGGACAGGACCAGGAACTGCCGTTTCGCGAGGTCCCGGGCGTCTTTCCACTGCTTGGCTGCCAGCAGGTCCACGACCTTCATCTGGTCGTCCACCAGCGGTTCCACCCCGCCGAGCCGGAACGAAGAGGCAGGGGTTTTCGGCGGCTCGGGGGGAGCATCCTGCGCCAGGAGGGCCGGCGGGGCCAGCAGCGCAACGAGGAGCGGGAGGAGGACCGCGGCTCTCTTCCGGGGGTTCGGGATCATAGAAACAGCATTATAGACTCCGGTCCTCCCCTCGCTTCTCCTGGCTTTTTCCTAGCCTTTTTTTCCTACTAAGCCCGGGCTCCGTTCCGGCGGTTCCGCAGGACCAGATAGTTCGCCGGCACGTTCCCCTCCTCGCCATGACCGAGGGGGACGGTGTTGATCGTCACGTCGTCGCCGTGGGCCACCACCTGCCACTTGGCGTCGGGATAGACGCGGGGGCGCTGCACGGGATCGAAGCCGACGGATGTGGCGCCGGTCCGGATGACGTTGTGGACGAGCGACGGCAGGCCCGAGGGACTGTCGGCCGGCAGGGTGCGGAAGTAGTCGAGGGCGCAGAGCGAGAGCTCGATCTGGTAGAGCGTGCCCCGCTCGCCCAGCAGGATGGCGAGGTTCTCGGCGAAGCGCGGCTTGTCCTCGTCCTG
>DATBAW010000542.1:0-3629 GCA_036271335.1 Thermoanaerobaculia bacterium
GGGGTGTTCGACGTGGAGGTGGCGAAGACGTAGGGGACCCCAACGCTTGCGCCCTCTGCTCCGTATGCATCTTCATACGAAGGCATTCGTGGGGAGGCCGGTCATGCGGAACCGCGTCAAGCTGCTGGCCCTGGTGGTCCGCGCCACGCTCGCCCTGCTGGCGGGCGGCGCGGTCCTGGTGGTGCTGGGGATCTTCAACCAGTATCTCAAGTGGGACATCTTCAGCCCCGAGGTCGAGAAGTTCCTCTGGGGGATCTTCTCCTCGTGCCTGGCTCTGGCCGCCTTCGGCGTCGCGGCGAGCGTGGTCCTCGGCATTCAGGAGGTGGTGACCGCGCTGCGGCGGATGATCGAGGCCGCCGCCCCCTCGCGCGCTGAGCCGGAACGCGAGGCGCCCCGGCGGAGCTACGCCGCCGCCTTGGCCGTGCTGCTCCTCCTGCTGGCCGGCACCGTGGTTGGCTTCAACCTCGTCAACCATCACGTCGAAGCCCATCGCCTGGCGGTCTTCAAGTTGATCGTCCGCGATCAGATGAGCCTGCTCGGTCCTCACCTGCAAGCCGAGACTGCGAAGATTCAGACGATCTGTGACACCTGCGCTCCGCCGACGCTGCCGGAGCTGATGCGGACCCTCAACGGCCAGTCCTTCTGTCAGAGCTCGCTCCTCTACATGGCGGATGCGAACGATCCAACGGTGCTCTGGAAATATCCCGCCGGAGGCTCGCTCTACGCATCGGAGGGGACGGCACCGAAGTTCGAGCGCTACTTCGTCGCCGACGACGTCGATCGCGCCGTCAAGCAGGCACTCTCGGGTGAAACGGCCTGGATCGACCAGATGAACGGCGCTCCCGCCTTCGAGTGGTACCAAGCGATCCGCGACGGCCAGGGGAAGGTCCGGGCCGTGCTGAAGATCCTCGGCAACCCCAATGAGAGCTACCGCAACTACAAGGCCGTCGCCGCCGCGGCGAAGGCGCGGAAGGCGACTTGAGGAAAGGGGTTCTACGGCGTGCCGTCCGGCGATCCCTGGTCCTGGCCGTCCGCTCTCGCCTGCCGCCCCTGCCGGAGCTTCTGCCGCAGCCGCTGGAAGGGTCCCGGCCGCCGTGGCTGCGCCGCCGCCCCGGGGTTGAGGCTGAGGCCGAGCCCGGGGTTCGGCACGCGCAGGCTGCCGACGATCTTCAGGTAGTCGGCTTCTTTTTCCGGACCGAGCAGATCGCGGGTGGCGAAGACGTTGTTGACCAGCGAGCGCTCCAGGGCGAGATAGATCTGCGACGACTCGCTCAGCAGCCCTTCGACCCGCGGCCGGTCCGGGTTCGGGTGGGTCAGCTCCTGCCGCAGCGCGCGGTGGATCTCGTTGAGCTGCAGACGCTGGCGGGCCGTCTCTTGATAGAGATTCCACTGGATGTCGAGGAACTTGCGCCGCTGGTCCCCCTCCAGCTTCAGCCGGTTGGCGAGGCGAGTCAGACGCGGCACGGGATCGACGTTGTTGGCGTTGCCGGCCGCGGGATTGTTCGCCCCCTGCGCCTGGCGCGCCGCGTTCGGCCGGGCCATCTGGGTCGCCCGGCGCGCGGCGATGGCGGCGAGGATCCCCACGTTGAGCCCCAGGGAGAGAAGGAGAGCGAGCACCAGCCACCAGCGCCTCACCGCTCCATCTCCCCGCCGCCATGGGAAGCCGGGGCGCCGTCCACCGCGTCCCCCACCCCGTCCCAATACGCCTCGGCGAGGTTGTACTCGGGTCCGGAAAGCGAGGAGGACTCGGGCGAGGTCTCCGCCGCCGGCCAGCTCACGCCGACGCCGATGCCGAGCGCGGCGCCGGCGATCAGCGCCGCCGCGGCCGCACCGCGCACCCAGGCCGGCGCGGCAGCCCAGGAGAGCGGGCCGGGCGACGGCTGGCTCCGGACGTGCGCCATCACCCGGCCGGCGAATCCCGCCGGCAGGGGCGAGGGGGGCGGCAGGATGAGGCCGTTCCAGGCGCGCTCGAGCCGGCCGTACGACGCGGCCAGCTCGGGCTCGCTCCCCAGCCGCTCGCGGAGCTCGCGCGCCTCGTCGAGCGCCAGCTCGCCGTGGAGGAGGCGGATCAGGTCTTGTTCGGTGCCGCGTGTCATGGCGTTCTCTCTCCAGGTGAAACCCCCGAGCCGGCGGCTTCCTGCGCCGCTTCGAGGCGGCGCATCGCGCGCACCAGCCGGCTCTCGACGGCGCCCTCGGTGATCCCCAGCACTTCCGCCGTCTGTTTATAGGACAGTCCTTCGAATCGGACCAGCACGACCACCGCCCGCTGGTTCTCCGGCAGCTTCGCGATCGCCCGCCGCGTCGCCTGCCAGCGGCGGCGGGTCTCCAGGGCGGCGGCGGGATCGGGAGCGCCATCCGGCGGGTCGAAGGCGGGCGCGTCCGGATCGTCCCCGTCGTCCCAGCGCAGGAAGCGCACCAGCTTGCGGCGCCGCAGCTTGTTCAGGCAGTGGTTCACCGCGATTCGGTAGAGCCAGGTATAGACCTGCCCGACCGGGCGCACCTCGCCGGCCTTCCGGTAGGCCTTGAGGAAGACCTCCTGGGCGGCGTCGCGCGCGTCCTCCGCGTCGCCGAGCATGCGTTCGCAGAGACGGAGGAGACGCTCCTGATGGCTCTCGACCAGCAGCGCGAACGCCCCGGCGTCCCCCGCGGCCACCCGCGTGAGCGCTGCCCAGCCTGGATCGACGGCCGCTGCCGTTGCCGAATCGGTCGCCACCTCGTCCTGAAACCCTCCGGGCGGAAGAATCCTGCGAGCCCCGGAAATCGCGCCCGACTCTAGCAGAGGCTGGGGTCGCGCTCAGGCATCGGGAACCATGACAAAATCCCGCCCGTGATGATCGACCGTATAACCCGATTTTTGACTTCCCCTGAGAGCGCCTCCTTCGAAGAGCTGGCCCTCGCCGCCTTCGCCTGGCAGCTCGAACGCATCGAACCCTACCGGCGCCTGTGCGAGCGGCGGGGAGTGAGCCCCAGGACGGTGACCGACTGGCGGCAGGTGCCGCTCGTCCCCACCGCCGCCTTCAAGACGCTGACCCTAGCCGCCGCGCCCGCCGTGGAGGTCTTCCGCAGCAGCGGCACGACCGCAGGCGAGGAGCGGAGCGTCCATCATCAGCCCTTTCCGGACCTCTACCGCGCGGTGATCGACGCTTCGTTCCCGCGCTTCTGCCTGCCGTTCACCGGGGCCGATGGGAAGCTGCCGATCCTCTCGCTGATCCCGACGCGCGAGCAGCTCCCGGATTCGAGCCTCTCCTTCATGGCCGACCACATCCTGGCGAGCTGGGGGAGCCCGGAGAGCGCCACCGCTTTCGGCTCCCGCGGGGTCGAGGCGGCGCAGGCGCGCTCGTGGGCGGGCGCCCGTCAGCGCGCGGGGAAGCCCGTCCTGGTGCTGGCCACCGCCTTCGCCCTCGTCCAGTGGCTCGACGCGCTGGAGCGGCTGGGTCTCAAGTTCCGCCTCCCCGCGGGCTCGGCCGTCTTCGAGACCGGCGGCTTCAAGGGGCGGACCACCGAGGTCGCCCGCGAGGACCTCCTCGCGCGGCTCCAAGCCTGGACCGGCGTGCCGTCGTCGTCGGTGGTACGTGAGTACGGCATGACCGAGCTGACCAGCCAGTGCTACACCGGCGCCCTGCTCGGCG
>DATBAW010000543.1:0-11583 GCA_036271335.1 Thermoanaerobaculia bacterium
GGCGAATCCGCCGCGTCACCGCGGTGCTACGATCCTTCCAGAGATGACGGAGCCCGAGACCCTGCACGTGGTGGGTGCCGGTCCAGCCGGCCTGACCGCGGCGATCGTCGCCCGCCGCGCCGGACGGCCGGTGGTCGTCCACGAGCGCCGGCGGGACGTGGGGAGCCGCTTCCACGGCGACTTCCAGGGGCTGGAGAACTGGTCGACGGAGAGCGACGTGCTCGACGAGCTCGGCGCCCTCGGCATCGAGCCGACCTTCGAAGCCATCCCCTTCCGCCAGCAGGTCTGCTTCGGTCCGGACGGCCGCGAGCACGTCTTCCGGACGGCGAGCCCGTTCTATTACCTGGTCCGCCGGGGACCCGAGCCCGGCACCCTCGACCACGCCCTGAAGCAGCAGGCGCTGGCCGCCGGCGCCGAGATCCGCTTCGGCGAGACGGTCCGCCACCCGTTCGGCGGCGGCGTCGCCGCCTGGGGCCCCCGCCGCGCCGACGTCCTCGCCGTCGGCTATCTGTTCGAGACCGATCTCGCCGACGGCTCCTTCGCGGTCCTCGACGATCGCCTGGCGCCCAAGGGGTACGCCTACCTGCTCGTCGCCGGCGGCCGGGCGACCCTGGCCACTTGCATGTTCCGCGACTTCCACCGTGAGGACGAGTACCTGGAGCGGACCCTCGACTTCTTCCGCCGGCGGGTGGGCTTCACCATGCGCCGGGCCCGGCGGTTCGGCGGCGTCGGCACCACCCGGCCGCCCCGCGCGGAAGCCCTGGCGCACGTGGCCTGGGCCGGCGAGGCCGCCGGCCTGCTCGACGCCCTCTGGGGCTTCGGCATCCGCTACGCCCTGCGCTCCGCGCAGCTCGCGGCGCTCGGCAGCTCTCGCCAGCTCTGGGAAACGGCGATCGGCCGCCCCCTGCGGGCGAGCTTCGTCAACCGGTTCTTCTACGAGCGAGCCGGCACGGCGGCCTACCGCTGGCTGCTCTGGCGCCTGACCCACACCCGGGACCCCCGCCGCTACCTGCGCCGCGCTTACCACCCGAGCCCCTGGAAACGGGCGCTCTTCCCGCTCGTGCGCTCGGCATTCGGGCATGGCGAGGAGCCGCGGCCGGAGTGCTCCTGCACGTGGTGCCAGGAAAGGACATAAAGGACCAAAGGGACTGCAAGGACGGGCACGCCGTCTCCGGATCTCGTCCTTGGGATCCTTTATGTCCTTGGGGTCCTTGGCTTTTCCTTACAGCCCGATCGCCTCCCCCTCCGCCGCCAGCCCGAACCCCCGCGCCGCGATCGCCTTCCTTGCCGCGCCGTCCGCCTCGAAGGCGGGGTTGGAGTGGTTGAGGTGGGTGAACAGCACCCGCACCTTCCCGGCCTTCACCAGCGGCTCCAGCAGGTCCATGGTCGTCGTGATCAACGGGTGCTTGATCTTGGTGACGTCGCGGTCCGGCAGCTCGTCCGGCGAGTAGAAGGTGCCGTCGAGCAGGGCGACGTCGATCTTCTCGTCGCGGAGCACGTCGGTCAGCGGCTTGGGCCAAGCGGTCCAGGAATCGGTGTCGGGCACGTAGAGCAGCGTGTGGCTGGGGCCCCGGATTACGAAGGCCAGGGTGTCCGAGTATTCGTCGCGATGGGGAACCTGGATCGGCGTGACTGACACCCCGGCTTCGAGATCGAAAGATTTCCCCGCCGGGACCTCCCGCAGGGCGATGTTGTTCAGCCGCACGAGCTGGCTCCAGGGGCCGTTGGCCCGCAGGTAGGCGGCCATCCGCGGCGAGGCCCAGACCGGAATTCCCTGGCTGTTCAGGCTCTCGAAGCCGAGCTGGGCGAGGCCGAGGTAGTGGCCAATGTGGGCGTGGGTGAGCAGGATGCCGTCCACCGGAGCGCGGTCCACCTTGCCTTCCGGGTGATGGTGAAAGCCATGGATTGTCTCGATCTGCGCCGGCAGGTCGGGCGTGGCATCCACCAGGTACACGTGATCGGTCCGCGGCACGTGGATCGCCAAGCTGGCGACGTGGCGGGCGAGCGCCGGATTCCGCCGCGCCGCCGCGCAGTGGGTGCAGTCGCACCCCGCCTGCGGCATGCCGCCGTCCTGGGCGATGCCGAGGACCACGATCCGGGGGGCGGAGCCCGGGGGAGCCGAGGACGGAGGGGCCGCGAGGCCGGCGAGGAGGAGGAAGAGCGGGAGGGCGAGGAGCTTCATGGGTCTATTCTGCCTCGCGAGATACACTCTGCGCATGGCCGACGCCCTCCCCCTCCATGCGAATCATGCCGCGAATGCCGCGCACTTCGCCCGCGCCAGGAAGAATCGCCGGGCCGGCAGGGCCGACGAGCCGCCGGCGACCGCCGCCGCGGCCTCGACGCCCGAGCGGGTGCCGCCGCTCGCCAGGCTGCTCCTCGCCTGCGCCGCCGTGATCGCCCTCTTCGCCTGGATGCGGCTCGCCGCGCCCCTCCCCTGGTCGTACGACGAGTACTACCACCTGGGCCTCGCCCGCGAGATGCGCTCCGGGCTCCGCATCGAGACGTTCCACTGGACGCCGTTCTCGATCATGGCGGACCGCTTCGCGGACGGCGAGCCGCTCTTCCACCTGCTGCTGCTGCCGTTCGCCGGCCTGCCGCTGCAGACCGCGGGGGCGATCGGCGCCCTGCTCGGCCAGGTCTTCCTGGTCGGCGCATTCGCGGCGGCGCTCTGGATCGCGCGCACGCCGCGCCCCTGGTGGTTCGTGCTGGCGCTCGGCGGCCTCGGCACGCTGTTCGCCCAGCGGCTGGAGATGTGCCGGCCGCACGTCTGGCTGATCGGCTTCACCGTGCTGGTGACCGCCCTCCTGGTGGAGCGGCGGTGGAAGGCGCTGGCGGTGGTCTGCGCCCTGTTCGGGCTGTTCCATACGGCGGGCTGGATCGCCATCCCGCTGGCGATCTGCTGGTCGCTCAGCGGGCTGCTGCTCCGCCGCGATCCGCGGGAGACCCCGGAGAGCCGCGTCCCCTGGCAGCCGGTGGCCGCGGCGGCGGGGGGCTGGCTGCTCGGCCAGCTCGTCCATCCGGAGGTGCCGGCGAACTTCCACCTGATCGCGATCGCCAACTTCGTGATCCCGTTCCAGGCCGCCGCGGGCACCAACGCGGACCTGGCCTCGCAGCTCGGCACGGAGCTGGCGCGGCCCGGGCTCGACGTCCTGCGCGAGCAGCTGCCGGCGTTCCTCGCGCCCCTCCTGGTGGCGGCCGCGCTGCTCTGGGAGCCCCGGGTGCGCAGCCGGGCGACGCTCACCGCCGGTCTAACCTCGCTCGTCTTCCTGATCGCCGGCAGCGTGGCGATCCGCCGCTTCTTCGAGCTCGGGGCGCCGCTCGCCCTGCTGGCCCTGGCGCTGGTGCTGCGCGAGCGGCGCGACCGGGGGTTGCCGGTGCTGATGCCGGAGTGGTGGCGCGGCGCCGCCGCCCTCGCCATCGCCCTCGGCACGCTCTGGACCACGACGGCGCTGCGCGCCTACGGCTACGGCGTCGATTCGCCGCCGCTCGAGATGTCGCGCTGGCTGGCGGCGCACGGCGCCAAGGGGGAACGCGTGTTCACGGCGCAATGGGCGGATTCGGCGCCGCTGTTCTACTCGGCGCCGCAGCTCCAGTCCCTGGTGGCCCTCGACCCGACCGCCTTCTACCTCAAGGACCCGCGGCGGTTCGCGACCTACGTCAAGGTGGTCTCCGGCGGCGACGCCGATCCCGCCCGCACGATCCGCGAGCAGTTCGGCGCGCGGTGGGTGACGATCCTCCCCCGGCTCTTCCCGCAGCTCATCACCCAGCTGGGCCGGACCCCCGGCGTCGAGGCGGTGTACGGCGGCGACGGCTACATGGTGATCGATCTCGGGAAGCGCTGAGCCGCAATGCGGATCGTCTCGCTCGTCCCCAACGGCACGGAGATCCTGTTCGCGCTCGGCGCCGGGGATTCGGTGGTCGGCGTCAGCCACGAGTGCGACTACCCGGAGGCGGCGCGGACGCGGCCGGTCCTCACCGGCAGCGCGCTGCGCCCCGGCATGAGCGCCGCCGAGGTGGACGCCGCGGTCGCCGCCCAGGTGGGGAGCGGGCACAGCCTCTACACGCTCGACGAGGCGCGGATCGCCGACCTGGCGCCGGACGTCGTCGTCACCCAGCAGCTCTGTCCCGTCTGCGCGGTGTCGACGGCGCAGGTGGACGGCGCCCTCCGCCCCCTCCCCCGCTGCCCCGAGCTGGTCTCGCTCGACCCGCGGACGCTCGGCGAGGTGCTCGCCGACATCCGCCGGGTGGGCGCGGTGACCGGACGGAGGGACGCCGCCGAGTCGCTGCTGGCCGGTCTCGAGAGGCGGCTGGAGGGGGTGCGCGCCGCCGTCGCCGGACTGCCGCCGCCGCGCGTGCTGGCGCTCGAATGGCTCGATCCGCCGTTCGCCGGCGGCCACTGGATCCCGGAGATGATCGCGCTGGCCGGCGGCGTCGACGTCGTCGCCCAGCCCGGCGATCACTCCGCCCGCCTGACCTGGGAACAGGTGGCGGCGGCGGACCCGGACGTGATCGTGGCGATGCCCTGCGGCTTCGACGAGGCGGGCGCCGGCGAGCAGGTCGCCGCGATCGCCGGCCGGCCCGGGTGGCGCTCCCTGCGGGCGGTCCGCGAGGCCCGGGTTCATCCCGTGGACGCCAACGGCTGCTTCAGCCGTCCCGGTCCGCGGCTGGTGGACGGGATCGAGCGGCTCGCCGCGATCTTCCACGGCGAGCTCTTCCCCGGGAAACTCGCCGCCGCGACCGTCTAAACAGAAGGGACCGGAACCGGGTCTACCGCCAGCAGCCGGAGGAGGGGCCCTGCGTCAAGCCCGTCCACCCGCGGCTGGTCACCCCAGACCGGCCTCCTCATTCAAAGACGCTCCCGGCAACGACCGCACGAGAGCGTCCTTTTTCCATGGCCGGACGTTCCTTCCATGGCCCCTAGCGCGGCGGCTCCGGATCCTGCGGCGGCTCCGGCGGCCACTGGGGATGGACGCCCGGCTGCGGCTCCTGCCACCGCGGCTGGCTCAAGGGGAGCGGCTCCACGGCCATGCCGGCCGGCGGCGCCATGGGGGCCATGGGCGGGGCTCCCCGGCGCGGCCAGTAGCCCGGCGCCATCCCCAGCCGGGCCAGGATGACCGCGCCGAAGCCCACGATCAGCGCCGCGATGGTGAGCAGCGCGCCGAACATCGAGAGCAGGAACCCGAGCAGACCGAAGGGTCCGGGCAGCAGGTAGAACAGGTCTCCCAGCACGTGCCAGATCCGCAGCGACAGGACGCCCACCAGGGCGGTGGCGTAGGGGCCGCCCAGGTTCAGGTGGAAGCGGGCCTCGACCCAGGTCCCCACCCGGTACGACGCCGCCGTGAAGCCGAGCAGGAGGAGCAGCAGCACGTAGAGCAGCAGGAAGGGATAGAGCACGAACAGGACGCAGCCGACGATGGTGATCGCCAGCAGAACGGTCACCACGATCAGCAGCGGCCAGAAGAAGACGGTGCCCGCGAGCCCGGCGGCCGCCGACGGCCAGGGCTGCGCCACCAGCTGGCGGTCGACCCGTTCGACCGCCGGGCGCGCCACCAGCATCACCAGGCAGACGAGCAGGCCGCTGAGGATCAGCCCCATCAGGCCGCCCAGGAAGTCGGACATCCCGTCCCACAGGCCCCAGTGGCTCCACATCGGGCCGGTCCGGAACCCGCGGTGACGGAAGAACGGCACCATGCCGACCTCGTTCTTGGCACCGTGGACCACGGCGCTCGGATCCTGCTCGATCCTGCCGCCGACGCTGGTGATGTCCCCCTCGACCACCGCGTGGGGTCCGAGGTAGACGCTGCTGCCGACGCTGATCACCTCGCCCCCCACCGTCCCCTCGACCCGCACCGGACCGCCGATGGCCGAGACGTCGCCCGTCACCTCTCCCACCACGTCGACCGAGCCGCCGACCGCCACCGCGTCGTCGGCCACCTCGTCCTTCCGCACCGTGACGCTGCCGCCGACGTTGACCCGGCTGCCGGCGCCATGCTTCGAGTGGCGCGACCGCGGCGGCTCCTGCGTCTCCGGAGGGGTGGCCGCCGAGTCCTCGTCCGAGCTCTCGGCGACGTCGGTGTCGGTAGGCGCGGTGGTCGCGGTGGTCGCGGCCTCCTCGGAGTCGTCGGTCGCCTTGGCGGTCTCCCTGGCCGGCTCGGAAGCCGCCGCCGGCGGCCTGGCCGCGCTCTCGCCGCTCAGGCCGAACAGCTGGCGCTGGTCGGCGGCGGCGAGCCCCTGCAGGCGGACCACCGGATCGGCGTCCGCGCCCAGCCAGTCGCGCAGGGTGCGGGCGCTCACCGCCTCGCCGTTCACGGCGATCTGCGGGCCGGTCACCTCGATGGCGTGGATGCTCGCCTTGGGCTGGCGGGGCTTGAGCAGGACGCCGCCGGTGACCGGCAGCACCTCGAAACGGCTCTCGATCGCCTGCCGCAGATCGGTGCGCTCCTGCGCGGTGGCCGGCGGGCGGTCGGCGGATTGCGGGGCCGGCGCGGCGTGCAGGGCCGCGCCCGCGCCGAGGGCGAAACCGAGAACGAGCGCCGCGAGCCGCGGCGATCTCCTTCCGGGAAAGGTCTGCTGACGGTCACTTGGGGTCCACATGGGTCCAACTCCTCTCGCCTGTCAATGGATCGCAGAGAATTGATCGCATAAATACCGGAACGCCAAGCTCGAAGCGAGCAGGGCCACCACCAGCAGCGCCATGACCGGGGCCAGCGACAGCGGCTGGGCGGCCTTCGCGAAGGCCCCGCCGACGGTCGCCAGCAGGTCCCAGATCCGCAGGGCCGCCGTCAACCCGTGCGTCGCCTCGACGGCCATCCGGGCGCCGGCGTTCACCAGGTTGCCCACCGACAGGAACCCGGCCAGGGCCTTCAGCACCGGCGGCAGCCAGAGCGCGCCGAAGCCGGTGGCGGCGAGGCAGAGCGCCAGCACGATCCGCAGCGGCCGCCAGGCGAACAGGTCGGTCCCGTCGGCGGTCTGCAGGCCGGCCCGCAGGAGCACCCGGTCGGCGAAACCGGCCGGCGGCGCGGCGAGGGGGAGCGCCGCGAACAGCTCGAGCAGCGCGGCCTCGGCCTCTCCGGCGCGGTCCTCCCGCTCGGCGACGAGCCAGCGGTCGAGGGCGTCCTGTGGGGAGTGGGGCATTTCCATCGTTCTCCTGATCCTCGTACGAGCGATCCTACGAGACCGCAGCGCGGCCGGTTTCACCGCGCCCCCAACCGAGGCCGGTCATCGTCTCGGCGAGCTCCTTCTTGGCCCGGTGGAGGTTGGTCTTCACCGTGCCGAGCGGCTGGCCGGTCGCCTCGCAGATCTCCTGGTAGGAGGCGCCGTGAACGTAGAACATCAGCACCGCCTCCCGGTAGTCGGGGCGGAGCCGGGCGATGGCCCGCTCCAGCGAGCGCGCCAGATCGTGCCGTTCCGCCGCCGCCTGCGGGCTCTCGACCGAGCCGTCGGCGAGGACCGCGGCGAGGCTCCCCCGGTCGTCCTCGGCGCCGGTCTCCAGCGGCACGGTCTCCGGCACACCCCGGCGGAGGTGGTCGATGGTCGCATTGTGCGCGATCTTGAACAGCCAGCTCGAAAACTTCCACTGCGGATCGTAGGTCGCGAGGCGGCGGAAGGCCTTGACGAAGACCTCCTGCGCCAGGTCCTCGGCCACCCCCGGGTCCTGGACCATGCGCAGCACCAGGCTGTAGACCGGACGCTCGAACCGCGTCACCAGCTCGCGGAACGCCTCCTGCGATCCCCGCAGGGCGCTCGCGACCAGCTCGGCGTCCGATTTGAGTGTCCCGGTGACCATGCAGCCTCAGGTACGGCTCCCCACCTCCGGAGTTGCGCCTCCCCGCCCGGCCGGATGCTAGACTGCGCGCAAATCTCAAGCCTTTCGGAGGAACTCCATGCGATTCGCGACGACCGCCCTCCTCGCCCTCTCCCTCGCCCTGCCGGCCGGCGCCGGCACCCTCGCCGGCGTCACGCTCCCCGACAAGGCCGAGGTCGGCGGGCAGTCCCTGACGCTCAACGGCCTGGGGCTGCGCACGAAGTTCTTCATCAAGGTCTACGTCGGCGGCCTCTACCTCCCCCAGAAGGAGAAGGCCGCCGCCAAGGTGATGTCCGAGGATGCCCCGCGGCGCATGGTATTGCACTTCCTCTACAGCGTCAGCAAGGACCAGATGTGCGACGCCTGGAAGGAGGGGCTGGAGCAGAACGCCCCCAAGGCGCCCGCTGACGTCAAGAAGTCCTTCACCCAGCTCTGCGCCTGGATGGAGCCGATCCCGAAAGGCAACGAGCTGGTGCTGACCTACGTCCCCGGCAAGGGCACCGAGGTCGAGGTCAACGGCAAGTCCAAGGGGACCCTCGAAGGCAAGCCCACCTCGGACGCCATCCTCGGCACCTGGATCGGACCCGACCCGGCGCCGGGCGGGGATTTCAAGACGGGAGTCCTGGGCGGGTAGAGGCCCTCATCACTCCGGCCCTCTTCTCCCGTCCCCGCGACCCGCTCCCTCACCGGGAGAAGAGGGGGGCCCTACGACGAAACCTCTCCTGAATCCCCACGCCGCTTTTCTCCCCTCTCCCGGTGAGGGAGCGGGGCGGGGGGACGGGAGAGGGGCCGGGGGCATACGCGTTAACCTAGTTCTTGCTTTTGGCGACGCGGTTTCGGAAAATAGGGCCATGGACGCCCTAAACCTTCTAGAGACACAGTGGCAGTACCTCCTTTCGATGCTGCCGGCCGAGTCGGAACTGGAGGCCAGCGCCCGCGCGAGCGGCGCGCTGCTGCGTCGGCGGGTGGTTCGGTCGGCAGAAACGCTGTTGCGCTTGGTGCTGGCCTATTGCTGTGGACTGTCGTTGCGACAGACCGGTTGTTGGGCTGGAGTGCAGGGTCTGGGCGGGATGTCGCAGGTGGGAGTGATGAAGTGCCTGCGCCGGTCGGCCTCTTGGCTAGGGTTGTTGGTAGGGGAGAAATTGGCGCAGCGAGCCCAGTGTCGTGAGGTGCAGGGATTTCGTCTGCGGTTGGTGGACGCGACCACAGTCTCGGCTCCGGGCAGCCAAGGGACGGATTGGCGTGTCCATCTGGGGTTCGACCTGGGAAGTTTGTCGATCGACTCGGTGGAGTTGACGGGAGCCGAGGGGGGAGAAAGTCTGAGCCGGTTCCAGGTGGGGCCTCGGGAGGTCTTGATCGGAGATCGAGGCTATGCCCATGTCCGGGGATTGTGGTCGGTTCGGCAAGCCGGTGGAGACTTTCTGGTGCGGTTGAACTGGCAGAACCTGCCCCTTCAGACGCCGCAGGGCGAGAAGTTCGATCTGCTGCAGGCAGCGCGGCAGTTGGTCGATACTGAGGCGGCGGAGTTGGCTGTCCAGACGGTGGCGACGCGCAAGGTGCCCGCGATGGCGGCCCGCGTCGTGATGCTGCGCAAGAGCGAGCGGGCCAGTGAGGAGGCGCGCAGGAAAATCCTCCAGGAGGCGCGAAAGAGAGGCCGCCAAGTCGATCCGAGAACGTTGGAGGCGGCCAGCTATATCTTCCTGCTGACCTCGCTACCCGCCGGTCAACTCAAGACAGTCCAAGTGCTTGAACTCTATCGGTTCCGTTGGCAGGTGGAGTTGGCCTTTAAACGCCTGAAGAGCTTGTGGGATTTCGGCTCCGTCCCAGTGAAAGACCCCGAGCTAGCGCGGACCTACATCTATGCCAAGCTGCTGATGGCATTGCTCGTCGAAGACTTAACCGAAGCTCTTCGGACCCATTCCCCCTGGGGCTTCCGATTGCGAGCCGCAAGGGCGTGAGAGCCTGTGGCGGCTTCAGGCTCTCTTCTATGAAGCTGTGCGCGGCGTCATTCTCGGCCTGAACAACCTGACCGCGCTTCTCGATCAAACCCGCCAAATCCAAGCTCGCCTCCGGGATTCACCACGACAACGAAAGAGCCAAGCCGCTGAGGCCTCAGCCTTTGCCAGGCTCCTGGCCGAAGGTTAACGCGTATGCCCCCGGCCCCTCTCCCGTCCCCCCGCCCCCCTCCCTCACCGGGAGAGGGGAGAAAGGACATCGGGGATCCAGCTTTGTTGGTCTCCCTCTTCTCCCGGTGAGGGAGGGGGACGGGAGAAGAGGGTCGGGGTGATGAGGGCCAACGCCACGGCCAAGGTGAATCTGACTGACTTGGAGATACCCTCTGCCGGCCCCCGGTGCCCCTACTTCGACGCCCCCGCCGGGAACTCCAGAGTGATCAGCCGGACCTCTCTCTGCTGGGGGTTCGTCACGGTGTGGGTGATCCCGCCGGGGACCCAGGCGACCTCTCCGGGCTTGAGCATGAGGGTCGTGGCGGCCTGCCCCTCGACCTCGCTGAACAGGAGGAGGTCGGTGACGGCGACCACTAGGTGCGGACCGTCGTGGTGGTGCTTGGGGAGGCCGCTGCCGCCCTTCAGGCGAACGTCCGAGACCTTTACGCCGTCCTTGACGAAGAGGGGGGTGACCGTCCAGCCCGCGAGCTCGCGCGGCTTGTCGCCGCCAGCCGCGGCCGGCGCGGGAGCCGGCGCGGCGGCGCCAGCGGTGCCATGGAGGAGCTCGATCGTCACATTGCGGAAGGGAGCGTCCGCCAGGTTCTTGATCAGGTGGGAGAACCCGCCCGCGGCGAAGCGGGTCTCGCCGTCCTGGAGCTTCAGCGTGACCGGAGGCTTGCCGGCGACGTCGTTCTCGATCTCGGCCGACCTCAGGGTGACGAAGACGTAGTCGAGATCGTGCCGGTGCATCAGGGTCTCGGCGTGGGGGGGGACCTCGACCAGGAACACCCGGACCTGGGAGTTCTCCAGGACGAGGTGGTGGTGAGCCTCGGCGGTGATCGCCACCTCGGAAGCGGGCGGCTGGGCCAGGGCCAGGGTGGGGAGGAGAGCGGCGAGCATTGCGATCTTGAGGGTCATGCTCAAAGTCTACCCGAATCGAAGAGGGTCGCGTACTATCGCGGAGATCGTCCCAGGACCGGCTGCGAGAGAGGAATCGAGACCATGGAAGCGAGACGAGAGGACGCCGGAACGGCCGGCGTCTACGACACCCTGATCGTCGGCGGCGGCCCCGCCGGCCTCGCCGCCGCGCTCCATCTCGGCTGGCAGCAGCGCCGGGTCCTTCTGATCGACCGCGTCAGCGGCCCGCTCTTCTTCACCCTGGAGCCGCTCTGGAACGTCCCTGGGATGCCCGGCGCCACCGGTCCCGAGATCCAGAAGCGCCTCAAGGCACAGGCCGTGGAGCGGGGAGCCGGGATCCGGCACGGCGACGTGGTCAAGGCCGAGGGGGAAGCGGGGGCGTTCGTCCTCACCGGCGCGAAGGGGGAGACGTGGCGCGGCCGGACCCTGCTGCTCGCCACCGGCGTCGCTCGCTATCACCCCACGGTCGACGGCGACTTCACCCCCTGCTTCGCCTACGCCGGCAAGGGGAACCTCTTCTACTGCACCGACTGCGAAGGGCCCGAGCTGTTCGGGCGCGACACGGTGGTCATCGGCACCGGCCCGGCCGACTGGGCCGCCGCCACGACCCTCAGCCTCTCCCGCTACACCGACAAGCTGCGGCTGCTGCTGACCGCCGACCGCGACCTCTCCGCGACCTGGGCGGCGCGGCTGCGG
>DATBAW010000544.1:0-17831 GCA_036271335.1 Thermoanaerobaculia bacterium
CGCTCTACCGAAAGACCGGCAGAGCGTCGTAGGGATCCGGCCGGCTCGTGGGTGATCCAAGCTGCGGCGTGGGTCAACGACGCCGGCTCGTAGACATTCCAAGAGGGTTCGTAGTGCACCCAAGATCCGGCGTAGATGATCTACGACAGATCTTGGGACACAAAAGAGACGGCTTGGATGACCTACGAATCGGCGTGACACACCTGCGACGCGGCGTAGTGGACCCAATCCTCAGCTTGGAGGTCTCAAGACTAGGGGCGAATGTGCCATGCCTGGACGTGTTGCAGACGCGTCAGTGGTGCTTGGTATCGACCGCGTGGTCCGGCAGCTTCTTCTTCAGGCTGTTGTAGATCGTCTCGATCCAGGTCTTGGTGTTGATGAAGCCCTTGCCCCATGAATCCCACTCCTTGGGGAAGCCGGCGGCCTGGATCTGATCGAGGGTCTTGCCCGACTTCATGGCCTTCTGCACCACCGCCGTGGTCTCCACCAGCATGCGGTGGAAGGCCTTCAGGCCGGCGACGTCGGAGAGCGGGCCGTGGCCGGGGATCACCTTGGCGTCGGCCGGGATCTGGGCGAGCACCTTCGCCACCCCGTCGGTCATCCCCTGGACGCTGCCGCCACTGTCCATGTCGACGAAGGGATAGAAGCCGTTGAAGAAGTTGTCGCCCATGTGGACGACGTTCGACTTGGTGAAGACGAACACGCTGTCGCCGTCCGTGTGGCCGTGCGGGAGGTGGATCGCCTTGATCTCCTCGCCGTTGAAGTGGACGGAGACGGTTTCGGCGTAGGTGACCACCGGCAGGCCCGCCGCCACCATCGGCTCGGTCTTGTTGCCCATCACGACGGAGCCGGCCTCCAGCCGCTTGCGCACGTTGTCCTGGGCGATGATCGTCGCCTCGGTGCCGAAGGCCGGATTGCCGCCGGTGTGGTCGCCGTGGAAGTGGGTGTTGAGGACGAACTTGAGCTTGCCGGGGTTGATCCCCTTCAGGGCCGCGCGGATCTTCTCCGCCAGCGGCGCGTACTGGTCGTCGACGATCAGCAGGCCGTCGTCGCCCGCCGACACCCCGATGTTCCCTCCCGATCCATCCAGCATGTAGATGTGGCCGGAGACGGGAACCACCTTGATCTCCACCTTCGAAAAATCCTGCTGCTGGGCCGCCGCCGGCACAGCCGCCAGCAGGACCGTGGCCAGGGCGAGCCCGGCGAGACGCCGGACGCACGTCGCTTGAGACATTTTGGAACCTCCTCGGATTAATGATCAGCTACAGCGCGGGGACTCTAACATGGGCCGCTAGCCTCCTCCGACGATCTTCAGGACCTGGCCGGCGACGGTCCCCAGCAGGCGGCCGATCTGCGGGAACTGGACGGCGATCAGGCCGATCGTGGGGAGGCCGACGTAGGTGAGGAGCTTGGTGAGGAAGGGGCGATCGAAGGTCACCTCGCCGGGGTGGGTGCCGCCGATCCGGCTCAGCGTGGGGTTGCGGTCCATCTGCAGGAAGATCCACCCGGTCAGCGCCACCGCCAGCGCCAGCGCCAGCCAGACCGCCAGCGAGACGAAGTTTTTCGGCTCGAAGACGTAGGCGGTGACCGCCAGCAGGGCGAGGAACCAGGAGGCCAGGGCGCCGATCAGGCAGTTCCGCATGTGGGCGAAGAGGTAGCGCAGATAGGCCGCTACCCGCAGCGCCAGGAACTGCCGGACGTCGGGATTGCCGGTCTGGCCGCGGAGGTCGACGCAGGCGCGGACGAATTTCTCGCGGAGCGCGTTGCGGTGCTCGATCTCCTGGACCGAGCCCCCCTCCCGCTCGCTCTCGAACATCGCCTTCAGGGGGGCGTCCAGCGCGTTCGGCTTGTAGCGCTCCGCGGTCAGCCGGCCGGCGGCCACCAGCTCCCGCAGCTTCTGGACGGAGAGCACCAGGGTGCGGAACGGCGGGATCTGCCAGCCGAAGGATTTGATCGGCCGCCAGTCGACCTCCTCGGAGATGTCCTCAAAAGACTTCGCCACCTCGGGGGAGGCCTCGTCCAGGCGGTGCAGGAGCCGTCGCGTGCCCTGCCAGAGCCGGACGAAGCGGTAGAACGAAAGGGCGCTGAGGGCGAGGGCGCCGGCGAGGAAGCAGACGAAGAAACGCCCGAAGCCCTTGGTCTCGCCGATCGGCTGCACGGTCCACCAGAGCAGGAAGAGCGGCGGCCCGAAGGCGACCAGCGGCAGCGCCCAGGAGCGGAAGCCGCTGGGGAAGGTATGCGCCAGCAGCTCGCGGAACGAGTCCAGGATCGGCTGCGCACCGGCGAGGGCAGGGTCCGCGAGCGCGTCGAGCGGGCAGTCGGTGGCCAGCCGCACCATCAGCCGCCGGCGCAAGAGCTCGCTGCGCAGCCAGACGTAGACCGCGAGCCCCACGGCGCTCAAGGGGACCAGGGGTGACAGGCCGCTGGTGAGCGCCCTCGCCCGCAGGTGGAAGAACTGGATCTGGTCGCCCGGAACGCAGATCTCCCAGATCCCCAAGACGATCAGGGCGAAGGCGAGCGCGCCGCCGAGGCCCCAGGCGGCTCCCCGGACCCAGCCGATCCGCTCGCCGTGCGCCGCCTGCGCGGCGTTGCGCACCAGCAGCCCGTAGGTCAGGGCGAGGGCCACCAGGTAGGCCCACTGGGCGGAGATCAGGGCCACCCTGGGCGACGGGGTGAAGAGCCGCGCCCAGAGCGGAATGCTGCCCACCGCCAGCAGCACGCCCGCGGCGCCGGCGAGCAGGACCGCGCCCATCACCAGCAGGCGGCGGCTGCCGAGCACGGGATCGCGGGGCGCGCCCGCGACCGTCTCCAGCAGCGCGGCGCGGTTCAGCCCCTGCGCCAGCAGCCAGAGGATCACCGCCACCAGCAGGATCTCCAGGTCGTCCTTGCCCGCGAAGCCGCTGCCGACGCCGGCGCTCCCCGTCTCGTTGAGCCCGGGCGGCACCCGCGTGCCGCAGAGGTGGCTCCGGGCCGAGGCGGACGACGTGTCCGCCAGGCGCGCGATCGGCCACATCGCGCCGTGGCCCACGGCGGAGATCCAGGCCTCGGGCATCGGCACCGGCCGCGCTCCCAGCAGGTAGCGGACCGCCTCGAAGACCCCCTGCTGGAACTCGCCGCTGAACTGCCGCCGCAGGGTCCCCCGGCGGTCCTCCGGCGAGGCCGGGAGCCAGGGCGCGCCCTGCGTGAACAGGGGGGAGCTGGAGAAGACCAGCATGCCGTCCGTGGTCTCGGCGTACTGCGGGTAGGCGTAGAGGAGATTGTTGTCGAAGGTGAACAGGACGACGTCGGGCGCCAGCCGGCGCACCTCCTCGGCGAGGAAGAGCTTGTCCTTGACGTCGGTCGCCACGATGCCGACGTAGCGGATCCCCTCGCGCGCGATGGTCCCCAGCAGATTGGAGAGCATCAGGTCGTTGGCGTACGTGGTCAGCGGGCTGAAGGTGGGCACGAGGTCGCCGGCCGGATCGCGGTCGGAGAGGTCGAGGTCGAGCACCGGGCGGTCGGGGGGGAGGGGGTTCTCCACCGCCGTCTTCGGCGCCTGCGCCTTCTCCACTCCCTCGACGGCGTTGCGGAGGTCCGAGATGTGGCTGGGAAAGGGGATCATCACGACCGGCGGGTGCGCCCGTTTCCGCCCGGCCTGGTCCTCCTCTTCCCTCTCGGTGGCGAGGAACTTCTGGCCGTAGTCGGTGTCGGCCTCGGTCAGCAGGGCGACGCGGCGCAGGTCCCAACCCATCTGGCCGCTCAGGAAGGCGAACGCCTCGTCGTGCAGCGCGTGGTCCGGCAGGACGGTCCGGCAGAAGCTCACGTTCAGGTCGCTGAAGACCTCGTCCAGGCCGCCGGCGGTGGCCGAGCCGGACGCCGCCTTGAAGGCGAGGCCGGGCAGCTCTCCCCGCCGCGTCCGCCAATCCTGGAGGGCCAGCCGCAGCGATTCCACCGAACCGGAGAACGAGGGTCCCAGCAGGGCGACCTCCGGCTCGATGGTGGCGTCCTGGAGGTCGGCGATCAGGTCGAGGGCGCCGGCGAAGGCGCGCTTCTGGATTCCGGACTTGGCGGTCTCGGCGATCAGGAAGACCATCGCCAGGCTGTGCGGCGCGCTGCCGCGGAACAGCAGGAGGCCCGGAGCCCGCTGCGCCGACCGCGCCTGGGCCGCGTCGGCGTTCGCCCAGGGGAGCCAGACGCGGTCGAGCAGGTAGTCGGGGCGCGGCGGGACGGAACGCGAGGATTCGGCCTGCGCGAACCCCTTCTGGATCGCCTCCAGCGCCTGATCCAGGCGCTGATCGGGGGGCGCCGGCACCAGCGCCAGCATGAAGCGGAAGTCGTAGTCGTCCGCCTTCGCCGCCGCCAGGATTTCTTTCAGAGTGTCGCCGCGGGTTTTCGCCGGATCCTGCCGGAGGCCGAGGAACTCCCGCAGCAGCCGCACCGGATCACACCAGGCGTGGGGCGGCGCGGTCTTCCCCGCCGCCGGCTGGCAGGTCTCGCCGTCGCGGGCGGCCTCGATCTCCGCCGGCGTCTCGGCCGGTGCGTTGGCTTCGTGAACGTCTGTCTTCGCCGCCGGCGCCGCCACGGCCACGGGAGGCGCCAGCGGCGCGGTCGCCAGCCGGGCGGCGGGAATGCCGACCAGCAGGCCGAGCGCAACCAGGAGGACTGGAGACAGTTTGTTCACGGCGGCTCCCCGGGACGAAAGGCCCCGCAGCAACTTCAGGCGCGAGCGTTGCTCCTTATGTTACTGAAAGATCCCAGCGGGTGCTTGCCCTGCCATTGACAGATGCTTTGCCCGCCCAATGTAGAGACGCCCCGTGGGGCGTCTCCAACGTGGCGCTTTCGGTATGACGTCGCGGGGTCGGAATCCTTGGGCCGTTACCTCCGCCTCGGAGACGCCCCACGGGGCGTCTCTACAAAATGGACCCTGACCCCATGGGCCCCTTATTCGTAGCGCAGGGCTTCGATCGGATCGAGCGACGCGGCGCGGGTCGCCGGGTAGATGCCGGAGGCGAGGCCGACGGTCATCGCGACGCCGGTGGCGAGGAGGATCGAGGCGCCGGTGACGATGGTTTCCCAGCCGGCGTAGGCGGCGACGCCGCGGGCGAGGGCGAGGCCGGCCACGATGCCGACGACGCCGCCGATCAGGCTGATGGCGAAAGACTCGACGATGAACTGGAAGCGGATGTCGCTGCTGCGCGCGCCCACCGCCCGGCGGACGCCGATCTCGCGGGTGCGCTCGAGCACCGTCGCCAGCATGATGTTCATGATCCCGATCCCCCCCACCAGCAGGGAGATGCCGGCGATCGCGCCCATCACCACGTTGAACAGGCGCTGGGTGCGCCGGCTCTCGGCGAGCAGCGCCTCGGGGACCACCAGCTCGTAGTCGCCGGTGCCGCCGTGCAGGCGGTCGAGGAGGTCGCGCAGGACCGGCGAGGTCTCGGCGCCGCTCACCCCGTCCTTCAGGCGGACCACGATCTCGTCGAGCGGCGAGGCGAGCGTGGGGTGCTCGAACTTGCGGTCGGCGGTGGAGAGCGGCAGGTAGATCTCGTGCGAGGTGCCGCCCCCCGCGGACGCCTGCGCGTCGCCTCCCTTGTCGCCGTCGCCCCCGGCGGCCTTCCCGCCGTCGGTGCTCCCGGGCGCGCCGGCCGCCGGAGCGCCGACGTCGGCGGCGGCGAGCACCCCCACCACCTCCAGCCAGACGTCGTTGACCTTCACCAGCTCCCCCACCGCCTGACCGTAGCCGAAGAGGTCGCGCCGGACCTCGGAGCCGATCACGCAGACCTGGGCGTGGGTGCTCTCGTCGAGGGGATCGAGGAAGCGCCCCTCGGCGAGGGTGAGGTGGGCGAGCTCCTGGTGGCGGGGGGTGACGCCGTAGACGGCGGCGCCGTCGCTCTTGCCCCCCGGCGAGATCACCTTGTAGGGGTCGATGCGGATGCGCGGGGCGACCAGGTCGACGCCCGGCACCGCCTCGGCGATGGCGGCGGCGTCGCGCTGGGAGACGCCGAGCGACTTCTGGCGGATCTCCTTCAGCTCGTCGTCCTTGAAGCTCTTGGCGCGGACCAGGACGTTGCGCAGCCCCAGCCGCTCGATCGAGGCGAGCGCCTGGCGCTCGGCGCCGGCGCCGATCGACATCATGGCGATCACGGCGCCGACGCCGAAGATCATGCCGAGCATGGTCAGCGCCGAGCGCAGCTTGTGCGCCGCGAGGTTGTCGAGGGCCGAGCGGAAGGCTTCCTGGGGCGTCATCTCAGTCTCACCGATCTCAAGCTCGCCGATCCGTCATCCGACCGTGATCATGATGCCGCCGCTCCCCCCCGAGCGCGCCGGCGGGGCCGAGGGGCGAGGCGCCGCCTTGATCTCGGGCTCGCCGGCGGGGCGCGTGGGGTCGCGCAGGGCTAGCACGTCGCCGGCGGCGATCCCCGATTCGACGACGATCCGCCCCATGGTCGAGGCGCCGAGCTTGACCTCGACCGGCTCGAACCCCCGCTTCCCCTGGCGGTAGACGATCGATCGCCCCTCGCGGTCGAAGACCGCCTGGCGGGGGACCAGCAGGGCGTCCTTGCGCTGGTCGAGCTGGAGGATCGCCTGCACGCGCTGCCCCGGCTTCATCACCTTGGGATCGGTCTTGCCGAGCGCCAGGGTGACGGCGAAGTACTGCACCGGCGAGCCGGGGATGCGCGGCTTGGCGAGCGCGTCCACCCGCTGGATATGGGCGGGATAGGAGACGCCCGGCGCCGACTCGACGGCGACGGTGGCGTTCTTGCCGACCTTCAGGCCACCGGCGTCCGCCTCCAGCACGTAGACCTCGGCCTCCATCGCCGACAGGTCGGGGATCTCGGCCAGCGGCTGGCCGTTCCAGACGCTGTCGCCGACGCGGGTGGTGTCGCCGCGCCAGTTGCGCTTCAGGATCAGCACGCCGTCGTGCGGCGCGGTGACGGCGAGCGCCTTGAGCCCGGCCTGCGCCTGCTGGATCTTGGCGTCGGCCTGGCGGACCTTGATCCGGAGCAGGGCGACCTCGGTGCCGGTGAGCCGCTCGTGGCTCTGCTGCGAGGTCTCGGCGTGCTTCTGGCGCTCGCCGGCGAGCCGCTGGTCGATGTCCGACTCGATGATCTCGCTGCGCGAATAGATGTCGGTGTCCTTCTTCTGGAACTGGCTCGCCTGCTCCAGCTCGACGCGGGCGATGGCGGCGTCCTGCTGGAGCTTGCGCACCTCGGAGAGTCCGGAAAGCTGCTCCTTCTCCATCTGCAGCTGGGCGCCGCGGAGGTCGTCCTCGGCGTCGATCAGCTTCTTCTCGAGGGCGCTGGGGTCGAAGCGGATGACCACGGCCCCCTGCTTGACCAGCGAGCCGTCGGGCGCCAGCCAGCCGATCCGGGCGGCGCCGGTCACGCTGGTGGGGACGGAGACCGGGGTGGCGCGCATCGACTTGAGCTCCCCCTGCGCCGGCACGTCGCGCACGAAGTCGCCGGCCTCGATCTTCAGCGTCGGCACGTCGCCGCCGGGCGGGCGGGAGAGTGGCAGGAAAGCGCCGAGGGCGATCAGCGCGGCGATCGCCACGACGCCGAGGCCGAGGCGGTAGGCGAGCCGCTTGCGGGATTCCGTGGTCGTCTTCATGCTGGTCAGCCGCCTCCTGCGCGGCTCTCGCCGGAAGCCTCGGCAAGGTCGCGGCGCGACACCCGGTCGCCGGCCTTGAGGCCGCTTCTGATCTCCACCTCGCGGTCGTTGCGGACGCCGAGCACGGGGTGCACGGCCTCGCTCCCCCAGCCGGTCTTGCGGTAGAGCACCGGTCCGCCGGCGCGGTTGAACACCGCCTCGAGCGGCGCCACCAGCGCCTTGGACACGCGCTCGATCTCGACCGTGCCGAGGTAGCGCATGCCGGGGCGCATCCGCTGCGGATCGGTGCGATCGAGGTCGATCTCGAGCCGCACCACCTTGAGGGGATTGGCCTCGGACCGGCTCTGCACGGAGCCGCCGATGGTGCGCACGCGGCCGGTGAAGACGTCGTCCGGATGGGCGTCGAGGCGGAAGCTCACCCTCTGGCCGAGGGCGATGCGGCCGGAGTCGGCCTCGTCGATGTCCCCCTCGGCCTCCATGCTGCGCAGGTCGGGGATCTCGATCACCGGCTGGCCGCGCCAGCAGGAGTCCCCCACCTTCTTCTTCTCGCCCTCCTCGGTGGCGACGTAGACCACAGTGCCGCCGCGCGGCGCCGTCACGGTCATGCTCTGGATGGCGCTCTCCATCTCCTGGACGCGGCCGGCGGCGCGGTCGCGCTTGCGCCCCAGGGCCTCGACCTCGGTCGCCCCCTCGGCGGCCTCCAGCTGGAGCCGCCCCTTGAGATAGGCGACCTCGCGGCGGGCGAGGTCGAGGTCCTCGCGCGACTTGGCGAGCTCCTTGGAGGCCACCAGCTCGGGCGGCACGTCGACCTTGAGGGCGGCCTTGCGCTCGCGCGCCTCGGCCTCGGCGAGATCGAGCTGGCGATCGCGCCGCTGCACCTCGAGATCGGTCTGCTTCTTCTCCATCTCCTTCTGCGCCGAGTCGCGCTCGGCCGTCTTGTCGAGGAGCTGGCGGCTGAGCTCGGTGGTGTCGAAGCCGAGCACCGGCTGGCCCGCGCGTATCGGCGCGCCCTCGGGCGCCATGAAGGCGATCTTGAAATCCCACACCTCGTTGAGCTGCGGCGGCCCGATCCGCACCGCCTGCACCGAGGAGAGCGTGCCCGCCACCGGCACGCCGACCACCAGGTCGTCGCGCCGCACCTCGGTCCAGGAGCCGGTGGCCGACGCCGAGGCCCGGCCGGCGACCAGCCAGACGCCGAGCACGAGGGCGAGGATCACGGCGCCGCTCGCCGCGAAGCGGGTCATCCGCCGGCGCCGCGGGCTCATCCCACGCTCCCTTCGCGCCCTTCGCGGTCGCCGTCCCGCGAGCGCAGCCGGGTCCCGTCGGCGAGGCCCGACTCGACCACGCACTCGGTGGCCGAGCAGGGCCCGAGCCGCACCGCCGCCGCGCCGCCGCCGGCCAGAAGGACCCGCGGGCCTCCCTTGCCAGCCTTGGCGTTAGTTCCGTCAGTGCCGAAGTCGAGGGCGACCCGGGGTACCAGCAGGACGTCGCGGATCTCCTGGCTCAGCACCTCGACGCGCACCGACATGCCGGGGCGCATGCGGCGGGTGTCCGCCTGGTCGAGGGTGATCCGCACCGGGAAGTAGCGCAGCAGGGGGCTGCGCCGCGACTGCCGGGCCACCGGCGAGATCTCGACCACGTGGCCGCGGTAGGTAGTGGTGGGATAGGCGTCGAGCGTGCAGAGCACCTCCGCGCCGGGCACGATCCGGCCGTCGTCCACGTCGGAGAGGCTGGCCTGGACGATCATCGACGCCAGGTCGGGCAGGGTCGCGATCGGCAGCCCGGGCCAGACCGAGTCTCCAACCTGGTACTTGCGCTCCTCAAAGATCTGGTTGTTGACCAGCACGATGCCGTCGCGCGGCGCCCGGAGGTCGAGCGCCTGGATGGTCTGCTCGGCGGTCTGGATCTCCCGTCGCGACTTCTCGAGGGTGATCCGCTGGATCTCGACGCCGGTCGTGCTCACCTTCGACTCCGTGGTGAGCACCTCCTGGGCCTTGGCGAGATCGCTCTGGGCGCGCTTGAGGGCGAGTTGGCGCTCCTGGTATTCGCGCCGGGGGATGATCTCGGGCGGCACCGAGGCGTCGACCGTGGCCTTCTCCACAGCGGAGCGGGCCTTGGCGACGTTGAACTGGCGCTCGGAGCCGGTGGTCTTCAGCTCGGCCTCGGCGGTCGCGAGGTCGCTGCCGGCCTGGGAGGCGGAGAGCCGCTTCTCCTCCAGGTCCGAGGAGAACGTGGAGTTGTCGAAAGCCACGACAGGATCGCCGGCCTTGACCTGGGTGCCGTCTTTCGCCAGCCAGCGGATGGTGAGCTGGAAGGCGTTGGTGCGCGGCACGTTCAGGGATTCCCCCTTCTCGGCGGTGAGCTCGCCCGAGAGGACCATCCGCTGGCGGAAGGCGCCGCGATGGGCGACCAGGCCGCTCTCGCGCGGCGCCTGCGCGTGCGCCCCCGGTCCCGAGCAGCCGGCGAGGGGGCTCAGGCAGGCGAGGAGGAGACAGCAGGCGGAGGCTCGGGCTCTCATCATTGCTTTAAAACGTATACGGCAGCCGCGCATTCCTGTCTAGGGGGTGAGGCGTTCTCTTTCAGGTTTCGGGGAAGTATACGGAGCTGGGCTGGGAATGTTTGGGGCGGGATGTGGAGGCGTATCATCGTCTCCACCGACATGAGCGCACTTCCTTCGCTGCTCGTCGCTGCCAGCGCGGCGGTCATTCTCCTATTGGGGCTCCTGCACCTCGTCTTCACGTTCTACGGTCCGAAGCTTCTGCCGCGCGACCGTGAGCTGCAGGCCCGTATGCAGGAGGTCTCGCCGGTCCTGACGCGACAGACCACCATGTGGAAGGCCTGGATCGGCTTCAACGCGAGCCACAGCCTCGGCGCCATCCTGTTCGGGGCCGTGTACGGCTATCTATCCCTGGCACACCCCGTGTTCCTGTTTCAGTCAACCTTCCTCCTGTTGCTCGGCCTGGCCTTTCTGTCGGCCTTCGTCTTCCTCGGCAAACGCTATTGGTTCAGCATCCCCTTTCGAGGCATCCTGCTGGCGACTGTCCTCTACGCAGGCGCGCTTATCATCACCTGGGCCTGACCGGCCTGTGAGGGCTGACGGGGTCCCCCCCAATGTAGAGACGCCCCGTGGGGCGTCTCCCGAGGCGGAAACGTCCTCTCGTCTCACATCACCTCCCCTGCGGGCACCCCAATTCAAGCTCAAATTCGTCTGGCCGCCACCCTGAAACCAGGAAATAATGCGTGACAATGCACTCTCTTCGGTTCCGAGGCAAATACCGGATTCCCTCTTCCCGGTTACCGGGATGGGACTACGGCCGCGGCGGCACCTACTGCGTGACGATCTGCACTCGGGAGCGTATCTGCTGGTTCGGAGGGATCGAGAAAGGAACGATGGTCCTCTCTAGCCTCGGTAACGTCGTAGCCGAAGAGTGGACGGAGATGGCTCATCGCCGTCCATTCCTGCAACTAGACAACTGGGTCGTGATGCCGAACCACTTTCACGGCCTCCTCAACATCGATCGGCCAAGTTCCCACGAAGGTCCGCACCTTTTGGGAGAGGCCATTGGACACTTCAAGGGCGCCTGCACCCGCCGGATCTGGGACTCCGGGCAACGCGACTTCGCCTGGCAGCCGAGGTACTTCGATCAGATCGTCAGGGATGAAGAAACGCTCGTGAAATTCCGGCGGTACATTCTGGAGAACCCTCTCCGCTGGGAGAGAGACCGGCATCATCCGGACGCTGCTCCGTCCAGGCCTTGACCGGTGGCCGGAGACGCCCCACGGGGCGCAGGCGCGGCCTGAAAGGTCACGCTATCAATCCCTCCTACCCGATCTCCAGGTCCACGTCCCGATCGATCTGGGCCAGCAGCGCCTGGTCCTCGCGCCAGTCGGGCTCCAGGCGGACGTTGAGCTCGAGGTAGATACGGCGCTCGAGGTACTCCTCCAGGTCGAGGCGGGCGGCGGTGCCGATGGCCTTGATCATGGCGCCCCCCTTGCCGACGATGATCCCCTTCTGGCCCGGCCTCTCGACCAGGATCGAGGCGTAGATGCGCAGGATCTCGCCTTCCGTGGGCTCCTCCCAGCGTTCGAGGACGACGGCGGTCGAGAACGGCAGCTCGTCGGTGGTCAGCTCCAGGACCTTCTCGCGGATCCTTTCGGTCACCAGGAAGCGCTCGGGGTGGATGGTCAGCAGCTCGGGATCGAACAGCGGCTCCCCCTCCGGCAGCAGGTCCCAGAGGACGTCGAGCAGGCGGTCGCAGTTCTCTCCCGTGGCGGCGCTGATCGGCACGATCTCCTTGAACAGGTTGCTCTTGGCATACTCGGCGATGCGCGGCAGCAGGTTCGGCTTCTTCATCCGGTCGGCCTTGTTGAGCGCCAGCACGCGCGGCTCCTTGGCCTTGCCGGCGAGGTCGAGCACGTAGGCGTCCCCCTTGCCGAACTTCTCGGCGGCGTCGACCAGCAGGCAGGAGACGTCGGCGTCGTTCATCGCGTCGAGGGCGTAGCGCACCATCTGGCGGTTGAGCCGGTGGAGGGGCCGGTGGATGCCGGGGGTGTCGTAGAAGACCATCTGCCCCCGCTCGCCGGAGAGGATGCCGACGATGCGGTGGCGGGTCGTCTGCGGCTTGTCGGAGACGATGGCGAGCTTCTCCTCGAGCAGGCGGTTCATCAGGGTCGATTTACCGGCGTTGGGCCGGCCGACCAGCGCCACGGTTCCGGACTTCGGCATCAGGCTTCGCTCTCCCGGGCCTCCTCGGCAGCGTCGATCCGCTCGACGCGCACGGTCTGGATGCGGCGGTCGGCGACCGCCTCGACGATGAAGCGGAGGCCATGGGACTCCACCGTCTCTCCCACCTGCGGAATGTAGCCGAGGACGCTGAAGATCAGGCCGGCCACGGTCTCGTACTCGGGGTCCTCGATCTCGACGCCGAACAGCTCGTCGAGCAGCTCGATGTGGGCGCGGCCGTCGAGCCGGTAGGCGCCGTTCTCCAGCGGCTCCAGCTCCGCCGCCAGCGCCTCGTGCTCGTCCATGATCTCGCCGACGATCTCCTCCAGCAGGTCCTCCATGGTGACCAGGCCGGCGGTGCCGCCGTACTCGTCGACCACCACGGCCACCTGCTGGAATCGGGCCTGGAGCTCCTTGAGCAGCTCGCCGAGCGGCTTGGTCTCGGGGATGAACAGGGGGGGCTTCAGCAGGTCGCGGACGACCGGCGGCGGCGCCGCGCGCAAGGCGCGCAGCAGGTCGCGGATGTGCAGGATGCCGATGATGTGATCGACCGAGTCCTCGAAGACCGGGACGCGCGAGTGGCCGGACTCGACGAAGCGGTCGGCGAGGGCGTCGAGGCTGGCGTCGACCGGCGCGCAGACGAGGTCGATGCGCGGCGTCATCACGCTGCGCGCCTGGGTCTCGCCGAAGCCGACGATCCCCCACAGCCACTCCCCCTCCTCCGGCTCGAGGATCCCCTCGCGGGTGCCGACGTCGATGAACGCCTCGATCTCCTCGTCGGAGGCGGCGTCGTCCTCCCCCTCCTCGTGGCGCTCGAAGGCCTCGATGGGGATGAACGGCGACACCAGCCGCACCAGCGGCGACAGCAGCCAGAGCGTGGCGCGGTAGACGCGGGTCAGCGCCCGCAACGAGCGCTCGGGGTCCTGGCCGACCAGCGTCCGGTTGACCACCTCGGCCCCCGCCACCAGCAGGAGGACGGCGAGGAACGCCCAGAGCATCGGATGGGCGCGGTCGAGACGGGTGAGAATCGCGGTGAGGAGGGCGGCGAGGACGATCGGCAGCGTCCGCGACAGCACCGACAGCAGGTAGCGGAAGACGCCGAAATGGACCGGCACCTCGAGCAGCTTGCGCAGCGATCCCCCGGCCTCCTCGGCCCAATGGCGCAGGCGGATGGGACCGCTCCGTTCGAGCAGAGCCGAGAGGGTGGCGGTGATCACCGCCACCGGCACCAGGAGGGCGAACGCCCAGATCAGGGCGGCGAGCGAGCTCAACGGCACCGCCTCAAGACGTCGCCTCGGTGGCCAGCCATCGCTTGCGCAGCCGCCGCTCCAGCCGCTCCATCTCCCCCTGGTCGGTCTCGTGATCGTGGCCCAGGCAGTGGAGGATGCCGTGCAGCAGCAGGATCTTCAGCTCGCGGTCGACGGCATGGCCAGCCTCGACGGCCTGGCGGCGCGCGGCGGGGACGGAGATCAGGATGTCCCCCAGGTGGCCGTCGCCATCGTCGCCGCCCGGGAACGACAGGACGTCGGTCGTCTGGTCCTTGGCGCGGAACCGGCGGTTGGTGAGCCGCATGGCGCGGTCGCCCACGAAGCGCACGCCCAGGCTGGCGGCCTGCGGGGCGACCGCGGCCACCAGCTCGTCGAGCCATGGCAGCAGCCGCCGCGTGCCGGCCTCGGCGTAGCGGTTGGGGTTGAGCAGGACGATCTCGCGGTCTGGAGGGGTCTCTCGACTCATGAGGCCTGGAAGCGGATCGGCTTCTTCTCGCGCTGGGGAGCGGCGTTGAAGTCGAAGCCCGGGTAGTCGATCCGCTGGTGGAAGATGTTGGAGAGCACCCGCAGGAAGGACTCCGAGACGAGGCGCAGATCGGCGAGAGTGAGGTCGGTGTGGTCGAGCTGGCCGTCGTGGAGGCAGTCGTCGACGATGGTGCGGATCAGGCCGCGGATCTTCGCCGGCGTCCCCTCGGTCAGGGTGCGGCTGGCGGCCTCCACGGCGTCGGCGATCATCAGCACCCCCATCTCCTTGGTCTGCGGCGAGGGTCCCGGATAGCGGTACTTCGCGTCGGTGACGTCGGTGGCGTCGGGGTCCTTCTGCTCCTGGGCCTTGCTATAGAAGAACTTCATCAGCCGGGTGCCGTGGTGCTGCTGGATGGCGTCCTCGATCACCCGCGGCAGGTGGTGCTCGCGCGCCAGCTCGACGCCGTCCTTGACGTGGTTGATCAGGATCAGCGCGCTCATCGAGGGGAGGAGCTTGTCGTGCCGGTTGTGGCCGGGTCGCTGGTTCTCCACGAAGTAGTCGGGGCGCAGCACCTTGCCAACGTCGTGGTAGAGGCCAGACGTGTAGGCCAGCACCGGATCGGCGCCGATCGCCTCGCACCCCTCCTTGGCGAGGTTGGCGACCATCAGGGAGTGCTGGAAGGTGCCGGGGGCCTCGAAGGCGAGCTTCCGGAGCAGCGGCAGGTTGGTGTTCGACAGCTCGACCAGCTTGATGTCGGTAGTGATCCCCAGCGCCCATTCGAGAATCGGCAGGGCGAAGCTGGCGACGGCGGTGACCGCGAGGCCGCCGGCGAAGGCGCAGAGGAGATCGAACCCCACCTGCACCAGGCCGCGGCTGGCGGTGGCGAAGGCGGTCAGGATCAGCGCCATCAGCAGGTTGACCGCGCCGACCACCAGGCCGACGCGCACCATCACCAGCCGGTGGCGGAAGCGGTTCCCCTCCAGCGTGTAGATCGCCGCCAGCGAGCCGGCGAGGCTGTAGAAGACCACCCAGGCGCTGTCGTCGCCGGTGAGGCGGGCGGCGAGGACGGAGATCAGCACCGAGGTCATCAGCGCGATGTTCCGGCCGAGCAGGAGCATCGACACCAGGGCGGCGGCGGCGAACGGGATGGCGTAGGCGTAGCTGTGCGCCGAATTCAGGGGAGGCGCGTCAAAGGCGCCGGCGAGCGCCCCTGCCACCACGAAGCAGAACCTCGTTCCCAGCAGGGCGAGGAGGAGGAGCAGCAGGCTTTCGGCGAACAGGCGGCCGCGCTCGTGGTTCGCCACCCGCTCCTTCGCCTGGGAGAGCCAGACCACCCCGGCGATCAGCGCCAGCAGACCCATCGCGGCGACGAGCGGGGGGAGCTGGCGGCCGGGCTGCCGCTCCCCCTGCATCTGGGCGATGATGCGCGAGTGGACGGGATCGATCGGATCCCCCTTGCGGACGATCACCTGCCCCTGGAGGAGCTGGTTGAACACTTGGCCAACGCTATCCGCGGCGGCGTCCTGGCGCTGCAGCGTCTCGCTCTGGTTGAGCAGCAGGTTGGGCGGCGCGCTCTCCGCCAGCAGGTCGACCAGCAACCGGCGGTCGGCCACGCTGTAGCCCCCCCAGCTCCGCACCTCGGCCTCGAAGTCGTCGCGCGCCTCGCCGGGATAGCCGACGTGGTCGAAGAGGTCGAAGTGGGACCCCTCGGCGCCGGTGGCGAGATTGCGCAGGGTGACCCCGCGCAGGCGGTTCTCCAGCAGCAGGTCCTTGTTGGCGACCACGCCGCGGCGCAGCACCTGAGTGAGGGCGCCGCGCAGGTGGTCCTCCAACTCGGGAGAGAACCCCTTGCGCGCCAGCAGCTCCGCCTGCGCCTCGGTCAGCCGGATAGAGCGGGGCGCCTGCGGGCTCGCCGGCTCCGCGGACAGGGCGCGGACGACCGCCTCGCGGGCCGCCGCCTCACCGCCGCCGGCCGCCGCCAGCAGACCACGCCCCTGGGCGAAGAGCTGGGCGATCTGCCCCTCGCGCTCGGCGATCGCTCCCGGATTGAAATCGTAGACCGGCAGCACGGCGTCGCGGGCGGCGCGCTGTTTCCTGGCCGTCGCCTCGTCGTCGACGAGCGGCAGGTCACGGGAGGCCACGTAGTCGCGGTCGGCGATGGTGCCGGGTTCGGCCCGCCGCGAGAAGTGGAAGGCGCCGGGCTGCAGGCACCAGGTGCCGAGGAGCAGGAAGGCGCCGAGCCAGGCCCAGGGGCGCGCGAGCGCGCTCTCCCAGAGGTCGCGCGGGCGCGTCCGCTTGCGCAGCCGGATCGTGCCCGTCCCGCTGGAGACGGGACGGATCTCGGTGACGTTCAGAGGGTCGGTGTCGCGAGCCATGGCTTCCGAGTCACTGGCCCGCCGCGGAGGAGCAGCCTCCGCGGCTCAAGACGAAGAAGGGAGGCCTCCCGCCGCGGAGGCGCCCCGCGCGGCGAGTTGGCGGGCGGCGCGCATCTCCGCCTCGCGCTCGACCTTGCGCTGCTCGAACGCATCGTACGCCGTTACGACCTTCTGCACCAGGGGATGGCGGACGACGTCGCGCTGGTCGAAGTAGAAGAACTTGATCCCCTCGACCCCCGCCAGGACCTCCTGGACCTCGCGCAGCCCGGACATCCGCCCTTGCGGCAGGTCCACCTGGGTGACGTCGCCGTTGATCACCGCCTGGGAGTTGAAGCCGATGCGGGTGAGAAACATCTTCATCTGCTCGGGCGTGGTGTTCTGCGCCTCGTCGAGGATGATGAAGCTGTCGTTGAGCGTCCGCCCGCGCATGAAGGCGATCGGGGCGATCTCGATGATCCCACGCTCCAGCATCCGCGCCACCTTCTCGAAGCCGATGATGTCGTGCAGGGCGTCGTGGAGCGGCCGCAGGTAGGGGTTGACCTTCTCCACCAGGTCGCCGGGGAGGAAGCCGAGCTTCTCGCCCGCCTCCACCGCCGGCCGGGCGAGGATGATCCGCCGCACCTTCTTCTCGGCCAGCGCGGCGGCGGCCATCGCCACCGCCAGGAAGGTCTTGCCGGTGCCGGCGGGGCCGATCGAGATCACGATGTCGTGGTCGATCATCGCCTGCAGATAGAGCTGCTGCTTGTAGGTCCGGGGGGCCACCATCCGCCGCACCGAGGCCAGCATCCCCTCGGGGAGGAAGAACTCGACCAGCGAGGTGTCCGGCGCCTCGGCGGCGATGCGGATCGCCGTCTGCACGTCGCCGGGTCGGAAACGGTACCCCTTGGCGGTGACGGCGGCGAGCTCCGCCAGCAGCCGCTCCACGACCGCCACCCGCTCGGGGTCGCCGTGGATGTGCAGCTCGCTGCCGCGGGCCGTCAGGTTGACCCCGAACGTCCGCTCGATCCGCCGCAAATTCTCGTCCTGAGTGCCGAACAGGGTGTCGAGGCCCTCCTCGGCGAGAGTGACTTGAGTCATCGTTGGTTGTGTCTCAATGGAAGTGTGGATGGCTCTGGGGCGGACCCGCCGTGGGAGCATCCAGTGTAACAGAGGGTGCCCACCCGCTGATTCCGGGCGCGGCTCCGGTTACATCCCCGCGACAACCCATCACCGCCACGCCGCCGTCCTCCGGAAAGCAACGAACGTCCTCGTAGAAGCAAACATCGGGAAGCTTTTCCGTAGATAATGCCGCCGCTGGTTGATCTTCTTCAGGAGGGAATCCCCATGCGGCGAGTTCTGGTGGCCGGAGCGGCCACGCTCATCTTCGGTCTGACAGCTCTGACGGCGAACGCCCAACCACTGATCAAATC
>DATBAW010000545.1:0-12471 GCA_036271335.1 Thermoanaerobaculia bacterium
CCGCGGCCGGGCTCCTTTCGCCCCCTATTCTCACCCGCCTCAACCCCAACGATGCCGCGCCTGCGGCGCGAGGATGATGCCGCTTGGTCAATACGCCTTCCTGACCGCCGGAATCACGCCGTTTCAAACCGCCGCTGACAGGAGAAACGCTGCCTGAGCAGCTCGCCGATGCTCGGCCTGTAAAAGTAAGGTTCGACGATGCCTCGCATCTCGCTCCAGGCTTGCTCTCTCACCTCGTTGGAGGCGATGCCCTTGAATCCGACCTTGAAAACGAGGACTTCCTTCCGGTTCTCGTCGAGGAACCTGCGGACGTCGTGCATCAGCGTCGAGATCAGGTGCCCGCGCAGGGTGTGGCAGGTAAAGAACTTGCCATCCATGATGCACACGCGCAGGTCGATATAGCGGACCCCGGCCTCGAACTGCTGGTAGAACGTCTTGGTCTGAGTGACCGCCATGCCCTTGACGAACTGATCGATCGCCGTGGCCCCGCCGATCCCGAACCGGTTCCAGAGCTGTCGGATGACGTCGGTGGCATCGGGGGCCAGGATATTGAACAGCTCATAGGTGCCGGAATCGTGGGTGCCGGGCAGGCAGAGCTCGGCCAGCGTCTTGTCCTTGATCTGGTCGTAGGCGGCCTCCATCCACGGGTCGGAGAGGACGATCAATTGGAATTGATCCTTGCTGTCGAGAACTCCGGTCCTGATCGTGACCGTCGGTCCTCCCCTGACGTACCAGTGTCTGAAGTCGGTCCGATGCGAGGTCTCGAGCGCGTTGACTCCGTTTCCCAGGTCGACCAGAGCGAACGCCTCGTTGTCTCCGACCGTCACTCCATTCGCCAGCACTCTGCCGCTGTCTCGGTCGGCGGAGAGATAGTGGCCGTTCGCGGTCTGGAAGGAGACCCGGCGACCGTCGTACCGTTCCATCCGGAACGTTTCGTCGGGTCCGGCCGCCTCACGGTCGCCCACCACCTCGCCGCCGCCGCCGTTCGCCGCGCTGATGAACACCCCGTTGCCGCCTCTCAGTGCCACCCTCATGCCGCCTCCTCTCGACGCCAGCCGAGCAGCCGTCCTCCGACGATGAACAGTAGAGCCGGCCTGGATGGATTCGCTGCTGACGCCCAATATAGCAGGCGAGCGCGCCGAGCCGCCGCTGCTGGGATGACAACCCGGCCGGCTCCTCATCGAGCCGGCCGCTGGAAGGTAGGAAGGAAGCTGGAAGCCGTCGGAGAGACGAGTGGCTCGTCACCCCATGCTTGGGTGAGATCCCCCTGGGACCGCCGGCGTCCCGCCGGCTCTAACTCCGCTTTGGCTAGTTTTAGTCAGAGCCGGCGGGACGCCGGCGGTCCCAGGGGGATCTAAGCAACGTGTCAATTTTGCCTTGACAGGCTACCTAGGGAGGGCAGGGGCACTGGCGCAGGGGACCGCCCCCGGGGAAGCTCGTGATCGTTCCAGTGCACTTGCCCGTCGCGCCAGGGTCGAGGTCCCACTGCTGGCAGGTGATGACGCACATTCCCACCTTGGTCGTGTGCGCCGCATTGTTGTAGTAGTCGGTCTCGAGCGAGGCGGAGCAGGTGCCGCGCGAGTGCGCCGGCATGGAGGCCAGAGCGGTGAGGGCAAGGGCGGCGACGAAAGCGGTTCTCTTCATGGACACCTCCGTATAAATAGGCCTTGGAGCATAAGTGCATTTCTCTGAGGCCGTCAACTTCGGCGGCGGAGGATCGTCCAAGCCGGTCGCCGGCGGCTAGGGCACGCCGGCCACGGCCTTCCGGAGCAGCACGATCTGTCCGGCGTGGTAGGCGTGATGCTGGACGACGCCGAAGAGCAGACCGCGGACCGTGGGATCGCTGCCGCCGACCGGATCGTCGAGCTGGGCGTCGGTCAGCGCGCGGACGCGGGCCTGGAGGGCGGCGTGAGCTTCCGCGAGCGCCGCGAGCGCGGCGCGCCAGGCTTCGGGGGAAACGTCGCCGACCGACGGCCAGTCTTGAGATTGCGAGAGGCCCTCGAGCCTCTCGCCTTCGATCCGCCGCAGGGGAATCTCGTTCCAGGCGGTCAGGTGGCGCACGATCTCCCAGATCGAATGCGCTCCGGCGAGCGGATGAGCGGCGGCGGCGGTGGCGTCGACGCCGGCGAGCGCCTCGGTCACCGACGGACCGTGCCAGGCGCCGCCATGAAAGGAACGCTCCAGTTGATCGGCGAGAGTCGTGACCTGGCTCATTCCGTTCTCCTTTCGGTTGCGGGTTCCTGGTGCCCGCCGCGCGGTAAGCTTGCGGGCGGATGAGCATCATAGACCGTGGCAAGTTGCAGAGGCTGGGCCTCTACTTCATCGCGTGGACGGTGATCGGACTGTTCTATTGCAGCCAGGAGGTGGCGCGCAACGCTCTCTGGCACATGCCGATCCCCTGGTGGAGCACGCTGCTCTCCTGGCTGGTCGGGGTCTATCTCGCGGCGGCGCTCACTCCCGGCGTGCTCTGGCTCGGCCGGCGGTTTCCCTTCGAACGGCGGGTCTGGCTGCGGCGCGGCGCCCTGCATCTGCTCTTCAGCGTCGCCTTCTCGCTCCTCCATCTGACACTGGACGCCGCGATCCTGGTGCGATTGGGGATCCTGGCGGCGGTCCTGAAGCCCAGCTTCGTCGTCACCTTCATCTCTCTGCTGGTGCTCGGATTCAACAGCAACATCGTGTCGTACTGGACGATCCTCGGCATCCAGTACGCCTTCCACTATTACGGCCAGTACCAGGAACGGCGGCGGCAGGCGCTGCAACTGGAGCTGCAGGCCTCCGAGCTCAGGACTCAGCTCGTGCAGGCGCAGCTGGTCGCGCTGAAGGGACAGCTCCAGCCGCATTTCCTGTTCAATACCCTGAACGCCATCATGGTGCTGGTGCGCCAGGGGGAGGGCGCGCAGGCGGAGGAGATGCTCGCCCGCCTCGGCGACCTCCTGCGCTGCGTGCTGGACGAGGTCGAGGCCCAGGAGGTGCCGCTGCGGCGCGAGCTGGAGTACCTGGACCTCTACCTGTCGATCGAGGAGGTCCGCTTCCAGGACCGCCTGCGCGTCGAGATCTCCGCCGGCCCCGGGACGCTCGACGCCCTGGTTCCCCATCTGGGTTTGCAGCTGCTGGTGGAGAACGCCATCCGTCACGGCATCGGCCGGCGGACGGCAGCGGGTCGGCTGGAGATCCGCGCCACGCGGCACGGCGAGATCCTGGAGATCCAGGTGCGGGACGACGGCCCCGGCCTGCCTCCCGGGTGGCGCCGTGACGGGCGGGATCGGTCTGGCAAACACCCGCGTCCGGCTGCACGCCGGCCAGACGTCGCATCTCGCCCACGTGGCGATGAACACGCTGGAGAAATCGCTCGACCCCGCGACCTTCCTGCGCATCCACCGCTCGATCATCGTCAACGTCGGACGGATCCGGGAGCTCGAGCCGGCGGCCCATGGCGAGTACGTGGTGACCCTGGCCAACGGCGTCCGCGTGCGCTCCGGCCGCACCTATCACGAGAGGTTGAAGGCCCTCGCCAGCAACCCCTTCTGAGCGTACCGAGCGTCCGTTCGTCAAGCCGCAAGGCCGGTTGGTCAAATTCCGCTTCCGGCCGCGGCACGCCGGGCCCAGGATAAAGGCAGGACCCATTTCATCAACCGGGTCCCCGAGGAACGATCATGAACCTGGAATCGACAAGCTTTCTGACGCCGGCGCCCGCGGGGCCGCCGGCCGTTGCGACTTTCGTCCCTCCGGCCGCGACCGCGGAGCCGGCGACCCTCGTCCAGTCGGACGACAACGTGGCCGTCGGCTATTTGCGGGCCGTCGTCACCGTGCTGGTGCTGGCCCATCACGCGGTGCTCGCCTACAACCCATACGGTCCGGCTGCCCCTCCGACCGCCCTGAACGGTCCGAATCAGTGGTGGCGGGCGTTCCCCGTCATCGACAGCCGGCGGTGGGCGGGGTTCAGCCTGTTCAACAGCTTCAACGACATGTTCTTCATGGCGTTGATGTTCCTGCTGTCGGGACTGTTCGTGCAGTCGAGCCTGCGGCGCAAGGGGAGCGGGACGTTCCTGCGCGACCGCGCGCTCCGGCTCGGGGTTCCCTTCGTCGTGGCCGCGGGCCTGGTGGCGCCGCTCGCCTACTATCCGGCCTACCTGCAATCGGGAGGGACTCAGGGATTCGCGGGCTTCTGGCGGCAGTGGCGGGCGCTCGACGGCTGGCCGGCCGGTCCCGCCTGGTTCCTCTGGGTCCTGCTGGCCTTCGCCGCCGTCGCCGCCGGGCTCTACCGGTGGTCGCCGCGCTGGGGGGAGTCGCTCGGCCGGCTTTCCTCGCGCGCCAAGGAGCGCCCCCTGGCCTTCTTCGCGCTGCTGGTGGGGGTCTCCGCCGCCGTCTACGTTCCCATGGAGATCGCCTTCAATGGCATGGCATGGGCGGCGTTCGGGCCGTTCACCTTCCAGACCAGCCGGCTGTTCTTCTACTTCGCTTATTTCCTGGCGGGCGTCGGCGTCGGCGCCTTCGGGCTCCAGCGCGGTCTGCTGGCGCCGGACGGCCGGCTGGCACGCCGGTGGCTCCGCTGGCTGGTGGCCGCGCTGGTGGTCTTCGCCCTGGCCTTGACCGTGATCGTCGTCGCCATCACCGCGGGTCCCGGTGCGAAAGGGTGGGAAATCGGCGGCGATCTCGCCTTCGTGGTGTGCTGCGCCACGTCCGGCTTCGCATTCCTCGCCCTGTTCACGCGGTTCGCGCGGCGCCGTAGCCGGATCTTCGACAGCCTGCGCGACAACGCTTACGGCATGTACCTCCTCCACTATGCCTTCGCGAGCTGGCTCCAGCTCGCGCTGCTGGCGGCGCCGTTCCCGGCGCTGGTCAAGGGGACGCTGGCGTTCCTGGGCACGGTGGCCCTGAGCTGGGCGTCGACCGCGGCCCTGCGGCGTGTCCCGGGAGTAGCGCGCGTGCTATAGACTCCTGTCTTCCCAGGGGAGACCAGCCATGCCACGCCGTTTGGCGCCTGCCGCTCTGCTCGCAGCCCTCATCCTGCCGCTCGCCGGCCTCGCGGGGGCGGCGGACGCTCCCGATCACCTGGAATGGGCGCGGCGGCTGGTCGCCGGGGTCAATCCGGAGACCAACCTCTATGCGTCACGGCCGACGGTCGTCACCTGGTCCGGGGTGAACGGCGCCACCGAGACGCGGAACCGGAGCGTCTGCAGCGCTCTCGTCGCCCACCTGATGATGCAGGCCTACGGCTACCGGGCCGCCGACTTCGCCGGCTGGCTGGACGGCAAGTTCCCGCGCGCCGCCGGCTTCCACGACGCCATCGCGGCCGGCCACGGTTTCGATCGGGTGACGCGGATCGCGGACATCCGGCCGGGCGACGTGCTGGCGATCAAGTATCCGGCGGGGAGCAAGCCCACCGGCCACGTGCTGCTCGCCGCCTCGCGGCCGGAGGCGCGGCGGGCCACCGAGCCGGTCGTCGCCGGCACCGAGCAGTACGAGATCGAGGTCATCGATTCCTCGCATACCGGCCACGGCCCGACCGACACCCGTCACTACGCGAAGGGGAAGTTCCACAGCGGCGTCGGGAAGGGGACGTTCCGGCTCTACGCCCGTCCGGACGGCACGCTCGCCGGCTACTCCTGGAGCGTCACCAAGGCGTCCGAGATGTACCTGCCGGGCGAGCGCGACCTGGTGATCGGCCGGCTCAACCATCAGGTCAAGCCGACCGGTCATCCAGGCCGCGTCGATGTGGAGGCGGGGGAGGAGTCCGGCGACGACGATGACAGCTCGCCGCCGGTCTGAGGTGGTCTGAGGAGGAGGGCGGTTACGGCGCCGCGGAGACGCCGATCCCGTAGTAGCTCAGGTCGGCTCCCGAGACCCGGACGTAGTAGGTGCCGGCGTCCAGCGACGAGGTGATGGTGAAGTTCGCCACCGAGCCGTCGGTGTTGTCGGAGGCCAGGAGGGCGCCGGTGCCGTCGTAGAGCATGCCGGTCACGTGGCCGGTCCCCGTGCTGGCGACGGTGATCGACCCGGAGGTGGCCACCACGAACGAGAACATGTCGTAGTCCGTGGCGACGCTCGAGGTGATCTCGCCGCTGTCGGTGCCGTTCATGGCGAGCGGCGTGGCGCAGAGGAAGCTGTCGCCGTGGTCGTCCGTATCGTTCAGATGGCAGGCGTCGGTGAACGTGGCCGCGACCTCATAGTCGCCGGTCGCGTCCTCGGACGGCGCCACCTCGATGCAGTGGAGCCCCGCCGGCACCACCACCCGCAGGGTCCGGGAGCCGGTCGCCAGCGTCGCGCTGTCGACGAGCGGATGGGTCTCGGTCGTCCCTTGCGTGTACACCGAATCCTGAGCGTCGTCGCCGGTGCCCGTGACCTCGATCACGCCGGGGAGCGTGGTCGCGATCTTGATCACCTCGACATCCCATTCGTCGACCCCTTTGGTCTTGTTGGTGGACGCGGCGTTGCTCAGCGGGACGGCCCCCGTCGAGCTCTCCAGCGCGGACTGGCACTCCTGAGCCGCGGCGGGATGCACGAAAGCAGTGGTTGCGAGAAGCGTGAGGAAAGTGATCGAAAGCAGAGCCTGGCGGCTGTTCGAACGCACCTTGGACATGACCTTCCCTTTCGGGCCAAACGGCCCCTAGAAACGTTGAATGGATTGCGTTTCTGGGAATCCGGCCTCACCGCCGGAGCGGTTAAGGCCGGTGCGTTTGCCGGCCGGCTCGAGACGTCCCAACCTCGCCTCAGACAGGGACTAACGGGAAGGTTTTGCGGATTGGCGGGAGCGGACCGATGGAAGAGAAAAATTCGCGTTCTATGACGGAATGGAACGGGCTTGATACTCGCCGGCTTCTCCTGGAGGGGGAGAGGACCGCGGCCGCCTGCGGAGACGCCGGGGGCCTTCACCGAGCACGTCCGCCTGCTGACGACCGCGAAGGGACCGCTGGACGCGTCTCGCTTCGAGCCGCTCTGGGTTGAATTGCGGGGAGCCCTGCGCGGCGAGCTCAAGCGGCGGGGCCTCTGGGAGAGCCCGCCGGACTACCTCGGCATCTATGGTTGGGAGAGTTGGACGGCGCCGGGAGGAGGGGCGTCGGACGCTTTTGAAGAATTGTTGATCGAATGCTACAGTTACATTTTCGTCCAGCGCCTGCGGAGCCTGAGCGCGCAGCTCGGGGTGAAGCCGAACGTCGACGGCCTGGTCGTCCTGAACATCCGGCATTTCCTGCACGAGCGCCAGAAGGAGCACGATCCCGTGGGCTCGCAGGTCTTCGAGGTGTTGCGGTCCGCGGTGAGGGCGGCGCTGGCGGCGGGGGAGCTGCACCTGGTGGCCGGCGACGAGCGGGTCCGCAACGACACGGTTCTGAGCTTCGCCGGCACTGCCGACATTGCCGGCACGGACGTCCCGGCACTGCCGCCGGGGCTCGTGGCAGCCCGGGTGGCGCGCTGGAACGACGCCCTGCTGCCGGACCTGGTCACCCTGCGCGGCCTGCGGCAGGAAGAGGTGGTCGAGCGCCTGCGCGAGCGGCTGCCCGACCTGCGGGAGGATGGCGTCGACGTCTTCCGTTTCAAGGATCTGGTCGATCCCCTGAAGGCGGACGTCCGGGCGCGATGGGCGGCGATCCTCGACCAGTCGCAGGGCGAGACGGCGCCGCAGACGGGAGAGGATGAGCGGAGAGGGCCGGTGCGCCTGACGCGGCCCGACCTGGGGGTCGAGGACCGCCAGCTCTTCCGCCGGCTGGTCGACTGCGTGCTGACCTCCGTGCGGCGTCTCGAGATCAGTGAGAAGACGCGGGGGTACCTGAACGTTCTCTGGCAGTTCGTCAGGGTTCAGGCGTCGGAGGGGGAAGCGCTGGAGCCGGCGGACGCGCGGCTCGATCAGTGGCTGAGGGAAGTGGCGGAGGGTGAGCGTCCCTCCCTTCGCCGGCTCGCCGAGGAGTTGCGGATTCCTCGCGAAAGATTGCCGGGGCTCTATGAGATCCTGGGGGACCTCCTCGAGCGATGCCGCGCCGCCCATTCCGGCCGCGCCGTCTCGCTGACCTGACGAGGTCCGCCAGCGTGCAGGACGGGAGGGCTGATTCTGATGTCCATCGAAGACGCTCGCGAGCGGCTGTCCGCGCCGGCCCCGCGAGCCCGGGATGAGGCGGTCTTCGCCGCCGGCCGCGCGGGACAGGGCGGACCGCCGTCGCCGGGGGACCTCTTCGTCCTGGCGGCGACGGCGGAGCTGCCGGTGGAATGGGCGATCCTGGAGCGGCGATCGACGGGCGCCGGCGAGCTGCTGGCGGTCCCCGCCGACGCGAATCCGGCGGCCGGCAGCGCCGACGTCGAGGTTCCGGCCGGCGCCCGCGGCGGCCCTTTGAGCCTGCGCTGCCGCTTCGGCGCCTGGCTCGACGCCGGCCTCTTCGCCGCCGCGAAGCGCTCGGGCTCGCTGGCGCCGGAGACGGTCGCCGAAGCGCGCCAGCACTTCAGAAGGGTGGAAGCCGGCACGCTCGAACCCTCCCCCCTCGCCGAGGAGGTGGATGTGGACCCCGAGTACGTGGACTGGATCCGGGACGTCCCGGAACAGGCTCTGAGCCTCGTCCTGGCCGCGTCGCAGCGGCGGTCGCGGTCCCGTCCGCGCCGTTGGGAGGACTACCCGCTGGCGGCGATCTTCGCGCTCCTGGCGATCGGTCTGTCGGTATGGGTCGTCCAGCTGCGCAGCGAGGTGAGACAGCTCTCGCAACCGCTCTTCGACGTTCCCTCCCGCGAGCTCGATCTCGGCGAGCAGACCCGCGGCAGCCGCACCAGCCTGGAGGTCCGGCCAGGGGCGAGCCACATCCTGCTCCTCCTGGTGCTGGACGGGGCGGTCCCGGATCAGCAGGGGCGTTTCGAGATCGTTACGGCCGAAGGGAAGCTCGTCTGGCGGAGCCGGCGCGTGCGCCTGACGCCGTCGAGCGAGGTCCGGATCGTCCTGCAGCGCGCGCTCCTGCCCGACGGCGAGTACCGGGTGCGCATCGTCTCGGACGCGGGCAGTCCGCCGCTCGCCGAGAGCACTTTGGAGATCGAAACCGCGCAGAAACCCGCCGAGCGCTGAAAAAAAGGGGGCGGCCTGCGTGGACGGGCGGCGGTCGTTTTGCCCGGCCAGCGAGCCGCCCCTTGACGAGGAGGCCGGTCCCGCATGGAACCGGTCCTGACCGGGAACGCGAGAAGGCTCCGGAAAGGGGATCACGCCGCCGCGACGATCCCGCCGCCGCCTCTGCTAAAATCCCGTAGCCAGATGTCTACTCCCACATCGGACGTCACCCGCCTTCTCCAGGACTGGAGCCAGGGAAACCCCTCGGCCCTGGAGAAGCTCATTCCGCTCGTATTTGAAGATTTGCGAGATATCGCCAAGCGGCTGTTCCAGCGGGAGAGCGATGGCCACACTCTGCAGCCCACGGCGCTGGTCAACGAGGTCTACCTGCGCCTGTTCGACCAGAAGAAGATCCGCTGGCAGAACCGCCAGCAGTTCTTCGGCGTGGCCGCCCTGATGATGCGGCGCATCCTGGTCGACTACGCCAAGGGACGGCAGGCGGCGAAGCGGGGGAGCGGCGCGCCCAAGGTCTCGCTGGACGAGAGCCTCGCCATCCCCGAGCTGATCAATGACGCCGACCTCGTCGTCGCCCTGGACGACGCCCTGTCCCGGCTCGGCAAGATCGACTCGCGCCAGGGGAAGATCGTCGAGATGCGCTTCTTCACCGGCCTGAGCCACGAGGAGATCGCCGACCTCCTGGAGGTCTCCGTGACCACGGTCAAGCGCGAGTGGCGGACCGCCAGGCTCTGGCTCTACCGGGAGCTGGCGCAACACTAGGCGCGGACGACCGCGAGCCGTTCGCGCGGCCGCTCTCGCGTTTCAGGAAGACGGACAATACGACGGGAGCCGCGGGCTCCGGGGGAATGGTGACATCCGAGCGCTGGCAGCAGATCAAGGCCGTCCTTGACGGCGCCCTGGATCGGGAGGGGTCCGAGAGGGCCGCTTTTCTCGCTCAGGCCTGCGGGGAAGACGACGAATTGCGGCACGAGGTGGAATCGCTCGCCGCCACCGAAACCGAGATCGGCGACTTCATCGAGACCCCGGTCTTCCGCATCCGCCTGGAGGAGGTCGAGCCGCTCGCCGTGGGGCAGCGGATCGGCGCCTACCGGATCGTGCGCGAGATCGGCCGCGGCGGCATGGGCGCGGTCTACCTGGCGGAGCGGGCCGATCAGGAATTCCGGCAGAGCGTGGCGATCAAGGTCGTCCGCCGCGGCATGGACACCGAGGAGATCGTCCGCCGCTTCCGCTCCGAGCGCCAGATCCTCGCCCACCTCGACCATCCGAACATCGCCCGGCTGTTCGACGGCGGCACCACCGAGGACGGCCGCCCTTACTTCGTCATGGAGCACGTCGAGGGGGTGCCGATCGACGAATATTGCCGGGACCGGAAGCTGCCGGTGCCGGCGCGTCTGGAGCTCTTCCGGCAGGTCTGCTCGGCGGTCCACTTCGCCCATCAGAACCTGATCGTCCATCGCGACCTCAAGCCCGGCAACATCCTGGTGACGGCGGAGGGTATCCCCAAGCTCCTCGACTTCGGCATCGCCAAGCTGCTCGATCCCAACCAGGACCTCTTCGCCCTCACCCGCGTCGAGCTGCGTCCGATGACGCCCGAGTACGCCAGTCCGGAGCAGGTGCGGGGGGAGACCATCACCACCGCGAGCGACGTCTACTCGCTGGGCGTGCTGCTCTACGTGCTGCTGACCGGCCATTTGCCCTACCGCTCCGGGAAGCGCGACCCGCAGGGCCTCGCGAAGGAGATCTGCGAGACGACTCCGCCCCGCCCGAGCAGCGTCATCGGCCCGGCGGACGTGGCGCTGCGGCCCGAGGGAGAGGTCCTGCGCCGCCGGCTGGCCGGCGATCTCGACACCATCGTGCTGAAGGCGATGCAGAAGGATCCCGCGCGCCGCTACGCCTCGGTCGACCAGTTCGCCAACGACCTGTCGCGCCATCTCCAGGGGCTGCCGGTCGTCGCCCGCAAGGACACGCTGGGGTACAGGACGCGGAAATTTGTCGGCCGCCACAAGCTGGGCGTCGCGCTGGCCGCCGCCGCGCTCCTGCTGATCGTGGCGTTCGCCATCAGCGTGACCGTGCAGTGGCAGCGCGCGGAACGCGAGCGGCAGCGGGCGCAGGGAGTTTCGGATTTTCTGGAGGACCTGCTGTCCAAGGACAATCCCGCTCAAACGCACGGAGAAGAGGTGAGCGTCCGAACGGTCCTCGACCGTGGAGTCAAGGATATCGATCGTAGTCTCAGTGACCAGCCGGAGGTGATGGGTGACCTCAAGGAGATCATGGGCAGGTCCTATAAGAGCCTCGGTCTTTATTCGCAAGCAAAGCCTTTGTTGCAGGATGCCCTCCGTCTGCACAGCCAGACGCGAGGACGGGAGGATCTGATCGTCGCCCAGGATCTTCACAATCTGGCAGGGGTCTTCCATGAGCTGGGAGATGACAACGAAGTCGAGCTACTTAGCGGGAGAGCCCTGGCTATCGAGCGTAAACAAGGGGCCGCGAGAACTCTCGACTTTGCCAAGGGATTATCCAATTACGGAAACTTGCTTGAAGGCAACGGAAAGTACGATCAGGCCGAGGCGGTCTTGAAGGAGGCGCTTTCGATCAAGCAAAAGTTGCCTCATCCTGACCCGAAGGACATCGCTTACAGCTTCAACAGTCTGGGCGCTCTTTATGAGAAGCACGGCGACTATGCGAAGGCGGAGGAAAATTACAAGGAAGCTCTCGAGATACGCCAAAAGTTGGCCGGTGACCTTCCCGATCCCAATCTGGCCACGAGCCTCGGCAATCTCGCTTCCGTTCGAGAGGATGAAGGGGACCTTGCCGGCGCGGAGAAATTTCATCGGCAAGCCCTGGAGATGCGTAGGAGGCTTTACCCGGGTCCCAATGCGAAGCTCACCGGTTCCTTGAGCAACCTTGGCCACGTCCTGACGGACGAACATAAGCTGGGTGAAGCGGAGAGCGATTACCGGGAGGCACTGGCGATCGCGGATGCGAACCATGATTTCGACCCTCAGAAGCGGGCGATTTTTCTGCGCAATCTTGCCGCGGTGTTGTTGAGTGAAGGCAAGCCTCTTGAGGCTGAAGCCAAAATCCGGGAGGCGCTTGCCGTCTTTCGGGTCAAGCAGCCGCCGTCCTGGCGCGTCGCCGACGCCGAGAGCGTTCTCGGAGCCTGCCTCACCGCGGAGGGCCGCTATCAGGAGGCCGAGAAGCTGCTCACGGAAAGCTATCCCCTTCTCCAGAACGACAGGGGCGATGGCGCCAAGCACGCCGCCACCGAGACGCGGCAGAGGATCGCCGATCTCTCGAAGGCCTGGGGGAGGCCGGTAAAGCCGGCGAGCTAGAAGCCGGCGCGGCGGAAAGCGCGGCTGATCGAAGCGCTTCTTTGTAGAGACTTCCCAGCCCGTCCACGACACCTCCTGGCAGTCCACGGGGACGGCGGGACGTCT
>DATBAW010000546.1:0-1999 GCA_036271335.1 Thermoanaerobaculia bacterium
GCCCAGCCTGCGTGCCTTCCCGATCGTCCTGCTGCTGACCGCGTCCGCGGCGCTGGCCGCCACGCCGCGCCCGATGGAGCTGACGGTGGATGCCACGGATGCACCGCGCGGCGTCTTCCACTCGCGGCTGGTGATCCCCGCCGCGCCGGGGGAGCTGACGCTGGCGTACCCGAAGTGGGTGCAGGGAGAGCACGCGCCGAGCGGGCCGGTCATGCAGGTGGCCGGCTTCACCGTCTCGGCGCGGGGAAAGGCGCTGGTCTGGCGCCGCGATCCGCTCGACATGTTCCTGGTGAAGGTGGAGGTGCCGGCCGGCGCCGGCGAGGTGGAGGTGACTCTCGACTACCTCTCGCCCCCCGAGGCGATCAACGGCCTCGGCTACGGCGAGACGCAGAACGCCACGCCCCACCTGCTGATCGTCGACTGGCACGACCTCCTGGTCTACCCGCTGGGAGCCGGCACGATGGACATCCCGGTGCGCGCGGCCCTGCGCCTGCCGGCCGGCTGGCAACACGACACGGCGCTGGTTCCCGAGGGGAAGGAAGGCAAGGACGGCCTGCTGACCTTCGCGCCGGTGAGCGTCTATACCCTGATCGACTCGCCGGTGCTGGCCGGCGACATCTTCCAGACCTTCGAGCTGGGGAGCCCGGAGGCGCCGCTCCGCCTGAGCCTCGCCGCCGACCGCCGCTCGGCGCTGGCAGTACCTGCGGAGCGGCTGGCCGCCTACCGGCGCGTGCCGGTGGAGGCGCTGGCGCTGTTCGGCGCGCGCCACTACGGCTCCTACCGCTGGCTGCTCGCGCTCAGCGACGCGGTCGACCACAACGGTCTCGAGCACCACGAGTCGAGCGACGACCGCGGGCCGGCGGCGATGTTCTCGGACGAGGCCGAGCTGGTGCGCCAGGGGACGCTGCTGCCGCACGAGTACGTCCACTCCTGGAACGGCAAGTACCGGCGCCCCGCGGGGCTCGCCGCGCGCGACTCGCAGCAGCCGCTCGACACCTCGCTGCTCTGGGTCTACGAGGGCCTGACGCGCTACCTGGGGGACTTCCTGCTGACCTCGCGGAGCGGCATCCGGACGGTCGAGATGAGCCGCGAGTACCTCGCCTGGATCGCCGCCAACCAGGACCACAACCGCCCCGGCCGGAGCTGGCGTCCGCTGGCCGACACCGCCGTCTCGGCGCAGGTCCTCTCCGGCCTGCCGAACGCCTGGACCGCCGACCGCCGGGCGCTCGACTACTACGACGAATCGGGGCTGATCTGGCTGGAGGCCGACACCGTCATCCGCCAGAAGAGCGGCGGGAAGCGGTCGCTCGACGACTTCTGCCGCCTCTTCTTCGGCGGCGCCACGACGGCGCCGGCGGTCGTTCCGTATACGGGGGATGACGTCTACGCCGCGCTCGGTCAGATCGTGCCCTACGACTGGAAGGGGTTCTTCGCCGAGCGGGTCTACGCCGTCCAGCCGCGCGCGCCGCTCGGCGGCATCGAGGGCGCGGGGTGGAAGCTGGTCTACACCGACCAGCCGAACGCCTACCAGACCCTGCGCGCCAGGAGCTCGAAGCGGACCGACGAGAGCTTCTCGCTGGGGGTCTGGTTGAAGGACGACGGCACCATCGACGACATCGCCGTCGGCGCGCCGGCTTGGGGAGCGGGGCTGGGGCCGGGGATGCGCATCGTGGCTGTCGACGGCCGGGCCTGGACGCCGGAGGTGCTCGGCGAGCAGATCCAGGCGGCGAAGGGAGGGCGGGCGCCGATCGAGATCGCCGTCCAGCAGGGCGATCTGCTCAAGACCTTCAAGGTCGGCTACCCCGGCGGCGAGCGCTATCCGCACCTGGAGCGCGACGCGTCGCGGCCCGACCTGCTGGCGCCGATCCTGGCGCCGAAGGGGTGGTAGGCCCCTGGGAACGTTGAGGTCGATCGCCCGCCGGGTCCTGCCGGCAAGGCTCCGCCGGGTCCTGCGGATCGCCCTGCGCGAGCTCCCGCACCGGCTGCGCGATCTCCCCCT
>DATBAW010000547.1:0-1948 GCA_036271335.1 Thermoanaerobaculia bacterium
TCCGCATCAGGTGGACGGTGATCGCGGCGAGGAAGACGTCGGCCGCCCAGTGGTGGACCTGGCGGATCAGCAGGCCCGCCTGGACTTCGAAGGAGAGGTTGACCGCGGAGGCGTAGGCCTTGCTCATTTCCTGGCCGCGCAGCGGCGCGTAGGCGCCGTGGTAGATGACGTGGGCGCTGCTCGGTTCGAAGAAGAGCGCCAGGTAGGTCCCGGTCGCGACGAGGATCAGGAACGTGTACATCGCGATCTCGCCGAAGAGGAAGGTCCAGTGATCGGGGAAGACGTAGCGCAGCGTCTTGGCCATGGCCGAGGCGCCGCCGGTCCGGCTCTCGACCAGGCCGAGGATGCGGCGGGTGGTCATCGGCGGCGCCTCACTCTTCTTCCCGGACCCGGCCCCAGGAGGCGCCGACCGGGCCGGAGAACGGTCCGGCGGCGACCAGGAAGCCCCCCTCGATCCGCAGCGGCAGCTGCGGCAGCGCTCGCACCGCCGGACCGAAGATCCGCTCGCCGCCGTCGAGCACGTTGAAGGTCGAGTAGTGGCAGGGGCAGACCAGCGCCGGGCCAGGCGAGCGTTCGGCGAAGGCGGGATAGCGGAAGAGGCTGATCGCGCACTGCGCGTGGGTGCAGATCTTCGAGAAGGCGAGGAGCCCTTCCGGCGCCCAGGCGGCGCGGTCGGCGGGCAGTTCGAGTTCCTCCGGTTTGACCCGGACGACGACCAACGAGGTGGCGAGCTGATCTTTGTCGGCGCCCTGGGCGAAGGCGGTGAGGAAGGAGCCGACCTCGAGATCGGCGGCCTTCACCGGCATCCCGTTCTCCTCGACCAACCGCACCCCGTCCTTCCACGGCGACGCCCCGAGCCGATCGCCGACGGCCGGCCCGAGCGAGGCCAAAGGAGCCAGCGCCGCCGCCCCGATCCCGATCCCGGCGGCCCCTCCTGCCGCCTTCAAGAGCCTGCGCCGCGTCACCCCATCCCCCCCTTCCCGCAAAGTCAGCGCCGCCCCCTCGACGCTCTGGCGTTGATGGGCCGAAAAGCGCTCTATATCAGCGCTTTTCGGCCCATCAACATCGTCGAGGTCGGCGAATTCGGGGCGGGGCTCCTCGAGGGTCTCTTGGGGGACGACGAGGCTTGCGGCGAGGATCAGGGCGGCGGCGACCAGGGCGAGGGCGGCGGCGATCGAGAGGCCGAGTAGCTGGGTGTTCGCGTCGTCGAAGGCGTAGATCGCGACGAACGCGAGGCCCGCCAGGGCGGCGCCGAAGAGCAGCAGCGCGGTCCAGGTCTCGGCGCGGGGGTTCGCGGGAATCTCGACCTCGCGCCGAACCGTCGGCCGCTTCGAGAACAGCAGGACGAGCCCCGCGAGCGCGTAGCGCAAGAGCCAGGCGAAGCCGGTGGCGATCCGCGCCCTCATCGCGGCTCCTCCGCCTCGTCGTCGGCGCGACTGCCGCCGAGGCGCTCGCCGATCAACCGCGCCACCAGGAGCAGCGCGACCAATGCCGCCAGCCAGGCGACCAGGCCCTCGGGGACGGGCCCGATGTGGCCGATCCCGAAGCCGCCCGCGTCTTCAGGTTCCTGGGTCAGTTCGACGTAGCGGGCGATCGAGTTGACGTCGGCGGGGGTGATCTGGGCTGCCGAGAAGCGCGGCATGATGTAGGGGCCGACGCGGATCGCCTCGCCGATCTCGGTCGGCGTCGCTTCGCCGAGTGGCGGCGCGTAGCCGCCGATCGCCACCCCGCCCTTGGCGCCGATCCCGTGGCAGCCGGCGCAGGATTCGGTGAACATCTTCATCCCTTCGCTGACCGAGCCCTTGGCCGGCTCGACCTTCGGGATCGCCGGCCCTTCGCCGAGCGAGCCGACGTAGGCGTCGAGGGCACGGATTTCCTCGTCGTCGAAGCGCGGTTCGCCGCGCAGCGGCTCGTCGCCGACCTGGTCGAGCGGCATCCGCCCGGTCCG
>DATBAW010000548.1:0-10761 GCA_036271335.1 Thermoanaerobaculia bacterium
ATGGTGATCTGGCTACAAAGGTCGGAGTGAGCCCCTACCCGTACCGCAACGCCTCCGTCGGATCGACCCGAGTGGCGCGCGCGCCGGGGATGGCTCCCGCGACGAGCGAGACGCCGAGGAGGATCACCGTCGCCGCCGTGAGCGTCACCGGGTCGCGAGGCGAGAGGCCAAAGAGGGTGCTCGCGACCAGGCGGCCCAGGGCGAGCGCGGCCGGCACGCCGATTGCCACCCCGGCGAGGACCAGCAGGAGGGTCTCGCGGAGCACCATAACGAGGATGGCCGGACGCGCCGCGCCGAGCGCCATGCGGATGCCGATCTCGTTGGTGCGGCGGGCGATGGTGTAGGAAATCACGCCGTAGAGCCCGATCGACGCCAGCAGGAGCGCCAGGACGCCGAACACCATCGCCAGCTCGGCCAGCAACTGCTCGTGGTTGAGCGCGTCGGCGATCATCACGGAGAGCGGCTGGATCTCGTTGACGGGCAGGTTGGGATCGTAGGCGCGCACCGCCTGGCGGACCGGTTCGACCAGAGCCCCGGGATGCTGGCTGCGGATCTCGAAATTGTAGGTCGAGCCGACGTCCGCCGCCTGTTCCATGGAGGTGAAGTAGCGCGGGGGCGCCGGCTCGCGCACGTCGTGGTCCCGGGCGTCCGCGGACACCCCGACGATCTCGAAGCTCTGCTCGCCCACCTTGATGTGCCGGCCGAGCTGCGGGCGTCCGGCAAAGCAGAGCCTGGCCAGCGATTCGTTGATCACCGCGGCGAGCGGCGCGCCCTTGCGGTCGAGGGGAGTGAGGTCGCGGCCGGCGATCAGGCGCGTCCCCAGCGTGGTGAAGTAGTCCGGCCCGACGTGGTCGTAGTTGAGCTCAGTATTACCCAGGGAATTCCCCAGCGCCTTACCTTGGCCGGGAGTGAACCCCTCGACGGTCGTCGTCGTGGAGTTTTCCGTGCCGCTGAACACCCCATTCTCCGAGAACGAAACCTTTTCCACGCCCGGCCAGCCGCAGCGGAAAGTCCTGGAGCCGCGCTCCCGTCAGACCCGCGGCGATCGGATCGACGCTCATCATCAGCAGGCGGTCGCGCTGGAAGCCGAGGTCGAGGTTCTGTAGGTTGCGCAGCGAGCGCACGAAGAGCCCTGCGCCCGCCAGCAGGAGGAGCGACAGGACGAACTGCATCACCACCATCAGCTTGCCCAGGCGCCACCGGTTCCCGCCGCCGGCGAGATTCCGCGAGCTCTCCTTGAGCGCCGGCGCCAGCTCCACCCGGGTCGACCGGAGCGCTGGAGCCAGCCCGAACAGGACGCCGGTGAGGAGAGCGACAGCCGCCGTGAAGCCGAGGATACGCGCGTCGAGATGGACGTCGAGAGCGATCGGCGACGAGCCGCCGGCGAGCCTCAGGAGCGCCGGTCCGGCCCAGAGGGAGAAGAGCACCCCGAGCGCCGCGCCGCCGCAGGAGAGCAGGACGCTCTCGGTGAGGAGCTGGCGAATCAGCCGGCCGCGGCCGGCGCCCAGCGACAGGCGCACGGAGATCTCCTTGGCTCGCCCCGCCGCCCGTTCGAGTAGCAGCCCGGCGACGTTGGCGCACGCGATCAGCAGCACGAGCGCGACCAGGGCCATCACCATGATGAGCGGCTGCGCGAACTGCTTGCGGTACCAGGAGAACCCCGTAGCGCCCGGACCCACCATGACCGGCGGCGCGTCCGGACCGGGCAGGACGTCCTTGGCGATCCCCAGGCTGGCCCCCGCGGCGATCACCTGCGCGTAGAGGCCCTCGACTTCCGCGCGCGCCTGAGCCACCGACGTTCCCGGCCGGAGGCGGCCCATGAGGAGGAGCCAGCTTTCGTCCCAGCGGTCGAGGAACGCCCGTCCCGGATTGGCCTGCTGCTGCATGGTGACGGGAATCCAGACCTCCGTCGGCTGGCCGACGACGTCGCCTTGAAAACCCGGCGGCATGACGCCGATCACGGTGAAGGGGAAATGGTTGATGGTGAGAACGCGTCCGAGGACGGCGGGATCGCGGGAGAGGCGCTGGACCCAGAAATCATGGCTCACGACGACGACCGGCGAGGCGCCCGGAGCCCGGTCCTCCGCCGATGTGAAGGCGCGGCCCTGAGCCGCGCGGACGCCGAGCACCGAGAAGAAATTGCCGCTGACCAGACGGCCGCGCACGCGCTCGAGGTCCCCGGCGGCGCCGGCCAGCCTTACCTGCAGATGCCCGGTCCGCCCGGAAGCGTAGACACCGCTGAACGCATGGTTGCGTTCCCGGATCTGCCGGTACATCGGGTAGGAGTAGAGATCGCCGCGGATCGATCCGTCCGAGAGCGAGCCGGTGCGGATGGGATTGCCGATCGCCACCAGCCGGTCGGGCTGCTCGACCGGCAGCGGTCGGAGCAGCAGGGCTGTGATCAGGCTGAAAATCGCGGTGTTGGCGCCGATGCCCAGCGCCAGGGAGAGCACCGCCACCAGGGTGAACAGGGGACTCCGGCGAAACGTCCGCAGCGCGTACTCGACGTCCCGCCCCAGGTCCTCGATCCATTTCGTCCCGCGCATCTCACGGCACCTCTCTTCGATCTGGGTCACGCCGCCGAAAGCGCGCAGAGCGGCATGCCGCGCCGCGCGCGAGCTCATCCCGGCGGCGACATTTTCCGCGGTGAGCTGGTCGAGATGGAACGAGATCTCGGCCGCCATCTCGGCCTCGACGCGGGACCGCAGGAACAGCGACCGCAGACGCAGGCGCAGCTTGTCCGCAGAGCGCATGAGAGCTCTCCCCTAAGCCATGCGGGCGACGAGGTTGATGGCGGTGGACAGCCGCTCCCAACTCGCGAGCTCCCTCTCGAGCTGTTCGCGCCCCTCCCGCGTCAGCGAATAGACCTTCGCCTTCCGCCCCGTCTCCGACTCTCCCCAAGCCGCCGTGATCCAGGCCTGCTGCTCGAGACGATGGAGAGCCGGATAGAGTGATCCCTGCTGCACCCGCAGCACGTCGTCAGAGATCTGCTCGATCCGCTTGGCGATCGCCCACCCATGCATCGGCTCCAGGGAGATCGTCTTGAGGATCAGGAGGTCGAGGGTGCCTTGAACGAGGTCGCTTGGTTTGCCCATGGTGGATACCTTGACGGTCTACATAGAGGGTGGATTGTAGACTGTCAAGGTGTCGGGCAATGAGAGCCACTTACTCATTTTCGGCATCATCGAAGTCACGCATGGCTTCGACTTCACCCATTTCTCAGTCTACGCCGAAGGTATAGACCCGTTCTCCCTCGGAAAAAAAGCCGACGGAGGCCTGCGGTACGAAGCCATATTCTCCGGGCGGCAAGGGTGAGCTCGGCGTGATCCTGAAATAACCGTCGGATGTTTTATCAAACTTGAATGGCACAAGATCCCCTGGCGATATACGACGGACGGGACCGCCCCATGGCGTGATCTTCCCCACGGATGTGTTTCGTTCTCCTTTATCAAGGCTGAAGTGTACAAGAGGCGCATCGGTAGGATTGATGCAGCTCAGGAATTGCGCCCCGCCGGAGACGCGCAGGTTTGACCTCTCAGGGTGAAGGACCAAGAGGATCGTTTGAAAGGGACCGTAACCAACATGCTGGATGGTGCCGTGCTCGTAATTCATCTCAATCGGTTCACCCTTGTTCAGGTCGGAGTACCACATGGCCGGCGAAGTATCAGAGAGCCAAGGGGGTTGCCCGCCGAGAGGAACCTGACAGGCCACGGGAGTCGTGCCGCTCATCGATGAGACTTGTGCTGCTGGTTTGGCTTCGGCCATGGCGTTCACCATCGATCGAATGATGTCGCCACTGATCTTTGCCTTTTCCAGAGCAATCAGGGCTGCCGGCGAAATATCGAATGCGGCCTGCGACGCCTTGATCTTCGCGATCACTACTTCTTCAGGTAGCCCGGCTCTGGTCATCGCTTCGATGTCATCGTTCGTCAGAGGCTTCTGATAACTGGAGGCCGAGGCTCTAGGTAAAAGAGCGTTGCTGAAAAGGATGGCTGCCAGTAACCCTGCCGTCATGCTCCTTATGGCCCAAGAGCCCGTTTTCTGCTGATGCATTGTCTCTCCCTCCAGGTTGGTGTTTAACCTATCGCCGACTGTATGGGCCTCCTCCCGTGGGTCACTAGAGGAGCCGCTCGGCCGGCCGCGTATTTAGGATAAAACCAAGCTAGAGAGGATCGTCGAACCTGTGCAAATAGTGAACGTTTTTGCCGTCGCCACTAGGGCGACGGCTCATGGAGGTTGACGAAGAGATCTCTTCAATCAATGAACGGACCAGGGAGGGCGAACCGCTCGGCTTGTTGCGCTCAGCGCTTCGAAAAGCCGAGACGTCTCAGGAACTTATGGAGTGTTCCGGGGCTCACGCCGAGAAGCCGTGCCGTCCTTCGAGCATTCCGACCCACAAGCCCATAGACTCGCGATACCTCGGCTGCATCGACTTCGTCAAGACTCCGCACCGGCATGAAAAACTGTGCGGCTAGGAAGAAGAGGAACTCCTTGCGCCACTTCTCCTGGGCCAAGGTCTCCTCCTGAAACTTGGCTGCGAGGAACCAGGACTCCCGTCCTGCAAGAAGCAGGTGTCCCGCACGCCTCAGAATCACTTGCTCGCGGACCCTGATCCGGTCATCTCCGGCTAAAGAGGTCAGGAGATTCGTTTCTGCGGGGGAGATGGCGCCAACACACTCCCAGACTCGGAGCCTGCCGGAACGTATCCTCTCGAGGGTCGCGAACGCCCTCGCTTCGAGGGCTGCCTGGATGCGCAGCAGGAGATCGCCGCGCTCCTCCGGGACTCCCACGCCCACCTGAGCGATGTGGAAGGCAAGAGCGAGGGCGGCCTTCTCTGGCGAGGCGCCTTGGAGGCCTTCCCCCGACTTCAGCGTCGTGGTCACGGCGGGCAGGCGAATAGACCGCTCCGAGGGCTTTTCAGCGAGGCGGGCGAGCACCTCCTCGGAGGTTGAGACTTCCTCGAGCTCAAGCCATGCAGCACCGATCTGGACGCGGAGCCCCGGCGTGAGCATCGTCCGCCTGACCCGTTGTCCCTCTACCAGGAGACCGTTTTTCGAAGCGCGATCGGCGACCTCAATGCCACCCGCCCGCCGCCGCACGAGCGCGTGCCGGCGGGAGACGCCATTAATATTCAAAACGATATCATTCTCTCGATCGCTACCGAGCTTCGCCACTCCGTCGGGAAGGGCAAAGGCCTGTTCCTCATTTTCATGGGTTACGAGCAGGCGAAACATGGGTCTTTCTTAGGGCGCGGCTCGCCGCTCTCCAGTCTTGATCCGAAGCTTGGAGCCCAGACGATGCGCGCGCGCTTCGACGAGTGCCGCATGTCCCCTCGCAATGATGCTCCGCGGTGCCTCGCTCCGTACGAGCTCGAGAGCGGTCTGCGCAGCTTCCGAGGCATCCTGTCCGCGCCCGAGACGGGCCAGGAGCTCGGCTCGAAGGGAGAGCGCTTCAGCCCTGGTCTCCGGCTGCTCGGCGAGGAAACGCTCTACCCGGGGGAGCATCTCCTGCGCCTTACCACCCCCGGCGAACTCGAATTCCAGTTCCCAATATCGGTATAGGTCCGTAGAGTTAGGGAAAACCTTTGACGGTCTTGCCTCCGGCCGTTCGCCGGCCCGCCAGCGGATATACTCGCGGTACAGCCAGAGATGATCTCGAAAGGGCGGATAGGCCTCCCCGAAGCGTTCTACGGCCACAAGAGCCTCGTCATAGCGTCTTTCCTCTACAAGGGCCAGAACTTCTCCCTTCAGGAATTCGTGCTTACTTTTCCCCGCGCCCATAGCGGAGCCGCGGCCAATCCCTTTCTCATACCAGCCGGCGGCCCGAGGCAGGTCTCCCGCGAGCTGGAAGGCGACGGCGGCGTCGTAGGCGACCTCTGGAGCGTCTTCGGCCCGCTCGACGAGCGAGCTGAAAAGTGATTCCGCCTCGGGAATCTTGCCTTCTGCAGCGAGGATCTTCGCCTGGAGCCGCTCTCCATACTCAGAAAGCCAGGTTTCCCGCACGCGTCGGGCCGAGTCGAGCGACGCCTTGGCTTCTGACATCGCGAGATCGAACTGGCCGACTTTCCGCAGGCGCTCGGCCTCCCCGAAGTGCTCATACGTTTCTCGCCGGGCTTCCTGCCGCCCGGGCAGGTCAGCGCCTGATGTTGCCGGCGCGAATCCGTTGAAGTCCAAAGACCAGGTCTTTCCCGAGGCATAGTGAATGGTTAGTTCCCGCCGCTTCTCATCGATCGTGAGGCGGTGAGGATCCTCCAACTGTCCTCGCGGCACCACGGCATACCAGAGGAGCAGGCGCTCCTGAAAAGGTTCGTCCATCACATCGGGCGCCGCGGGAGTCGGGAGCGAGTCGCCTTCCTTAACGGATTCGGGGTCGAGCTTTACCGCCGCCACGGCGTTCACCCAATTCCAGCCGTTGTCTATCCCCACGAAGAGGAGTTCGGGGTTGCCATCGCCATCGAGATCTGCGGCCCCCGCGAATTCTTGTCCGCCGCGGGCGTAGTAGACGATGCGGGCCTGATTGAGGCGTGGCGCGTAGAGCACCGTGTAGGAGGGCGCCTCGGGGATATGGTGGTAGCTCACGATGACCTCATCTGTACCATCGTGAAATAGATCAAGGGTCTTTAAAGAAGCGACCGCAAAGCGCGGAGGATCGTTCGGAAAGCTATTCGCGGCGCTCGGGAGTTTCGCCCTCTTTACGACTTTACCTGTTTCCGGATCGAGAAAAGTGAGGGTGGAGACATCTTCCTGCGACCACCTCCCAGGCTGGATAGGCACAAGAGCAAGGAGGCGAGGGCCGTCCGGCTTGATCCTCGCAAGCACCCACTTGTTGGCGCTGTCTGGTTCCACGCCCGTGAGCCGCCAGAGCTCTTCACCCCGGCGACCAACTGCGGCGATGCCCTCGCCCAAGGAGACAAGATGTGAAAATTCCGCTTTGGGAGGCGGTACGAGGACAACCCCCGTCTGCGGCAGGGCGAAGACGAGAACCGTCGCCGTGCGCAGAACCCAGCGCCCTATCCGGACCCGGCGCGGGCTTCTCTGCTGCGTGAGATCCCGGAGAGCTTCTTCCGCGCTCTGGTAGCGGTCCGCAGGACGGACCTCAAGGAGACGCGCCACGATTCGAGCGAGCCATGGGGGCACTTCCGGCTGAAATCTGCGGACATCCGGAGCCCTTTCCAGGAGCGAGAGACGTCGCCCGAAGTCGGAAGGCGCCTCGTGAGGAAGTCTTCCAGCAAGCATCTCGAAAAGCACGAGCCCCGCAGCGTAGAGATCGCTCTTTTCGCTCCCGTCCTCCCCGAGGATCTGCTCGGGGGAGAGATATGCCAGGGTTCCGACGAGTCCCCCGGAGCGGGTGAGCTGAGTCTCGGCCCGATCGAGCCGGCGTGCGAGCCCGAAATCAGCGAGCTTGGCATCGCGGCCTTCCGCGAGAAGGATATTTCCGGGCTTTATGTCCCGGTGAACAATCTGGAGGTGGTGTAGCGCCGCTAGCCCTTCGAAGAGCTGCTTTGCGATACGCACCGAGTCCTCTATGGAGAGCGAGCCCTTGCGCAGCACCCCCCTCAGTGAAGGGCTGTCGATAAGCTCCATCGTAAGGTAAGAACCTTCGGAGGAGGTGCCCAGGTCGAAAATTCTGACAAGGCGTGGGCTCTGGGCATCCCGCGCGACCTGCACCTCGCGCCGGAGCCGAGCAATCCCTATCGCGTTTTCACGCTCGGAACCGAGGAGCTTCAGGGCGATCTCCCGCCTTATCTCCCGGTCAAAGACGCGGTATACGGTGCCGTGGCCGCCGCGGTCGAGGTAGCCGCGCACCTCGTAACGGCCGCTTATGAGCATTCCGGAAAGGAGCCGTTGCCCTTCTATGGGCGGCGGAAGCGGGAAAATTGTCTCGGTGCGGCTATCGGAGCACATTACGCACAAGAGAGTACGGACCTATCTCAGAACTAACTGGGGCGGCAGCTGAGCCCTATTGTATACGCTTCAAACGTATCAAGCCCTGATCGCCCCATTCAAAGCCACTGCGAGGCTGGCTCTCCGTTAAGTCGCCGTGCGGCCGGGAGCATTCCACATGGAGAGTCGCCGGCGGGAGCCTGTTCGCTCTCTTCGGTAAGCCCCACGCCGGTCACCCCTCATTGCTCTCTAAACCCATCATGTGACACACTGTGACTCATGAAGCAGGTAACGCTTCGTGAGCTGCATGAAAAGACCGGAACCCTCGTTCGCGAAGCGGTGCGGCTGGGAGGGATTATGGTCACCGATCGCGGCCATCCGATCGCCCGTATTGAGCCTGCCGGACAGCGGCCCTCGGACAAACCCTTCAAGCACCGCCACATCCTCCCGGCCTACCAGGAGCTTCTGGACGCCGGTGCGCTCCAAGGCGGCACGGACAGCACCCAGATCGTTCGCGAGGACCGCGACGGCAGCTAGCCTTCCGAATGCTGTACTTCGACGCGGCCTTCATTGCCAAGTTCTACCTCCAGGAACCAGAGAGCGCCACGATCCGCTCATTCGTAGAGGATGTCCCTGGCATCGCCAGCTTGGTCATCGGTCGTCTTGAGACGGAGCTCGTGTTCTCGCGCAAGCTGCGAGAAGGGGCGGTGACGCCGCAGGGCCATCAAGCGCTGATCGCCCAATTCGAGGCTGACTGCGAGGCTGGCCTGTGGACTTGGCTGCCGGCCACGGACGATCTCGTGGCCGCCGCGCAGAAGATGACTCGTCGCCTGCCCTCCGACGTCTTTCTGCGGAGCCTCGACGCCTTGCACCTGACGTGCGCTCGTCGGAACGGTCACGAGCACATCTACTCGAACGACCGGCACCTCCTTCTCGCGGCGCCTCATTTCGGGCTGCAACCCGGCTTGCTCGCCCTCTGACCGGAGGGACCCCGTTCAGGTGCCAGCCGTTTCGCCACCGCGGCACGTCGAAAGGGGCCCCACTTGTTAAGAGCGTCTATCAAAACCCTCGTAGGGGCGGCCCTATGTGGCCGCCTGGGCGGGGGTGCCTTTTCGCGAGCAGGGCGGCCACATAGGGCCGCCCCGACAGAGGTTTTGATCGACGCTCTTAAGGTTTTTGTGGAAGCGCGCCGAGCGCATCATGCCGTCCCCTGATACCGATCCGCGGCAGCGTCGCGGACTTCGACCGTTGAAAATCCCTGGCGTTTGGTCACGATCAACTGCTGGGCGAATTCGTCCCGCAGCTCCGGGATGTGGGTGATGATGCCGACCATCCGGCCCCCTACCCGCAGGCCGTGGAGAGTCTCGGCGACGAGCGCGAGGGTGTCGGGATCGAGAGTGCCGAAACCCTCGTCGATGAACAGGCTGTCGAGGTTCACGGCGCCGACGGCGCGCTGAACCTGATCGCTGAGCTCCAGGGCGAGCGCCAGCGAGGTCAGAAAGGTTTCGCCGCCGCTGAGCGTGTCGCTGATCCGCGTCTCGTCCGCGTTGTCGTGATCGACGACCCGGATTTCGTCCTCGTCGAACCGCAGGGAGTAGCGCTCCGCCGTCAACCGCAAAAGCCGGATGGAGGCGCCTTGCACGAGCTCGGTGAAGACTTCCTGCAGGACGTACGCCTGGAACCTGTCGCTGCGCAGGTCGCCGGCCAGCAGCTCGTGCACGCGCAGGGACGCCACCTCGACCGCCAGCTCCTTGCGGATCTCTTTCGACCGTTCGAGCCGATCCTTCATGCGCGCGACCTGCTCTTCGAGCATCTTTTCCCGGCCGAGGGCGGCCTCCGCCGCGAGCGCGCTTTCGGCCGCCAGCGTCTCGACGGCCGCCAGCTGATCGTCGGATACCCGCTCGCTCCCCAAGTCGGCGCCGAGGGCGCTGATCCGCTCGTCCACGGCATGGCTGTCCTGCGCGTGCCTGCGGATCTGTTCCTGGAGCCGGCTGGCGGTGGCCTCGTCGAGGAGGGCCTCGCGGACGGCGGTTTCGTCGTCGAAGCCGGCGCGGGCGATCTCCGCGTTCCGGCTCTCCGTTCGCTGGAGGGCGTCGCGGAGGGTGGATCCGGCGGCTTCCGCGGTATGCCGTTGCGCCTCGTCGGCCGCCGTCAGCCGGTTCTGGGCGCTTGCGGCCTCCTCGGCGGCCGTCTCGCGACCGGTCTCGAGCTGGTGGATCTGCTCCTCCAGATCCGTGGCCTCGGCGGCCGGGTCGTCCGATTCGGTGACGGCCTGGATCTCGGCCTGTAGCGTGGTGAGCCGTTGCAGGCTCGCGTGCCCCTCCTGTTCCAGCTGCCGGCGCGACGCCTCCCGCTCGCCCAGCCGGTCCCGCGCATGGGCCTCGTCGGCTTTGGCCTTTTCCAGGGTTCGCTCGGCCTTCGCGAGCTGCACCTTCGCGTCCGCGTCCGCCTTGCGGCTTTTGGCGAGCGACAGGATCCGCTTTTCGATCCAGGCCTCGATCAGGGCACCCCCTTCCGGAGCCCGGTTGCCGAGCGATCGCAGGATCCCGGCCTCGCCGGACGCCACGCCGGCTTGCAGCCCGGCCTGGCGCGACTCCAGCTCGCCGAGGCTCTGCCGGGCGGCTTGGAGCTTCGCCCGTTCCCCCGTGATCGCGGTCTCGTGCCGCCGGGCGAGCTCGTCGGCTCCCTTTCGCACCTCCCGTGCCTCCTGCAGCGCGGCGCGTGCCGCGGCGAGCTCGGGATTCAGATCGGCGGCGGGTGGCGTGTTCACCAGCTGCTCGCACACCGGGCAGGGCTGGCCAGGGATCAACCCGGCCCTGAGATGATTGGCCGCGTCCAGACGGTTCGCGCGATGCAGCCCCTCTTCGGCGGCCTCGAA
>DATBAW010000549.1:0-6140 GCA_036271335.1 Thermoanaerobaculia bacterium
GCTCACCCGCCACAAGCCGTTCCAGGGCGAGAACCTGACGGTGGTGAGCCACCGCATCGTCTACGACCACTTCACGCCGTTGCGCGACTACGTCCGCGACCTGCCGCCGGGGGTCGACCGCATCCTCGGCCGGGCGCTCGAAAAGGACCCGGCGAAGCGCTATCAACGGGGCCGCGAGATGGTGGACGACCTGCGCCGGGTGGTGGAGGCGACCGCCATGGCTGCTGTCACCGGCGACGCCAACGAGACCCAGAGCCTCTCGTCGACGATGGTGCTGCCGCCGGCGCCAGTCCCGCCGCCCCCCTTCCCGCCCGCGCCCGCGGTCACCGCCGCCGCCGCTCCTCCGGCGCCGCCGAAGGCCTCGTTCCTCAGCCGTCTGCGCGGCCAGCCCGCCACCGCCCCGCCGCCGGTTCCCGCTCCGGCCCCGGTCGCGCCGCCGGCGGCCGCCGGCCCCGCGGAGGGTACCGCGGCGACCGGGACCGGGGCGACGGGCGGTTCCTGGACGGGCGGGTCGATGACCGGCACGGGGACCGCGGCCACCCTGTCGCCGCCGCCGCCGCTGGTGACCGTTCCGCCGGCCGATCCTCTGGCGGACACCGTGGCCACGATGGCGCCGGTGACGCCGATGGCGCCGGCCCGGGCGAAGCCGCCGCGCCGGATCTCGCCGCTCCGCCTGCTGGTGGCGGCCGCGATCGCCGCCGCCGTCGTCCTGCTCGGCTGGGCGGCGGCGCTGTTCTGGCTGGGACGGACCCTGCCGGGCGGCCCCCAGCGCAACGCCGACGAGGACAATCAGCGGGCGCGGACCCTGACCCTGGTCCACGAGGGGAACGAGGCCCGGCGGGTCAACAACTGGGGGGGCGCCCAGTACTTCTTCCGCCAGGCGGAGGCGCTGGCGCCGAAGGCGAAGGGGATTCACCGGATGCGCCTGGCGGCCGAGCAGAGCTTCGCCACGCAGTCCTCGCAGCTCTCCCAGGCGGCCCAGATCCCGATCTGGCTGAGCGGCGCCAACCAGGCCCTGACCGCCCAGAGCTGGGACGCGGCGCTGGCGGCGGCCGCGGCGGTGCTGAACCTCGATCCCGCGAACGCCGAGGCACGGGCGATCACCGTCAAGGCGCAAGAGGGGCTGACGCGCAAGAACCGGCCACGGTCCGCGCCGGCTCCGCAGACGCCCCGGCCGGGCCAGGAGACCGCCGCCGCCACGCCGGTTCCGTCGGAGGGGCCGGCACCGCGCGCGGCACCGGCGCCGGCGCGGTCCGACGCCACCACGGCGACGTTGCGCGTCCACTTCCGGTCCGAGCTGCCGGAGGTGACGGTGATCGTCTACGCGAACCGGAAGGAGATCTTCCGCAAGGATTTCGGCGGGGGCGGCCTGTTCCACCACTCGCAGGAGCCGGTCGAGACCACCGGCAGCCAGCCGGTTCCCGTGGGCAACGTGGACTTCCTCGTCAGCGTCACCCCCCACGGCCGCGCGGCGCTCTCCTGGAAGACCTCAGGGAACTTCCCGGGCGGCGCGTCCCGGGATCTCGAGATCCATCTGGCCGGTCCGAATCCGAAGGATCTCGACGTCCAGCTCCGGTAGCTTCAGACCGGTTGGACGGCCCGGAGCTCCCCCTCGGGCGACCAGACGGTGACCGGACCGAGCCCCTCGAACTGCGGCGCCAGGACGTCGGCGGGCCCCACCGCCACGATCACCATCCGCTCCGGGTCGAGGTGGCGGCGCGCGACGTCCTGGACCTCCCCGAGGGTGACCGCCGCGATCCGCTCCAGGTAGTGGTCGTAATAGTCCTCCGGCAGCCCGAACACGCTGAGGATCTCCAGGCGCCGCGAGATGTCTCCCACCGTCTGCAGGCTGTAGGGGAAGACCCCGATGACGTAGCCCTGCGTCTCCGCCAGCTCCGCGGGCTCGACCGGCGCCTCGCGCACCCGCCGCAGCTCGTGGAGCACCTCGCGGGCGGCGGCGCCGGCCGCCGCCGTCTCGACCGCGGCGGAGACGGTGAAGGGCCCGGGACCCTGGCGGCTGCTGAAGCGGGTGGTGGCGCCGTAGGTGTAGCCGTGGCGCTCGCGCAGGTTGAGGTTGATCCGGCTGGTGAACTTCCCCCCCAGCAGCGTATTGAGCATGATCAGGGGGACGTAGTCGGGCGAGGTCCGCGGCACCCCCACGTGGCCCATGCGGAGCTCGGTCTGCGCCGCGCCCGGGCGGTCCACGAGGTGGACGGTGAGGCCGTTCAGCGGCGCCGGCTCGATCCGCGGCGGCGCGGGCGCCGGCCCCGGCGGGCCGGCGGCGCCGAACGCGGCCTCGATCTCGCGCAGGAGCTGCTCGGGATCGAGGTCGCCGACGCCGATCAGCGTCGAGCCGGTGAAGCCGTAGTGGCTCTGATAGAAGCCGAGCAGCGCGTCGCGGTCGAGCCGCGCCAGCGTCTCCTCGCCGCCGTGGAGCGGCTGGGCGTAGACGGTGCCGCCGTAGACCTCGCGATGGAACCGGTCGTCGGCGAGGGCCCCGGGGTCCTGGCGCCGGCGCAGGATCTCGACGATCCGCTGCCGGCGGAGCCGCTCGACCTCGGCCTGGGGGAAGGTCGGGGAGGTGACGATCTCGGCCATCAGATCGAGACCTTCCTGGCGGTGGCTCGACAGCAGCCCGGCCATCAGATAGCCGACGTCCCAGTCGGCGCCGGCGCTGACGTAGCCGCCGAGCCGCTCGGCCACGGTGGCGATCTCCAGGGCGGACCGGCGCGCCGTCCCCTCGTCGAGCACCGACGCGGTGAGGGTGGCGATCCCCGACCGCTCGGGCGGATCGTACTGCGCTCCCGCCGGGACGATCATCTCCAGGCTGACCAGCGGCAGGCCGGCCAGGCGCGCCGTGGCGACCGCCAGGCCGTTCGGCAGGCGGGCGCGCAGCACGGACGGGAAGTGAAAGGGTCGGATCTCCCGCGGCGGCGGCGGGACCGAACGGTCGACCGGCGGGCGTCCGGCGGTCATCTAGCCCGCCTTCCGCGGCACGACGGCGACCACCACCCGCTGCGCCTCGCCGCACCACTGCGCGGCATAGTCCATGAGCTCCCGCGGGGCGATCTCGAGATAGCGGTCGGCCTCGGCCAGCGCGCCGGCCGGATCGTCGAAGTAGGTGGCGAACTGGGAGAGCGTGTCGGCCACGGTGTCCAGCCGCTGCAGGCCGCTGAAGTAGTCGGTCAGCATGCGGTTGCGGGCGCGCTCGAAATCCTCCGCGGCCGGCAGCGTGGTGGCGGCGGTGGCGAGGTGGCCGAGCAGCGCCTCCTCCAGGGCTTCGGCGGTGACGCCGGGGCGGGCGGTGGCGACGAGCATGAAGGTGCCGCCGCACTCCTGCGGCCCGATCGAGGCGCCGACGTCCTGGGCGATCTGGCGCTCGTAGACCAGGTCGCGGTAGAGCGGGCTCGACTTGCCGCCGGCGAGCACCGCCGCCAGCAGGTCCGCCGCGTACCAGGCCCGCTGGCCGTAGGCCGGAGCGCGGAAGGCGATGTAGACCCGGGGGAGGTGCACGTCGTCGAGGAGCGTGGCGCGGCGCTCGCCGCCCAGCGGCGGCGCCACCGGCACCACCGGCACGACCGGCGGACCGGGAGGGAGAGCTCCGAACCAGGCCTCGATCCGCTCCAGCGCGTCGTCGGGCTCGAGGTCCCCGACCACCGAGATCACGGCGTTGTTCGGCGTGTAGTAGCCGCGGAAGAAGGTCCGCACGTCCTCCAGGGTGGCGGCGGCGATGTCCTCCATGTAGCCGATCACCGGCCAGTGATAGGGGTGGTCGGGAGGATAGAGAAGGTCGTTGATCGCCTCGCCGGCGCCGCCGTAGGGCTGGTTCTCGACCCGCTGCCGGCGCTCGTTCATCACGACGCCGCGCTGGGTGTCGAGGTTCTCCTGGGTGAGGGCGGGGAGGAAGAAGCCCATGCGGTCCGACTCCAGCCAGAGGGCGAGGTCGAGGTGATGGGAGGGGATCGTCTCGTAGTAGTTCGTGCGGTCGTACCAGGTCGAGCCGTTGGCCACTCCCCCCACCTGCTGGATGAAGCGGAAGTGCTCGTTGGTGCCCACGTGCTCGCTCCCCTGGAAGAGCATGTGCTCGAACAGGTGGGCGAAGCCGGTGCGCCCCGGCCGCTCGTTCTTCGAGCCGACGTGGTACCAGAGGTTGACCGCCACCAGCGGCAGCGCGGCGTCGCGGAGGAGGACCACCCGCAGGCCGTTGTCGAGCCGATGGCGGGAGATGCCGCGGCGGAGGTCGAGGTCGAGGGTGGCGTGGGAGCTCATCGGTTGCGGCGTACCCCAGGGAGAATCGGCTCCCGGCGTCCGGGCCAGTCTATGGAGCCCCCGCGAAAGGTGTCAAGGAAGGCGGGCCGTGGCTCCGCCTGGGCCTGAAGGCTGGCCTCTTCTGCACACCTCAGTTTCAAGGGGTGGCGGACAGCCCGGAGGGCGGGCTTTGAACAGCTTGGCGTTTCAACGCCAGGTCAGCGGAGCCCAGGCACCCTCCCGAGCCCTGAAAGGGCAGCTGATTTTTTGCCCATCGGCCAGCCTTCGGGTAGTTTGGGCACCTTGCGGACGCCCCGCCTGGGGTTGAAACCCCAGGCTGTTCAAAGCCCGCCCTCCGGGCTGTCCCCCACCCTTTGAATCAGAGATGTGGAGAAGGGGGTGGCTTTCAGGCCCGGGCGGGCCTAGCAAAATCCGACTCCGATCACCGGGGCTCCGAGCGTGCCGCTTGCATTACGCTAAGTTACCGCCTACACTTCGCCCATGTCCTACCTCACCGAGCGCCAGAAAGAGATCCTGGAGTTCATCCAGGGATACCGCCGGGAGCGCGGCATCGCTCCCACGCACCGGGAGATCTGCGAGAAGTTCGGCTTCTCCTCGTACGGCACCGCCTACAAGCATCTGAAGCTGCTGCAACAGAAGGGCTTCCTGAAGCGCGACTGGAACCAGAAGCGGGGCATCGAGCTGATCCGGGCGATCCCGGGGAACGAGTCGAGCGAGCGCGATCTCCCCTTCTTCGGCCGGATCGCCGCCGGCCGTCCCATCGAGGCGCTCTCCGGCAACGACCGGGTGACGGTGCCGGGGCACCTGCTGAGCCCGCGCGGCGGCGACCACTACGTGCTGCGGGTGGTCGGCGAATCGATGATCGACGAGGGGATCCACGACGGCGACTATGTCATCGTCCTGCGCCGGGACCTGGCCGAGCCGGGCGAGATGGTGGTGGCGCTGGTCGGCGAGGACGCGACCCTGAAGCGCTTCTATCCCGAGGGCGCGATCGTCCGGCTCCAGCCCGCCAACCCCACCATGCAGCCGATCCGCGTCCCCGCCCGGGACGTCAAGGTGCAGGGCGTGGTGGTGGGGCTGATGCGGAAGTTCTAGGCCGGGGGTCCGTCGCACCTCCGTCCGGGCCCGCAGCGTCCCGGGGTGGTCCCGCCGGTCCCTGGTCCGGGCCTGCTGGTCCCGCGACCGGTCCCGAGGGTCCCCGATCCGGTCCCGTCGGCCACCGTTCCGGTCCCGAGGGGACCTGTTCCGGGTAGTGCTGCCATTGGGAAAGTTACTGGCACGGAAGGTGGATGGCGGCTCGGGATAGGTTAGCGTTCCTCCCGAAGGGGAGGGACGCACTTCCCCATCTCACCAAGCAAGCGGCCCGGCGGGGTGGTGACACACGTCCGCCGGACCTAACCCGAGCACGGAGTACACCATGCCCGAGCTAACGCCAGAGTCTAGCAGTCCGCCTTCCGTACCTGCCGCCATCGATCCCACCGCCTGGGAGGACTTCCCGGTCTTCCGGGAATCCTTCCTCATGTACATCTCGGAACCGTCGTTCAATGCCGCCCTCCGTACGACGGCGGAGCACTTCTTCGGCATGCTCTTGGAGACCTACCAGCGCTGGCCCGCATGGCAAGAGACCAGCACCCGGACGGAGATCCGCGCCGCCCTCGGGGACCTGCGCCACCTTCAGGGCTTTCTCGCAAGCATCGGGCAGGAGCGGCACCTGTCCTCCCTCGACGCGGGGGACTTCCGCTTGTCGAAGCACGCCTCCCAGGTGGCCCGGCTCCTGAAGCAGGTCGGGGACACGATGGACCGTAAGCTTGCCAAGGGGGCGGCGTGATGGGATGGGACTCGAAGCCGTCCTACCCGCCGGGCGCCACCCA
>DATBAW010000550.1:0-13635 GCA_036271335.1 Thermoanaerobaculia bacterium
GAACGCGCCTCTTCCTTGGAACGCGGTACGACCATGGCGCTCTCCCGATCCGGGGGCGGCGCCCCAAGGAGATCCCATGAAATCCTTTCGTTTCCTGATCCCGGCTTTGCTGTTCCTCGCCGTTCCGGCGCTCCTCCTCGCCCAGCATCCCGTGACCGGCGAGGTGCGGGTGAGCGCCGGCACCCAGGACGTTCAAGAGCTCCCCCGCATCGCGACCAACCGGACGGGCGAGTTCGTGGTCACCTGGCGGGTCACCGGCGCGGAGGCCGGCGACGCCTCGCTCCGCGCCGTGCGCTTCGACGCCGACGGCACGCCCGCGACCGGCGAGCTGCTGATCGAGGAGGAGACGCGGGACGTCCCCTCGACCTCCGCGGTGGCGATGATGGACGACGGCTCGTTCGTGGTGGTCTTCCCCAAGACGGACGGCGCCGGGCTGGACCTGGTGGCCCGCTGGTACGCGCCCAACGGCGACCCGGACGGCGACGACGTCGTAGTGACGCGCGGCGGGACGGGGGACTTCTCGATCTCCACGCAGGGAGACGGCGGCTTCGTGGCCGTCTGGAAGGGGAGCACGCCGTCGATCCGCGCCCGGGTCTTCAAGGCGAGCCATGCGGCGGGCTCCGAGATCACGATCGATCCGGCGGGCGATTCTCCCGTGGTCTCGGTGGGACCGCAGGACGCTTTCGTGGTGGCCTGGCGGAACGGCAACGTCGTCGCCCGGCGCTTCACGCCGCAGGGAGATATCGCCAGCCGGCGCTTCACGGTCGCGCCGGGGAACGTGCTTCTGCCCCTGCACATCGCCAAGGACGACCACGGCGGCTTCGCCATTTTCTGGGGCGGCCCCTCGGCGACCGTCTTCGGCCAGCGATACACAGCGGCCACCGCGCCGGTCGGGAGCCTCCTGCGGCTCGCGGCCGGGCCGACCTTCGACGCCGCCGTGGGCGGCCAGGGGAACTTCGTCCTGGCCTGGGAGGCTCCCGATGCCGGCAGCCCGAGCGGGACCAACGTCTTCACCCGCCGCTTCAAGTCGGACGGCTCCCCGCTCGGCCCCCAACTGCGGGTCAACGTGCGGACGCCCGGCTTTCAAGGGCACCCGGCGGTGGGAATCGGCGCCGACGGCGGCTTCGTTGTCGTCTGGCAGAGCCAGGTGGCTGGAAACGCCGATAGCGACATCTTCGCCCGCCAGTACGATCGGAAATAGTGACCGGAAATAACCGGCTGTGCATGGGCGCGCAGAGGTAAGAGCTCCTGACAAAACTCTGTAGGGGCGGCCCTATGTGGCCGCCCTGCTCGCGAAAGGCCCCCCGCCCAAGGGCGGCCACATAGAGCCGCCCCTACGAAAGCTCCAGGGTTGGTTTTCCGCCGCGCAGCCTCCTACAGCAGGTCGTCCAGCCCAGCGCCCGTCCCCCGCTCCTCGGGCGCTACGCCGCGCCGGAAGATCCGCGCCCCCCGGATGCCGCCCAGGGTCGCGCGGTCGTCTTCGATCCGCAGCCACGCTCCCTCGCGCAGGCCGACGACGGGGGTGGCGTTCTCCTCGTGGAACTCCTTGATGCGCTGCTCGCGGGTCTCGCCCATGTGGGTCGAGCCGGGATCGGGATCGAGATAATGGGGATTGATCTGGAAGGGCACGATCCCCAGCGCTTCGAACGAGGCGGGCTCGACGATCGGCATGTCGTTGGTGGTGCGGATCGTGGGTGCCGCAATATTGGTGCCGGCGCTGCTCCCCAGGTAGGGCATGCCGGCCAGGGCCCGCTCGCGGAGAAGGGGGAGAAGCCCTGAATCCTGGAGCGTCTTGAGGAGCCGGAAGGTGTTGCCGCCGCCGGTGAACAGCGCCTCCGCCTCGCCCACCAGCCGCCGCCCCGCCTCGTCGGCCGTCAGGGTCGCCACCTCGACGCCGATCGCCGCCAGCCGTTGCCGGGCCTTGGCGCCGTACGCCGCCTGATCCTGGAGAGCGAAGGGGACGAAGACCAGCCGGCGGACCGGTCCCAGAAACGCGTCGATCTCCGGGAGGACGTGGTCCAGGTAGCCTTCCCCGTGATTCGTGGAGTTGCTGATCAGCAATAGGCGGCGCGGCATGTATCGTCTCCTTTCGGGCGCCGGAATCCTATGCCAACCGGATAGAATCAGCCCATGCTCCTCTATAGAATCGCTCCCGAAGGCCTCTGGGCCGCCGCCGATCCCGCCGAGCCCCACCGGCTCCGCGCCCTCCATTCCGATCCGTTCGAGACCCTCCCCGGCGACTGGAAGCTGGGACCCGACGTCGACCGCGCCACCACGTCCTTCCTGGTCCCCGCCCGGCCGAGCAAGATCGTGGCGATCGGCCGCAACTACGCCGACCATGCCAAGGAGCTCGGCAACGCCATGCCGGAGGAGCCGCTCTTCTTCCTCAAGGCTCCCTCGGCGCTGATCCCCCCGGGAGCGCCGATCGTGCTGACGCCGGAGAGCCGCCAGATCGAATACGAGGGGGAGATCGCGGTGGTGCTCCGCCGCCGGCTGACCCGGGCGACCGCGGCGGAGGCGCGCGAGGCGGTCCTCGGCGTCACCTGCGCCAACGACGTCACCGCCCGCGACCTCCAGAAGAAGGACGGCCGCTTCGCCCGCGCCAAGGGGTTCGACACCTTCTGTCCGCTCGGGCCGGCGATCCTCACCGGCGCCGATCTCGAAGACCTGGAGGTCGTCACCCGCGTCAACGGCGCCGAGCGCCAGCGCGGGCACACCCGCCAGATGGCGTTCCAGATCGCCGACCTCCTCGCCTACGTCTCGCGGATGATGACCCTGGAGGCCGGCGACGTCCTGCTCACCGGCACCCCGGCGGGCGTCGGACCGCTGGCGGACGGCGACCGGGTGGAAGTGGAGGTGTCGGGCGTGGGGGTGCTGGCGAATCCGGTGCGGGGGTGGCAGGGGTAGAGACTCCGCGCTGGCTCAACCACGGGGCATCGCCAAGCAGTTATGCCCCATCGCGGCGCCGCGACAGGGCATAGCTACGCAGTTATGCCGCAAAATTGGACAACTGCGGACCTCCGTTGCGCAACGCTGCCGCGCAGCTGCCTGACTGTGGACCCCAATTAGGCAGTTATGCCCCATAGCTACCCAACCGCGGGCCATCGTCGCGTCGCGATGCCGGATAACTGTCCGGCTGCGGACCACCATCAGGCCGTTATGCCACATCGCTACCCGACGGCGGACCACCCTCTTCCTCCGCTGCGTTCACTTCCGGTTCACACCTCCTCCGTCTATGAACGTCACCATGCCTCCATGGAAGGGTTTTCCCGCCGAGGAGACCATGATGAAACGATTCGTTCCCATCGCCGTGATGACTCTCGTCGCCGCCCTGAGCGGCCTTCCGACCGCCCGGTCGCACGACGGCAGCGCGGGCGGCGCGCCTCCCGCCGTGACCGACAGGGCAATCCCTCCGCGTTTTGGATGCGAAGAGGGGGCGGTCGAAGGTCTGGTGTGCGCCGATGCGGAGGTGGGGCGGCTGGACCGTGAGCTCAACACGGAATGGAAACGGCTGAGCTGCTCCGGACCGGCCCAGACCGAATTTCGTGCGGAGGAGCGGTTCTGGCTCCGGGATCGGAACAACTGCCAGAACGTCGCCGCCGTCCGTGACTGCGTCCTCGGAAAGCTCCGCGAGCGGATCTCCTTCCTGAGGCGGCTGGGGTCCTGTACGGACGAGCGGCGATTCATCCGGTATGCCTTCACGGACCCGTGGTATGTCAAGGCACACACAGATCTATACATGGGGACCAAAGTGACGATCTTCGGTTCTCTTCAACCGAGCTCCTGTCGAGCGATCTCGAGCTCGGCCAGCGGGATCATCGCCGCCGCCAGAGCCCGTGATGGCCGATTGCGAGTGCAGCTGAAGAGCTTGCCCCCCAAGCAGCGAGTCTTCCTGTGTGCGAAGCGACCCGCCGCGCATTGGTACGGCGAGGTCCGGCGGGATTCCCGCGGCCTTTATCTGTACCTTGCCGACCTCCTCGGAGCTCCGTTGCCTTGAGAAGCCTTGGGCCGGGGTGATGAGGGCCAGCACCACGCAACGATCGCCAGAGCGCGATACGCCCACGTCCATTGCGACATGCCCCAGGCCTGGGGGCCGACGCGCCCGCGCGAATTGCGACACACACAACAGCCCCGGGGCGACGCGTCCGCGCGGATTGCGACACGCCGGACTCCCGGGGTGCGATGCGCTCGCGCGCATTGCGGCACGCCCTGCTCCCGGGGGTCGAAGCGCCCCCGCGGTGGCCGTGCAGCAATGCACGCGGGCTGGGTGGCAATCCGTGAGGGGTGAGGCTCAGTCGCCGGACGCGCCGGGCGCCGCCGCCGCCGCCGCGCGCCAGGGGAAGAGGAGCAGCGCGGCGGCCAGCAACCCGTGCACGGCACCGCCGGAGGCGAAGCCCCAGAAGAGGAGCGCCATCCAGCCGGAGAAGAGGGCCAGGGCCAGCGCGGCGCGGACGGTGGGAGAGCGCATGGCGAAAATTTATCATGCCCCTGGAGCCTGAGTCCGGTGATCTGAGGCATGATCTGAGCGCCATGATCGAGGCCGTCACCTTCGACGTCACCCATACGCTGATCCACAGCCCCCGCCTCGGCGACATCTACGCCGAGGTGCTTCAGCGGCACGGCCTGGAGATCGACGGCGAGGAGGCGGGGCGGCTGATCTCGATCGTCTGGCAGGAGCTGGCGTGCAGCGCCGATCCGGGGCACGACCGTTTCGCGGCCCATCCGGAGGGCGAGCGCGGCTGGTGGCTGCGCTTTCTCGAACGGATGTGCGAGCTGCGGCAGGCGCCTCCCCCCTCGCGCTTCGCGGCGGCCGAGCTCTTCCACCGCTTCGGCACGGCGGCGGCCTGGGAGGTCTATCCGGAGGTGCCGGGAGCCCTCGAGCTCCTCGCGGGCTCCGGGGTGCGGCTGGGCGTGGTTAGCACCTGGGACCACCGGCTCCCCGGACTGCTGGCGGACCTCGGCCTCGCCCGCTTCTTCGGCTCGATCACCTACTCGGAGAAGGCGGGCGTCGAGAAGCCCGACCGGCGGATCTTCCTCCAGGCGCTGGCCGAGCTGGGCGTCGCGCCGGCCGCCGCGCTGCACGTCGGCGACGGCCGCCTGGAGGACGTCGAGGGGGCGGTCGCGGCGGGGATGAAGGCCCTCCATCTCACCCGCAACACCAACGGCGGCGACCTGCGCGACCTCCGCCGTCTGCCCGACCTGGTGGCGGCCGAAAGGGCCGGCCGGGCGGACCGCCGGTGGGCGGCCGGTGTGTTAGACTCTTGATGACCTTCCTTGCAAATCTCTCGTCATGAAGATCTCCACCAAGGGTGAGTACGGCATTCGCGCCATGCTCTACATCGCCATGAAAGGCGAGCAGGGCCCGGTGACGAGCCACGAGATCGCCCTGCACCAGGGGATCCCCGAACCCTATCTCCGGCAGATCCTCGCGCTGCTCTCGAAGGACCGGCTGATCCAGTCCAACCGCGGTCCGCAGGGCGGCCATGTCCTCGGCCGGCCGGCGTCCGAGATCTCCCTGCGCCACATCATGGTGACGCTCGAGGGGCAGACCACCGCGATCGACCAGATCCTCGCCCTCCCCTGCACGATCGACGTGGGGACCGAGTTCTGCGCCATCCGCGAGGTCTTCCTGGAGGTCAAGAAGGCGGTCGACCGCATCCTCTCCACCATGACGCTCGAAGAGCTGGTCCACCGCCAGCGCGAGATCCTGACCCAGCGGATCCACGTGCCGCTCGACCTCCCCTCCCAGGCGCTGCTGCCGGTCCTCCGGGACTGAACGCCCGGCGCCGCTTGTGAAGGTCTTCACAAGCTCGGTTCGACCTGTTATGCTCCGTCCCGGTTCCAAGGAGACTTCGAATGCCGGAGCTGCCTGAAGAGCCGAAGTCCGCCACCGACTGGTCCAAGCTGTCCGGCATCGGGTTCGAGCTCGCCGCGGCGGTCGGGGGTTTCCTCTTCATCGGGTATCTGTGGGACCGCCACTTCGGGTCCCGCCCCTGGGGAACCCTGATCGGCGCGGTCCTGGGTCTGATCGGCGGCATGTACAACCTGATCCGCCAGACGCTGAACGCCACCAGGACGCCCGGCCGCGACGGGGAGAGATGACGGCCCGATCGCCTTTGAAGGAATACCTGCGGTTCCTGGGGTGGACGCTCGCGGTGGGTGCCGGCGCCGCCCTTCTGGGGTACGCGCCGACGCGGAGGGTCTGGGGAGCGGGGGCGCTCCCGGCCATGCTGGCGGGTTGCGCGATCGGAGTGATCGCCTCGGCGGTGGGCGCGCTGCCCATCCTGATGGCGCGGCGCTCCGGAAGCGCGGCATCTCCGGTCCAGGGCCTGCTCTCGACGGCGGTGCGGCTGGCGGTGCTGGTGGTCCTCGGTCTTTCGGTGGGGCTTTCCGGCGCTTTCGAGGTTCGCCCCCTGGTGGTCTGGATCGCGCTGGGGTACGGGGCGCTGCTGGCGCTCGACGTCTGGTACGCGGTCCGCGGCTTTTGATACGAGGCTTTGGTTTTAGCTCGACAACTGGAGACGGTAAGACATGTTTCTCGCATTCCTGGCAGAGAACCCGCTCGAGCACATCGTGCGGCACCCGATGATCCAGCGCCCCGCCAACCTCGGATGGTTGACGCAGGGGGGCAAGATCACGCTGCTGGACAGCCATATCGTGATGATGATGCTGGCGGCCCTGCTGCTCGTCCTGCTGGTGCCCGTCTCGGTGCGCCGCCGGCGGGGGACGGGCGAGGTCGACTCGCTGGTGTCGACCGGCTCGGGCAACGCGCTCGAGGCGATCTGCGAATACCTCCGCGAGACGGTCGCCCGGCCCGCGCTGCACGAGTACACCGACCGCTTCATCAAGTTCATCTGGACGGTCTTCTTCTTCGTCCTGACGATCAACCTGCTCGGCCTGCTGCCGCTCGGCGGCATCAAGCTCCTGGGCGCGCACCTCGGCGGCACGCCGACGGCGAACCCCTGGATCACCGCCACGCTGGCGCTGATGACGCTGGTGCTGATGATCTTCAACGGCATCCGGCTGGGCGGCAAGCACTACTTCGCCCACTTCAACCCCGGCCCCTGGTGGCTGGCGTGGCTGCTGGTGCCGATCGAGATCATCGGCCTCTTCGCCCGCATCTTCGCGCTGATCGTGCGGCTGTGCGCCAACATGATCGCCGGCCACGTGCTGCTGGCAGTGCTGCTCAGCTTCATCTTCTCGGCCGCCGTGAAGTCGATCGGCGGCGCGCTCGGCGTCGCCGTGCCGGTGGTGCTGGGGAGCGTCGCGATCATGATGCTGGAGATCTTCGTGGCGTTCCTGCAGGCCTTCATTTTCACGTTCCTGACGTCGCTCTTCATCGGCCAGTCGATCGTGTTCCACCATCACGACGGACACGACGACCACGCCACGGGGGCGGCTGCGCACTGATCGACACGTTTGTTACCGAAACTTAACGCGCCCCGCCCCCGGAGGGAGTGGGGGGCGGACAGACCCTAGGAAAGGATCTTTTTCGATGAGCAAGAGAACGGCCAGACTCGCGTTGATGATGATCGCCCTCGGTTTCGTGCTGATGTTCACCGCGGTGGCCCCGGTCCACGCGCAGGCGGACGCCGCGGCGGCGCCGGCCACGACCCATGACGGTGGCCTGATCACCACCGATGGCGCCCGCAAGCTGGGCGGCGCCCTCGGCGCCGGCCTCGCCCTCCTCGGCGGCGGCCTCGGCATCGGCCGGATCGGCGGCAGCGCCGTCGAGTCGATCGCCCGGCAGCCCGAGGCGGCCGGCCAGATCAGCACGGCGATGATCATCACCGCCGCCCTGATCGAAGGCGCCATGCTGTTCGCCGTCGTCGTCGGCCTGCTGGCCTCGCTCTGAGGCCGGACAAGCGCACCGGGAACCGCCCCTTCCCGCTCGCGGGGAGGGGCATTGAACGTGAGTGTCCGCATGATGATCCGGATGACCAATAAAATTCTGTTCCCGCTCGCCGTCCTGGCCACGGCGGTGCCCGCGATGGCCGCCGAGGCCGGAGCGGAGGCGCCGCCCAGCCTGTTCGCGGGCGATCTCGGCAACTCCATCTGGACCTTGCTGATCTTCGTCTTCGTGCTGATCATCCTCGGCAAGTTCGCCTGGGGGCCGATCCTCAAGACGCTGCAGTCGCGCGAGGCGTTCATCCACGACGCGCTCGCCAAGGCGAAGAACGACCGCGACGCGGCCGAGGCCCGACTCAAGGAGTACGAGGAGCGGCTGGCCACGGCGCGGGCGGAGGCGACGGCGATCGTCGACGAGGGACGGCGCGACGCCGAGGTGGTGAAGCGCAAGATCGAGGCGGACGCCAAGCACGAGGGGGACAAGATGATCGAGCGCGCCAGGCGCGAGATCCATCTCGCCACCGTCGCCGCCACCAGCGAGCTCTACCAGCTCACCGCCAAGCTGGCGACCGACCTCGCGGCCCGCGTCATCGGCCGTGAGCTGTCGGCCCAGGACCACGAGCGCCTGATCTCCGAGGCGATCGCGGGGATTCCCACCTCCGACGCGGAGCAGCGGCACTAGCCATGGCGAGCGCCGACGAACGCGACCGCGAGATCGGCCGCCTCTACGCCGAGGCGATCCTGCACGTCGCCGAGGAGAAGGGGCAGGCCGAGGAGCTGCTCGAAGAGCTCAACGGCCTCATCGAGTACCTCGACGGCAACCCGGAGCTGGACCGCTTCCTGGCCAGCCCGATGATCGAGGCGGAGCCCCGCGAGAAGGTGATCGAGCAGGCCTTCCGCGGCAAGGCGAGCGACCTGTTGCTCGACTCGCTCCTGGTGGTCAACCGCAAGGGGCGGCTGTCGGCGCTCCGCGCCATCGCCGCCGCCTACCGGGCGGAGCTGCGGGACCTGCGCGGCTGGGTGGACGTCCACGTCCGCACCGCCGTGCCGCTCACCCCCGCCCTCCGCCAGCGGCTCGAGCAGACCCTCGCCACCTCCACCGGCCGCAAGCCGACGCTGATCGAGAAGGTCGATCCGTCGGTGATCGGCGGTCTGGTGGTCGAGGTGCAGGGACGGAAGATCGACGCCAGCGTGGCGTCCCGGCTGCACGATTTGAGCGCGGCGCTGCTGGCCCGCGCCTCCCGTGAGATCCATAGCGGCAAAGCCTACGTTGCCGAGTCGTAATCGGGGCAAGGAGCCTTCATGAGATTCAAAGTCGACGAGATCGCTTCGGTCATCGAAGAAGAGATCCGCAAATATCGCACCGACGTCGACCTCTCCGAGGTCGGCAAGGTGCTGGAGGTGGGCGACGGCATCGCCCGCATTTACGGCCTCACCGGCGCCATGGCCGGCGAGCGCCTCGAATTCGCCAACGGCGCCCAGGGCCAGGTGTTCAACCTCGAGGAGAGCTCGGTCGGCGCCGTCGTCCTCGGCGATTACCTGGGGATCAAGGAGGGGGACGAGGTGCGCCGCTCGCGCGAGCTGCTCTCGGTCCCCGTCGGTCCGGAGCTGATCGGCCGCGTCGTCGATCCGCTCGGCCGGCCGCTCGACGGCAAGGGGGACATCAACACCCCGCACCGCCGGCCGCTCGAATTCAAGGCCCCCGGCATCGCCGAGCGGCAGCCCGTGACCGAGCCGCTGCAGACCGGCATCAAGGCGATCGACGCCATGATCCCGATCGGCCGCGGCCAGCGCGAGCTGATCATCGGCGACCGCAAGACCGGCAAGACGGCGGTGGCCATCGACACCATCGTCAACCAGCGCGGCGGCGACGTGATCTGCGTCTACGTCGCCATCGGCCTCAAGGAGTCGACCGTCGTCGGACTGGTCGACAAGCTCCGCGAGGTCGGCGCGATGGACTACACGATCGTCATCTCGGCCTCGGCGGCCGACCCGGCGCCGCTGCAGTACATCGCCCCCTACGCCGGCGCGGCGATGGCCGAGTACTTCATGTATCAGGAGGGGAAAGCCACCCTCTGCGTCTACGACGACCTGTCGAAGCAGGCGCAGGCCTACCGCCAGCTGTCGCTGCTCCTCCGCCGCCCGCCGGGCCGTGAGGCCTACCCGGGCGACGTGTTCTACCTCCACTCGCGCCTGTTGGAGCGCAGCGTCAAGCTGCGCGAGGAGTTCGCGGTGGTTCCCAAGGACACGCCGGCGGACAGCCGCGACCGCGGTCTCTCCGTCAAGCACCCGCAGGGGCTCCAGGCTCCCGCGGACCAGCGGCCGGACGACACCAACGGCGCCTTCCACCGTCCGCACGGCAAGGGCAAGGCCGAGGCTTTCCTGGCGACGCTGCCCGACAAGGACAAGTACCGGGTGCACCGCTTCCCGGACACCGGCGGCTCGATGACGGCGCTGCCGATCATCGAGACCCTCGAGGGCGAGGTCTCGGCGTACATCCCGACCAACGTGATCTCGATCACCGACGGCCAGATCTACCTCGAGCCCGACCTCTTCTTCGCCGGCGTGCGTCCCGCGATCAACGTCGGCATCAGCGTCTCCCGCGTCGGCGGCAACGCCCAGCGGAAGGCGATGAAGAAGGTCGCCGGCTCGCTCCGTCTCGACCTCGCGGCCTTCCGCGACCTCGAGGCGTTCGCCCAGCTCGGCACCGAGCTCGACACCGCCACCCAGCGCCAGCTCGACCGCGGTCTGCGCATGGTGGAGCTGCTCAAGCAGCCGCAGTACCAGCCGTTCAACGTCAACGAGGAGGTGCTGTCGATCTTCGCCGGCACCCGCGGCCACCTGGACGACGTGCCGGCCCGCGACGTCGCCAAGTTCGAGACGGCGCTGCTCAAGTACTTCCGCGACCAGCACCCGGAGATCGTCGAGGAGATCGACCGCACCAAGGACCTCTCGAACGACCTCGCCGAGAAGGTCGCCAAGGCGATTCGCGACTTCAAGACGCAGTACAACAAGACGGCGGCCCCCAAGGGCGCCGCCTCGTAGGCGGATCCGATGGCGAACCGGCGAGTTCTCGTCAAGCGCCGCAAGGCGGTGCGCAACATCCGCAAGATCACGCGCACCATGCAGCTGATCTCGACCGCCCGTTTCCAGGCGGCGTTCAACCGTGCCGTGGCGACGCGGCCGTACACCGAGAAGCTGGCCGAGCTGGTGGCCGACCTCTCGCGCGCGGCCGGCGACGTCGACCACCCGCTGCTCCGCACCAACCCGGGCGCCGACCACGCCGCCCTGGTGGTGCTGACCAGCGACCGCGGCCTCGCCGGCGGCTACAACGCCAGCGTCCTGCGCACGGCGACCGCCCACCTCGACGAGCAGCCGGCCGGGATCACCACCGACGTCCACATGGTCGGCAAGAAGGGGATCTCCTACTTCCGCTTCCTCCGCCGGCCGGTGGCCGAGCAGACCTCCGGGATCGGCGACCGCCCGCGCTTCGAGCAGGTCGAGCCGATCGCCAACGGCCTGATCGACCGCTTCGTGCGCGGCGAGATCGCCTCGGCGCACGTGGCCTATATGAAGTTCCTCTCCGCCGGCCAGCAGAAGCCGGTGGTGGTGCAGCTCCTCCCCCTCCAGCCCGAGGTCAAGGAGGGCGAGGAGAAGAAGAAGCCGGTCGAGTACGAGTTCTCGCCCGACCCCCAGCAGCTGCTCGACGAGCTGCTGCCGGCCACGGTGCGGATCCGGCTCTTCCAGGCCTTCAACGACGCCGCGGTCTCCGAGCAGGTCGCCCGCATGGTGGCGATGAAGGCGGCGACCGATGCCGCGCAGGACATGATCAAGGCGCTGACGCGCGAGTACAACCGCGCCCGGCAGACGCAGATCACCATGGAGCTCCTGGATATCGTGGGCGGCGCCAACGCGCTCTCCTGACCCTCGACAAATCCCGAGAGCCCTTCAAGAGAATTGGAAAGCACCATGGAAAACGTTCAACAGAACGCCAACTACGGCAAAGTGACGCAGGTCATCGGCTCGACGCTGGACGCCCAGTTCGCGGAAGAGCACCTGCCCCTGATCTATAACGCCCTCCGCGTCGAGGTGCCGCGCACCGTGCTCGGCGAGACGACCACCGACACCCTCTGGTGCGAGGTCGCCCAGCACCTCGGCGGCGGCCGCGTCCGCGCGGTAGCCCTCGGCTCCACCGACGGTCTCCAGCGCGGCGTCAACATCCTCGACACCGGCGCGCCGATCTCGGTGCCGGTCGGCGTCGAGACCCTCGGCCGGGTGTTCAACCTGGTCGGCGAGGTGATCGACGGCCTGGGGCCGATCGCCGCCAAGGAGCGGCGACCGATCCATCATGAGCCGCCGGAGCTCGACCAGCTCTCCTCGAAGACCGAGCTGTTCGAGACCGGCATCAAGGTCATCGACCTGCTCTGCCCGCTCGTTCGCGGCGGCAAGGCCGGCCTCTTCGGCGGCGCCGGCGTCGGCAAGACCGTCATCATCCAGGAGCTGATCGCCCGCCTCGCCCGCTTCCACAGCGGCTACTCCTGCTTCGCCGGCGTCGGCGAGCGGACCCGCGAGGGGAACGACCTCTGGCTCGAAATGCAGGAAGCCAAGATCGGCGACACCGGCAAGAGCGTCATCGACCAGACCGTGATGGTCTTCGGCCAGATGAACGAGCCGCCGGGAGCCCGTCTCCGCGTCGCCCTCTCGGCGCTCACCATGGCCGAGTACTTCCGCGACCAGACCGGCGTCGACACCCTGCTCTTCATCGACAACATCTTCCGCTTCTCGCAGGCGGGCTCCGAGGTGTCGGCGCTGCTCGGCCGCATGCCCTCCGCCGTGGGCTACCAGCCGACCCTCGGCACCGAGATGGGCGAGCTCCAGGAGCGCATCACCTCGACCAGCCACGGCGCCGTGACCTCGATCCAGGCGATCTACGTGCCCGCCGACGACTACACCGACCCGGCGCCGGCGACCGCGTTCACCCACCTCGACAGCACGGTGAACCTGGAGCGCAGCATCTCCGAGAAAGGCATCTACCCCGCCGTCGATCCGCTGGCGTCGAGCAGCCGCATCATCGCCCCCGAGTACATCGGCGAGGACCACTACCGCGTGGCCCGGCGGGTCCAGCAGATCCTCCAGCGCTACAAGGACCTCCAGGACATCATCGCCATCCTCGGCGTCGACGAGCTGTCGGAAGAGGACAAGGTCATCGTCCGCCGCGCCCGCAAGATCGAGCGCTTCCTCTCGCAGCCCTTCTACGTCGCCGAGCAGTTCACCGGCTTCCCGGGCGTCTACGTCTCGCGGGCCGACACCATCCGCTCCTTCGAGGAGCTCTGCGACGGCAAGTGGGATCATCTGCCGGACCAGGCCTTCATGTACGTCGGCACCATCGAAGATGCGGCGGCGCAGGCCGAGAAGCTGGCCGCTCAGGGCTAGCCCGGAGATTTGACCCATGGCGCGGAACGACACCTTTCATTGCAGCGTCATCACCCCGGAGCGGGCGGTGCTGGAGGCGGACGCCACGTTCGTCGCCTTTCCCGCCCACGACGGTGAGGTCGGCATCCTCGCTCACCGCGCTCCCCTGCTGTTCAAGATGGGGGCCGGCGAGCTGCGGGTGGAGAGTCCGCAGGGGAACCAGGTCCTGTTCGTCGACGGCGGCTTCGCCCAGATGGTGGAGAACCGGCTGACCCTGCTGACCGAGGTGGCGAAGAAGATCGAGGACATCAAGCCCGACGCGGTCGCCCGGCAGTTCGAGGAGGCGCACAAGATGCCGATGAAGACCGACGCCGA
>DATBAW010000551.1:0-1868 GCA_036271335.1 Thermoanaerobaculia bacterium
TTCTCGTCGTTGGCGCGGGGGTCCTCGTTGACCGGCGGGCCGACCACCTCGATCAGCGCCGAGCCGGCCTGGTAGACCGCGCCGCGCTCGGTGTCGCGGTTCCAGCTGTGGATCTGCGGCAGCGCCAGGGCGTCGCCGTAGAACTTGGTCGCGCGCTCGAAGCTCGAGGCGCGGATCACCACCCGAAATTCCCGGATCTCCATCGCATTCCTCTCCTTGGATCAGAGCTCACGCGGCCGGTCCCGGTCCGGTGGCAGAGCAGTATTTACCACATTCGGCGGGCCGTCGCCGTAACGCCTCGTCGGGAGCCAGCTCGAACAAGGCGCCCGTGCCCTTTGCAGGCCGCCACGCCGTCCACATCCCCCTTGAACCCACCCCGCCCCGCCCAATGCTATCCTCTCCGGCGTGAAAGACCGCCGTTTCCGGGCTCCGTTGATCGTGCTTGGACTGCTGCTGCCGGTGCTGGTGGGAGCTCAGGCGCCGCGTCCCGCGCCCCCCCCGTCCGCGCCTCCGCCGACGACGGCGCCGGGCTCCGGGCGGTCGAGCGTGACGCTCGAGGGGAAGGAGATCGTGGTGCCGGTGTCGATCGGTCCCAGCGGGCCGATGTTCGGTCTGACGCCGCTCGTCGACGCCCTCGGCGGCAAGGTGACGAGCGACGAGTCGGGCGAGAGCATCACGCTGCGGCTGACCGACAAGGACGTGGTGATCGGCCCGGGCAACGCCATCGTCACCGTGGGCGACACCATCGTCTCGCTCTCGCAGCCGCCGACGCGGGGCGAGGGGGGCTTGCAGGTGCCGGTCGACTTCCTCAAGAAGACGTTCGGCGACCTGCTCGGCTTCTCGTTCGAGTGGCACCCCGAGACCTCCCGCCTGACCATCGCCCGCCGCGGCAGCCGCGAGATGGGAGTGACGCTCGACGTCGTCCATCTCCAGGGGATGACCACGGTGGTGCTCCAGTTCCCCGACGAGCCGCACTACCAGATCGACCGCTCGCAGGCGGGACTGATCAAGGTCCAGATGCTCGCCGATCGCCTGACGCCGCCGGCGCCCAAGGAGGTACAGGACCCGCTGGTGCAGGGGGTCGCCATCGACCCGCAGCAGGTGCGCATTCAGCTCGCCCCCATGGCGCAGGCCGAGAGCTATGTCCTCGAGCACCCCTTCCGGCTGGTCTTCGACGTCCATCCGACGGCGTCGGTGGAGGCCCCCGCCCCACAGCCGGCGGAGCGGAACGCGCAGACGCCGGGGATCCATACGGTCGTCATCGATCCCGGGCACGGCAACGTGGAAACCGGCGCGATCGGACCGGGCGGCGTGCAGGAGAAGGACCTGACCCTGCAGTTCGCCCGCGATCTGGCGGGCAAGCTCGGGCGCCTGGGCGTGCAGACGGTGCTCACCCGCAGCGACGACAGCCTGGTGGCGCTCGACACGCGGGCGGCGATCGCCAACCAGAACAAGGCGGACCTGTTCATCTCGATCCACCTCAACTCGTCGCTCGGCGCCGGCGCCAACGGCACGGAGACCTACTTCCTGAGCCCGCAGGCGTCCGATCCGCGCGCCGCCCGCTCGGCCGCCGCCGAGAACTCGGCGCCGGCGGCGGGAGGGGCGGCATCGACGGGAGCGCCGCCGCCCGCCGCGGCCGAGCAGCAGGACGTCGACCTCATCCTCTGGGACCTCGCGCAGAGCCACCATCTGTCCGAGAGCCAGCGCTTCGCGAACATGATCCAGGCCGAGCTCAACGAGACCCTCCAGATCAAGGACCGCGGCGTCAAGCAGGCGCCCTTCCGGGTGCTGAAGGGCGCCACGATGCCGGCCGTGCTCGTCGAGCTCGGCTTCATCAGCAATCCGGAGGAGGAGAAGAAGCTCCAGGA
>DATBAW010000552.1:0-1643 GCA_036271335.1 Thermoanaerobaculia bacterium
GCTCTCGACCTTTTGCTCCGCAAAGCCCAGAGCACCCTGCGGGCCTTGAATGTCGAGGTCAGCGAGGAATCCGCCGAGGCCGGAAGCCCGATTATGCTTCCAAAGGGCTCGCTCGAGGCCGCCATTCTTGCACTTCCCTACAGAGACGCAATGGCGTGAAGGGACTCCGTCCAGAGTGCTCGAGACTCAGGCTCGGAATGTGCGAGCTCAGAGCGATCCAAGGAGGCCTCCCACCATGGACCATCCTACCCTCATCGTGATGTTCAATTTCAGCCACGGAGCCCTGAGCCGCAACCTGGAGGGATCCTCAGGCCGGGCTCCCCATCACCCGCAACGTCTTGATAAGGCCCCCCTCGAACGTAAAGTGATTGGTGTTGAAAGGCAACACCACCGGGGTGCCGTCGGGACGGAAGATGGTCATCTTCTGCTCGGTGATGGCGCGATTACCTTCGATCACCATGGCGTACATCTCGGGCTCGATGCGCGGGTAGTCCTGGAAGAGCTGGTGTAGAAGCCACGGATGGCCTGCTTGCCGTGGAAGGGCTCCGGCGCCACCACGAAGGTGGCGAAGGGGTCGTCGGTGAACATCGCGACGACCTCCTCCAGCCCGTTGCCGTACGCGCACCGGAAATGCTTGGAGACGAGGTCGGCATAGAATTCCCGGCTGTAACGGCGGTGTCCTGGACGGCCTGCTCGGTGCTGACAGTGTTCTGCGACATGATGTTCTCCTTTGCTCTGGTCGATGACACCCTGCAGAAGCGATCGGCGCGTCGAGCGGGATCGCGTCGAAAACGGCTGTTGCTGACTCCCTACCCAACGCTTCGCCGCCACGCTCCCCCTCACCGCCAGCCCGATCGTCTACGGCGACCGACTCTTTCTACGGATCAGCCGGAGACAGCGTTAAGGCCCCCCGCCGTCCGTGGGTCCCGCCCGTCTCTCGCCGACCGTCGCCCACGCGAGCGCCGCGCTGGCCCGAACGCTCTGCGGGTTCCAGCCGCTTCCATCGTGAATCGCCTCGGCTGACGGCTCTCTCGCCGCTCTTTCCGCGCCGTTCGCCCGCCTGAAAAGTCCGTCGGCCCGGAGCGGCGGGCCGTTCGCCTGGAGCGGCGGACGATTCGTCTGCGTGGACCGGCCTCCGGCCGCGGTGGGCAAGTCTCCGGCCTGCCGCGGCGAGTCGTTTGCCCAAGTGGGCCGGCCTTCGGCCCAGGCAGGCGAGTCGTTCGCCGAGGCGGGCCGGGCTTCGGCCGCGGCGGGCGAGTCTCCGGCCCAGGCTGGCGAATCGTCCGATGACCTGGGCCGACCGACCCGACATCGCGGCGAGACGGGCCCACTGACGGAGGTGCCACCTCCAGGACTCTGATCCCGCGAAGATCGGGGCGCCAGAAATCGCGTCGGAAGTGGGCAAGGGCCGCCTCGAGTGGGAGGGTAGCCAATGGGGAAGCCGCGAGGAGAGCAGCGCTATGGTCCGGAATCTCGAGATGCTGACCTCCTGTACACTGTGGACAGCCGACCCGGAGCCACCCATGAACCGACCCGCCCTCGTCGCGATGTTTCAATTCAGCCACGGAGCCCTGGGCCGTAATCTGGAGGGGATCACGCACGAGGAGTCGTTGCGCGCTCCGGAGTCCGGAGGCAACAGCCTG
>DATBAW010000553.1:0-20263 GCA_036271335.1 Thermoanaerobaculia bacterium
TCCGTTGCGGGTCCTGTTCGAGGCGCCAACAGTGTCGGAGCTGTCGTCGCGGATCGAGCGGGAGTCGGGCTCGGGGCCACGGTTGGAGTCCTCGCCGATCCCTCGGGCATCGCGCGACGGGGACCTGCCGCTGTCGTACTCCCAGCAGCGCATGTGGTTCCTGGAGCAACTGGCGCCTGGCAATGCCGCCTTTCACATTCCGTTGGCCATACGGCTGCAGGGTCGGCTAGCGCCGGCGGCACTCGCGCGCACCTTGAGCGAGGTGCTGCGGCGCCACGAAATCCTGCGGACCACCTTTCCGGTCCGCGACGGCCTGCCGGTGCAGCTCATCGGCCCGGCTTCCGAAGCGCTCCTGCCGCTGGTCGACCTGAGTGGCCTGGGAGCAGAGAAGGAATCCGAGGCTTGGCGAATGGCCGCCGAGCTCGCGCGGCGACCGTTCGATCTCGCCGCCGGACCGCTGGTCTGCACCCTTCTGCTTCGTCTGGGGGAACAGGACCATGCCGTATTTTGCGTCATGCATCACGCGGTAAGTGACGGCTGGTCCCGGGGCGTGCTTATCCGGGAAATCTCGGCGCTGTACGGCGCTATTCTCGAGAGGCGTTCCTCTCCCTTGCCGGAGTTGCCGATCCAGTATGCCGACTTTGCGGTCTGGCAGCGGAAATGGCTCAGGGAATCGCCCGAGTCGGGCCTGGCGTACTGGCGGGAGAGCCTGGCCGGAGCTCCGCCGGTCCACCAGCTTCCCGTCGACCGGCCGCGCCCGCCCGTTCAGACCTACGCCGGCGCGCGCGAGCTCGTGCGGCTCTCGCCCATGCTCTCCGAGCAGCTCAACGCGCTCAGCCGTCAAGCCGGCTCGACTCTTTTCATGACCCTGCTGACGGCCTTTTTCGTGCTTCTGCGCCGCTACACGGGTCAGGACGATCACCTCGTGGGTACCAGTGTGGCCGGCCGCACCCGCCCCGAGATGGAGGGTCTGATCGGGTTCTTCGTCAATATGCTTCCCCTGCGCGTCGCAGACTCCGGAGACACCGACTTCAAAGGCCTCCTCAAGCGGGTGCGAGAGCTGACCCTGGAAGCCTTCGCCCGGCAGGACCTGCCGTTCGAAGCGATAGTGGAGGCGCTGCAGCCGGAGCGGAGTCTGAGCTATCCCCCTCTCTTTCAGGTCGCGCTCACGCTGCAGAACGCCCCTGTCTCCGAGTTGGCGCTCCCCGACTTGACGCTGAGCTTCCCTGAATTTGAGGAGGTCACCGCCAAGTACGACCTCCTGTTCGACCTCCGGGAAGGGAAGGAGGGGGTGGCTGGGTCGCTGGAGCTCAATACCGATCTTTTCGACGGTGCCACCGGGCGCCGGCTCGTTCGGCATTTCGAGAACCTGCTGGCGGGAGCGGCGGCGGCACCCGAGCGACGGCTTTCGGAGCTGCCGCTGCTGGACGAGGCCGAGCGGCTCCAGACGGTCATGGAGAGCAACCATTCCCAGGCCGGTTACTCCCGCAACCGCTGCATTCACGAGCTGTTCGAGTGGCGGGCGGAGGAATCGCCCGACGCCGTGGCGGTTATCTGCGGAGAGGACAGCCTGACCTGCCGCGAGCTCGATCGCCGAGCCAATCAGGTGGCGCGCCACCTCGCGGCGCTGGGCGTCGGCCCGGGGGACCTCGTCGGCCTCTATCTCGATCATTCGCTGGAGGAGGTGGTTGGCGTCCTCGGCGTGCTCAAAGCTGGGGCCGGGTATGTTCCGCTCGATCCCGAGCACCCGCAGCGGCGGGTGCTGTACACCCTGGCCGACGCCGATGCACGGGCCGTGGTCACCCAGCAGCGGCTCGCGCCGCGCCTGCTCTCGGCAGGCATCGCGCTGGTCCGCCTCGACACCGACGCGCCGGTGATCGCCCGTGAGGAAACCGCTCCGGTCGCTTGGCGGGCGACTCCGGGGAACATCGCATACGTCATCTACACCTCGGGCTCCACCGGCGAGCCCAAGGGGGTGGCGATTCAGCATCAGGCGCTGGTCAACTACGTCCAGTGGGCAAGCGCGTTCTACCTCGGAGAGGAGAGCGCCGGCTTTTCCCTCTACTCCTCGCTCGCCTTTGATCTGACGGTGACCTCGATGTTCATGGCACTGGTCACCGGCAATCGCCTTATCGTGTTCCGCCGGGAGGAGGGGGAACCGCCGCCGCTGCGAGCGATCCTGGACGACGGACGCGTCAGCGTCCTGAAGCTGACCCCCAGCCATCTGGCCTTGCTCAAAGACCAGGACAACCGTCGTAGCGCCGTCCGGCGGTTGATCGTCGGCGGCGAGGCTCTCGCTACCCGGCTGGCCCGAGAGGTCCACGACAGCTTCGGTGGCCGGGTGGAGATCTACAACGAGTATGGGCCGACCGAGGCCACGGTCGGCTGCATGATCCATCGCTTCAATCCCGCTGCCGCCGAGCGGCCCTTCGTGCCGATCGGCAAGCCGGTCGCAAACACGCGGGTCTATGTCCTCGATCCACGTCTTAATCCCGTGCCCGAAAATGTGACCGGCGAGCTTTACGTGGCGGGCGATGGCTTGGCCATGGGCTACCTGAACCGCCGGGACCTTACGGCCGAGCGGTTCCTGCCCAACCCTTTCATACCGGGCCGCAGGATGTACCGGACAGGGGACTTGGCGCGGCGGCTGCCGGGAGCGGATCTCGACTTCGTGGGGCGTGCGGACGGCCAGATCAAGTTGCGGGGATTCCGGATCGAGCTGGGGGAGATCGAGGCGGCCCTCGGTGAGCACTCCGCCCTGCGGGACTGCGCCGTCCTTCTGCGCGAGGACATTCCGGGCGACCGGCGGCTTGTGGCCTATTTTGTCGCCGCCGGCGAGTCACCTGCGACCTCTGAGCTGCGGCGCTTTCTGGAGGAACGGCTTCCCGCCTTCATGGTGCCCGCTGGCTTCGTACCTTTGGAGACGATGCCGCTCACCGTCAACGGCAAGATCAACCGCCTCGCTCTGCCCGCGCCGGACGGTGGGCGTCCTACTTTGGAGACGGCCTTCGTTGCGCCGGAAACGGAGATGGAACACGCCGTTACGGAGATCTGGAAAGGGGTTCTACGGTTCGACGAGATCGGGGTGTATGACGACTTTTTCCGTCTGGGAGGGCAGTCCATTCTCGCCGCCCAGGTCATGCAGCGCATCAACCAGCGATTCCGCGTGAACCTGCCGGTCCGCCTCATCTTCGACAAGCCGACCGTCGCCAATCTGGCGGTGCTCGTCGAGGAGGCGCTCATCGAAAGGTTGGAAGCGGAGCCGGAGCTAGAGAGGAAATGACAGGACATGTCCACCATGGAAAGAACAAATAAGGTTTTGCAGCCGGGCGCCAGGCTCGAGAAGAGGCCGAAGAGCCCGCAGGTCAACATTATCGGAATCTCGTCGGGCTATCACGATTCTGCGTGCTGCCTGATCCAGGACGGTGTACTGGTCGCCGCGGTCCAGGAAGAGCGCTTCACCCGGGTCAAGAACGACAAGTCGATCCCGCGGAGCGCTTTCCGCTACTGCTTGCAGGAGGGCGGGTTGACGATCCCCGACGTCAGCTGCATCGCCTATTACGAGGATCCGTGCATCAAGTTGGGGCGGCAACTTTGGATGGGGTTGATGCCGGGGCTGCCACGGGAGCGGCGCGAGTCGATCCTCGGGCGCATGATCAAGAGCCCGCCCCAGCAGGTAATCCGCCGCGTGTTCGGCTACGACGGACCGCTCGAGATCGTCGATCACCACCTCTCGCACGCGGCCAGCAGCTACTACTTCTCCGGCTTCGACGAGGCGGCGATCCTAACGGTCGACGGCGTTGGCGACTGGCCGACGACGACCTATGGCTCCGGCACAGGCCCTCATATCGACCGTTTCGAGCAGGTCGACTTTCCGGACTCGCTCGGGTTTCTCTACAGCGCCGTCACCGGCTACCTCGGCTTCGAGGTCAACGAGGGCGAGTACAAGGTGATGGGGCTCGCCCCCTACGGAGAGCCGCGTTACGCCGAGCAGATCCGCGAGCTGATCGCGGTGACGTCCGAGGGGCAGTACCGGCTGAACATGAAGTATTTCGCTTTCCTTTCCGAGGACTCCATGTACAGCCGGGAGCTGAGCGAGCTGCTGGGCAAGCCACCACGGGAACCGGAGTCCGACCTGCTGCAGTTCCACATGGATGTCGCCAAGAGCGTGCAGGTCGTCCTCGAAGAGGTCATGCTCGAGAAGATCCGCTACCTGCACTCCAAAATTCCGAGCGACAACCTGTGCATGGCGGGAGGCGTCGCCCTCAACGTCGTCGCCAACAGCCGCTGCCTGGCCGAGGGGCCTTTCAAGCGGCTGTTCGTGCAACCGGCGGCCGGCGACGCGGGGGGCTCTGTCGGAGCGGCCGCGATGGCCCACGTCCGGCTCACCGGCGAAGCGCCCTGCAGGAAGCGTCTCGACCATGTGTATCTCGGGCCGGCGAGCTCCTCTGACACGGTCTATCGCCTGTTGAAGAATTCCACCGCCAAGTTCCTCGATTTCCGCGGCCAGGAGGAGGCGCTCATCAGTTACACGGTCGATCAGATCCTGAAGGGAAAGGTGATCGGCTGGTCGCATGGACGGATGGAGTTCGGGCCACGGTCGCTGGGCTCGCGGTCGATCCTGGCCGACGCGCGGCGCCCGGAGATGCGGGACCGGATCAACGCGGTCGTCAAGATGCGCGAGGCGTTCCGCCCCTTCGCCCCGGCGGTCCTGGAAACCAAGGCTCGGGATCATTTCGACCTCAACCATCCGTCTCCGTTCATGCTGGAGACCTGCCAGGTGATCTCTCCCATCGACCTGTCGTCGATCACGCATATCGACGGCTCGGCACGCGTGCAGACGGTGACTCCTGAGACCAGCCCACGCTTCGCGGCTTTGCTCGAGGAATTCTACCGGCGATCCGGCTGCCCGATTCTGCTCAATACCTCCTTCAACCTGCGCGGAGAGCCCATCGTCTGTACTCCGGTGGACGCGATCCTATGCTTCGTCCGCTGCCAGATGGACGTGCTGGTCCTGGAGGACTTCATCATCGAGCGTTCGGGCATTCCTCCTTTGTGGGATCTTCAGGCCCAGCAGGCTGTGACGGATAACGTCGGCGGAGGCGAGGCGGTTGGCCACCTCGTCTACACCTTACTTTAGTTAAGAGGAAGGTTTATGCATTCTCCACCGAAATCACTTAAAACGTTCTGTAACCGTGTGGCCGAAGCCGCTTTCTCTGAGGATGGCATGCGGTTCGCCCGCCTGCTCCGGATCATGGGTCTGCTGGGAGAACCGTTCCATCCCGTTGCCGGCCCGGCCGAAGGCGCGAGGCCGAGCGACACTTCGGCCAACACGGACCGCGTCGGCATCTGGGAACGGAAGAGCGAGAACGGCATGACCTATTTTGGCCGCCGTCTGGACATGCTCAAGGACTGGAATTATTGGGCGAATCTAGGCCGTATCGAACCCAGAGGCGACAAGCGCCGCGTCGTGCTGATCGGAGAGTCGGTCGCTCGCGGGTATCTCTATGACCCGCTGTTCACCCCGGCCATGGTGTTGGAGGCGATTCTCGAGGGGCAGATGGGAAAGGGGCAGGTAGAGGTGATCGACCTCGCCCGCACCAACCTGGGGCTCGAGGTGGAGGAGCTCGCCATGTCGGCTCTGCAGCTCGAGCCCGACGCGGTGATCATTTTTTCGGGGAATAACTGGAGCGCGTCCTTCCCTCCCCAGATCTCTGAGATTGCCTGTATTGACACGCTCCTGCGGGAGCAGGGAATCGCCGGCCTCAAGCTGTTTACCGAGGAGCAGCTGGCTGGCAAGGTCGAGCGCCTGGTGCGGACGGTGTCTTCTTTTTATGAAGAGAAGGGAGTGCCCCTGGTCTGGCTGCTGCCGGAGTTCAACCTCGGGGATTGGCGGGATCCGATCACCAACGCCCCCCAGCTGCCTGGGACCGCGAACCGGGAATGGATCGGCGAGTTGCAGGCGGCTCGTCGGGCCTTCGACCTGGGAGACCTGGGAGAGGCCGCGCGGCGGGCGGAAAAAATGATTGAGCTGGACCAAGGGGTGAGCATCGCCGGGCTCTACATCCTCGCCGAGTGCAGCCAGCGTGCCGGCGATCTCGAGGCGGCCCGCCGCTATCTGGAGACGGCCCGCGATACCGTCATCTGGGATCCGTCCCGGAGTACTTCGCCCAGGATGTATGGCGTGGCCCAGCAGGCGTTACGCCGCACGGCCGCGAAGCATGCTTGCGAGCTGGTCGACATCCCGCAGGTCTTTCGGGAATACCTGGACGGAGGCATTCCGGATCGCCGGCTCTTTCTCGATTACTGCCATTTGACCGCCGACGGGATCCGGGTCGCGATGGCTGCGGCCGCCGAGCCCGTTGTGAAGTTGCTCGGTGGGGCCGATGTCCCGTGGCGCGGCCTGGTCGACGAGAATCTCGCGCCCAGCCGCGAGGTGGAAGCGGAGGCAGCTTTTCTGGCTGCCGTCCACAACGCGCACTGGTGGCAGTCCTTCGACCTCGTCCGCTACTACTGCTCGCAGTCGCTCCAGGCGGGGCCGGCGATCGCCGAGGTAATGACCCGCTTCGTAGATATCCAGAACCGCCAGACGCCGATGCTCATGTGCCGGGCGGCGGAAGAAATCATGGGACTCGGGTCGCCTTTGATTCAGCATTATTTGTTGCGTTACAACAATCAGCAACTCGACTCTTTGCTCCTCTGCGCGGTCGCCAGCGCGCTGAAGGACACCGGAATCGACATCAGCGAGCAGCTAGCGCAGCTCCGCGACGAGGAGCACAGCGTCCGCCACGCTGACACCAACCTGCTCGACTACTACTACGGCTCGTCCGGCCTGCAGCCGCAGGAGGTGATGTGGGTAGTGCCCCACTGGGATGGGTACGTGCTGGCCAAAGAAAATCATTTCTACAAGGCGTACTGGCTCGAGTCCCATTTTGCCTTCGTGGGCGACGCGGGCCGGCCGGCGCTGCTCAGCCTGACCTGTCGTCTTCCCGGCGCCGTGGAGGAGGCCATCACCGTCGAGGTCAACGGCCATCCGCAGGTAGAAATCGTGATCGGCCGCGACTGGCAGACATGGGACCTCACGGTACCCGGCGAGGCCGTGGCGGAGGGGCTGAACAAGGTCGTGATCCATTGGCCACTCCCGGAGTTCGCGCAGCAGAAAGTTCTCGCAGCGGTGTCCGACAACCTCATCGACGGGATCTTCCCGGAGTTCTTCTGTTCGTTCGGAGAGATCCATTCGTTCGTCGCTGTGGACGGCGGGAAAGCCGAGGCCCTGCTTGCGGCCGTCGAGCAAAGCTCGGCTGTCGAAGGAGTGGGCTGATGGGGGGGACGGAGAGCGACCGGAACGGGGCACTTCTCGCCCCGGACAAGGGCGCGGCGTCCGAAGCCGACGACTTGGCCCGGCGCCGGAGCCGGGTCGCCGATCGGCGCGCGCGGCTGCCGGCAGCGACGCGGCTGGAGCTCGAGCGACTCCTGAGGGAAGGCAATGAGGCTGGAGCGAGGGTCATTCCCCGGCGTCTCGGTGCCGGGCCGAGCCCGCTTTCCTTTGCCCAGGAGCGCCTATGGTTCCTGGACCAGCTCGAGCCCGGCAGCTCGCTCTACAATATCGCGGTCGTCTTTCGCCTTGCCGGTCCACTGCGGAGCGCTGTGCTCGCACGGGCTCTCCAGGCGGTCGTGAGCCGACACGACTCTCTGCGTACCCGCTTCGGCGTCGTGGCGGGGATCCCCCTCCAGATCGTCGATCCGGGCGGGTTTCCGGAGCTGCCGGTCATCGACCTGCGGGATCTCGCCGCGCCGGAGAGGGAGTCCGCGGCGCGGCACCTGGCGCGCGCGGAGGTCCAGCGGCCTTTCGATCTGGCCGCGGGGTCGCTGCTGCGAGCGACTCTGCTGCGGCTCGGTGAGGAAGAGCACCTGCTGGCGGTGGTGATGCACCACATCGTCGCCGATGGCTGGTCGATTCAGATTCTGATCCGGGAGGTCGGGGCGCTCTACCAGGCCTTTCTGGCAGGGACGGCTGAGGCGTCGATCCTTCCGCCGGAGCTGCCGATCCAGTATGCCGACTACGCCGCCTGGCAGCGCCAGTGGCTTCAGGGTGAGGTGCTCGAGGCCGATCTAGAGTACTGGAGAGAGCAGTTGAAGGACTTGCCGCCCCTCCTCCCTCTGCCCACCGACCACCCGAGACCGGCGGCGATGAGCTTTCAGGGCGGCATGCGGCGCGGATGGGTTCCCGAGCCTCTCGCCGCGGAGCTCCGGGACCTCGGCTCTTCCGCTGGAGTGACGCTCTTCGTGGTGCTGCTGGCCGCTTTCCAGGCGCTCCTCGCGCGCTACAGCGGTCAACAGGACATCGCCGTGGGAACCCCCTTCGCGGGCCGGCGCTGGGTCGAGACCGAGGGCCTGATCGGGTTTTTTGTAAATACCCTGGTGATGCGCTCCCGGCTGACCGGCGAGCCCTCGGTCCGCGAGCTCCTCGGTCGCGTGCGCGAGGTCGCCCTCGAGGCGCAGGCCCATCAAGATCTGCCATTCGAGAGGCTGGTCCAGGAGCTGCGACCCGAGCGGAGCCTTGGTCACGGACCTCTGTTCCAGGTGATGTTCGTTTTCCAGAACGTCCCCAACACGGCTTTTTCGGTCGAGGGGCTCAGCCTGAGCGAGCTCGACTCCGACGCCGGTGTGGAGAAGTTCGACCTGACCCTCGCCGTCGCCGAGGAGGCGGACCGGCTGGTCTACTCCCTGAGCTATGCCACGGACCTGTTCGAGGCCGCCACGATCGATCGCCTGCTCGGCCATTGGCAAGGTCTGTCGGCGGCGATGGCTGCCCACCCGGAAGCCGCTCTCTGGGAGGTTCCTCTGCTCAGCCGGGAAGAGCAGCGGCAGGCTTTGTGGGAGTGGAACGATCCTGCGAGGAGCTTCGCCGGCGACGAGAGTCTCGCCGGGCGGTTCGAGGCTCAGGCCCGGGCGAGGCCCGATGCCATCGCCCTTTCCTGCGCAGGGGAACGGATCAGCTACCGGGAGCTTAACGAGAGAGCCAACCGGCTGGCCCACGCGCTGTGTGCGCTCGGCGTCGTTCCGGAGACCCTGGTTGCTCTCTGCCTGGAGCGCTCGCTGGAGATGGTTGTCGCCATTCTCGCCGTTCTCAAGGCCGGCGGAGCCTACGTCCCGCTCGATCCCAGCCATCCGGCGGAGCGCCTGAGGCTCATCTGCGAGGACGCGCGGCCAGCAGTCCTGGTGACGCAGGCCGGGTTGGGCGCGACGCTCTCCGCAGGCGCCGGCCATACTCTCAACCTCGACGGCGATGAGACGGCCATCTCCCGCGAGAGCGCCGAAAACCCGGTGCGCCCCTTCTTCCGGGATCAGGCAGCCTACGTCATCTACACCTCGGGCTCCACTGGCCGTCCCAAGGGAGTGGTGGTCAGCCAGGGCAATATCACCCGCCTGTTCACGGCCACCGAAGAGTGGTTCGGCTTCGACGCGGGCGATGTCTGGACGCTCTTCCACTCCTACGCCTTCGACTTCTCGGTCTGGGAGCTGTGGGGAGCTCTGCTCTACGGTGGCCACTGCGTGGTGGTGCCCTACTGGGTGAGGCATTCTCCCGAAGCGTTCTACGGCTTGCTGCACGAGGAGGGGGTGACGGTTCTGAGCCAGACCCCTTCGGCGTTCCTCGAGCTGGTGGAGAGCGTGGACGCGCGGGCCGGCCGCAAGAATCTCGCGCTCCGCTGTGTGATCTTCGGCGGTGAGGCGTTGCCCGTTCAGGCGCTCGCGCCATGGATCGGGCGGCATGGAGACCGGCTTCCACTCCTCGTCAACATGTATGGCATCACGGAGACGACGGTCCATGTCACCTACCGCGCGCTGACCGCGGCTGATCTCCTCGGGGAGGCGGCGAGCGTCATAGGAGCGCCGATCCTCGATCTGCAGGTCCATCTGGTCGATGCTCATCAGCAGCTCGTGCCGGTCGGCGTGGTGGGGGAGTTGCTGGTCGGCGGGGCAGGGCTGTCCCGCGGCTATCTCGGAAACCCGGAGCTCACCGCCGAGCGCTTCCTACCCGATCCGTTCAGCCCCAGTCCGGGAGCCCGGCTCTACAGGTCGGGCGACTTGGCGCGTCGGCGGGCGGACGGCGATCTCGAATATCTGGGACGCGCCGACCATCAGGTGAAGATTCGCGGCCACCGTATCGAGTTGGGGGAGATCGAGGCGGCGCTACGGAGATTTCCCGCGGTGCGCAACGCGGTCGTCCTCGACCGGGAGGATGCTCGCGGAGCGCGGAGCCTGGCGGCCTACGTGGTACCGCAGGGCGAGGCCGCGCCGTCGCCGCAGGAGCTTCATGCCTGGGTAAAGGGACTGCTGCCCGATTACATGCTGCCCTCGGCCTGGGCCCTGCTGGACGAAATCCCTTTGACCCCGAACGGCAAAGTGGACCGCCGGGCTCTGCTCGGGCCCGGCGCAGACCGCTCCGCCGCCAGTCAGGGCCAGGCCCTCCCCCTGACGCTCATCGAAGACATGCTGGCGGCGATCTGGAGCGAGGTTCTCGGCCTGCCGCAGATCGGCCGGGCCGACGATTTCTTTTCACTCGGCGGGCACTCCCTCCTGGCGACCCGCGTCTCGGCGCGTCTGCGCGAGGCGTTCCAGGTGGAGCTGCCGGTGCGTGCCCTGTTCGAGGCGCCGACCCTGGGTGCCCTGGCCGAGAGGATCGAAGCCGCGCGGCGGGAGGGGAGGGGCTTGCTGACGCTCCCGCTGCGCCGCGCACCTTCCCGCGCCAACCCGCCCTTGTCCTACGCCCAGCAGCGCTTGTGGTTTCTGGACCAGCTGTCGCCCGACAGCAGTGCGTATGTCATCCCGGCCGCCGTGAGGTTGGACATCGAGCTCGACGTGACTCTCCTCGAACGCTGCCTGAGCGAGATCGTCCGGCGGCATGAAACTCTGCGCACGACGTTCCTCAGCGAAGGAGGCCAGCCGCGGCAGGTGATCGGTGAGGCTACCCCCGTCAGCCTTCCCGTGATCGACCTGAGCGGGTTGTCCGAAGCGGTGCGCGAAGCCGAACGGAAGGAACGCGCTCGTGAGGAGGCGCTGAGGCCGTTCGATCTTTCGCGAGGGCCGCTGCTGCGGGTCGTGTTGCTCCGCCTCGGCGAGCGGCGGTCTCAGATGCTTGTGACGCTGCACCACATCATCAGCGACGGCTGGTCGATGGGCGTGCTGACGAGCGAGGTGGAGGCGCTTTACACAGCGTTTGCGAGCGGGGCGCCCTCGCCGTTGCCGGAGCTGAAAGCTCAGTACTCCGACTATGCCCAGTGGCAGCGCGACGTTCTGCAGGGAGATCGCTTCGAGATGGAGTTGGACTACTGGCGGCGTCGGCTTGCCGGCGCGCCGACGATCCTCGCGCTCGACACGGACCATCCGCGCCCCACGTCGCGGAAGCTCCGCGGGGCCAGTTGCCCGATCGCTCTCCCAGAAAGCCTGTCGCAGACGTTGCGCGAGCTCAGCCGGCGAGAAGGCGCAACCGTGTTCATCGTACTGATCGCAGCCTTCCAGACGCTGCTCGCGCGCACCACCGGGCAGGACGACATATTGGTCGGCACGCCGATCGCCGGGCGCAGCCGTCTGGAGCTGGAGGCTCTGATCGGCTTCTTCGTCAACATGCTGGTGCTCCGCGCGGACTTCGGCGGCGCCCTGACCTTCCGGGAGTTGCTGAGCGAAGCACGGGATTCCGCTCTCGACGCCTATACCCACCAGGACATCCCCTTCGACAACCTGGTCGATGAGCTGCAGCCAGCGCGGAGCCCGGGGCGCAATCCCCTCTTTCAGGCGATGCTGGCCTTCCAGAATGGCCCCACGCCGGAGATGGCGATGGCGGGTGTGACCCTAATCACCGGAAGCGCCGGCAATGCCGAGACGAAGTTCGATCTGGAAGCTTATCTGTGGGATCAGCCCGGCGGAATCACAGGCTCCTTCGTCTACAGTCCGGAGCTGTTCGAAGGCACCACGATCTGCCGGCTGGCAGACCGCTTCGAGCGCCTCCTCGAGCAGGCCGCGCGCCGTCCGGACACGAATCTCTTCGAGCTATCTCTGCTCGCTGAAGCGGAGGCTCATCAACTGATCGCGGAGTGGAACGACACCGCGACCGGATTTCCCCGCAACGCCTGCCTCCACGAGCTCTTCGAAGAGCAGGTCCAGCAGACGCCCCAGGCCGTCGCTCTGGAGCTCGACCAGGAACGGGTTACCTACCAGGATCTCGACCGCCGTGCCAACCGGCTCGCCCATTTCCTGCTGAAGAAAGGCGTCGGGCCGGAAGTCTTCGTGGGGGTGCTCCTCGACCGCTCCGTGGAGATGATCGTCGCTCTGCTGGGCATCGCCAAAGCCGGCGGCGCCTACGTCCCGGTCAACATCGCCGATCCTGCGCGGCGCATTGCCTTCATCCTGCAGGATGCCGGGGTTTCGATCCTGCTGACGGCGCGGCAGATCGCCCAAGAGCTCCCCCAGCACGAGCTGACGGTGGTCATTCTGGATGAGGACGCAGGGACCTTCGCGGCGGAGCCGGAGGAGAGCCCGGGCCGTCGGACCGAGGCCGGGAACCTGGTGTACATGATCTACACCTCCGGCTCGACCGGCCTGCCGAAGGGAGTCTGTGTCACTCACCGCAACGTGGTGAAGCTGGTCAAGGGCGCTGACTACGCCCGGCTCGACTCGCAGCAGGTCTTCTTGCAACTCGCCCCCATCTCCTTTGACGCTTCCACGTTCGAGATCTGGGCCTGTCTGCTCAACGGTGCCCGGCTGGTGCTGTTCCCTCCCGGCGTGCCGACCCTGACCGAGTTGGGAGAGGTCATCGTGCGGTCGGAGGTGACGACCTTATGGTTGACCGCTGGCCTGTTCCACCAGATGGTCGACGAGAACCTGCAAGGGCTGAAGACGGTTCGCGAGCTTCTGGCGGGCGGCGAGGCTCTGTCGGGTTTCCATGCCGACCGGCTGCTCGGCAAGATCGAAGGATGCCGTCTGATCAACGGTTACGGCCCGACCGAGACGACCACGTTCGCCTGCTGCTATCGGGTCGAGCGCGACCGGCCGAACGACTCGGTGCCGATCGGCCGGCCGATTTCCAACAGCCGGGCGTACGCGCTCAACCGCGCCCTGCAGCCGGCCGCCATCGGCGAGCGGGCCGAGCTGTACCTCGGCGGCGAGGGGCTTGCGCGCGGGTATCTGAGCCAGCCCGGCCTGACAGCTGAGAGATTCGTTCCCGATCCCTTTGGCGATCCCGGCGGGCGCCTCTATCGGACCGGCGATCTGGTGCGGGTTCTGGATGGCGGCCTCGTCGAGTTTCACGGCCGGATGGATCAGCAGGTCAAAATCCGCGGTTTCCGGATCGAGCTGGAGGAGATCGAGGCGGTGTTGGCGGGGCATCCGGCGGTCACGGAGGCCGTAGTCCTGGCCCGGGAGGATGCCTCGGGGGACAAGCGGCTGGTGGCTTACGTGGTGAGGGAGAGCGGTTCGGCCCCCGGCAGTGAGGCGCTCAAGAACTTCCTCAAGGAGAGGCTGCCTGAATACATGGTTCCCTCGATGTGCGTGGTGCTGGAGGCGTTTCCGCTGACGCCCAGCGGCAAGGTGGACCGGGCGGCGCTGCCCGCGCCGGACCGCGCCTTTCTGCGCTCCGAGAGAGCCTTCATCCCGGCGCGCGATGCTCTCCAGCAGCAGCTCGTCGAGATCTGGGAAAACCTACTGGGGATCCGCCCCATCGGGATCCGGGACGACTTCTTCGAGTTGGGCGGCCACTCGTTGCTCGTGGTGCAGCTCATCGCGCGGATCGAGGAACGGCTCGGCAAGCGCGTCCCGATGGTGGCGCTGATTCAGGGAGCGACGATCGAGAGCCTGTCGCAAATGATGCGGCAGGAGGTTGAGGCCCACGTCTGGTCGCTGCTGGTGCCGATCCAGCCGAAGGGGGCCAACCCGCCGCTGTTCTGCGTCCATCCGGCCGGTGGAAACGTATTCTGTTATACCGAGCTCGCCCGCCATCTGGGCGAGGAGCAGCCGTTTTATGGCATCCAGGCCCGGGGGTCGAATCGCGACCTCTCCCCCCACACGGAGATCGATGCCATGGCGGCCGAGTACATCGAGGCGGTCCGGAGCTTCCAGCCGGTCGGCCCCTACCGGCTCGGCGGCTGGTCGATGGGTGGCACCATCGCCTTCGAGATGGCTCGCCAGATGCGCCAGCAAGGCCAAGAGATCTCGCTTCTGGTGCTGGTCGATGTCGAGGCACCTTCGGGGCAGTTGGCCGATTACACCTGGGTAGTTCTCCTCGGCAGCTTCGCGCTCGATCTCGGGCTCTCCTCCGACCTGCTGAGAGCCTTGTGGGACGAGATCTCGGTGCTGCCCCCGATGGGGCAGCTGAGCCGCCTCGCCGTCGAGGCCAAAGCCGCCGGCCTCGCCTCCCCGGACATGACTCTCGCCGAGTTCCGCAAGCTGTTCGACGCCTTCAAGACCAACGCCCAGACGATGCGTAATTACACCGGCGGCGCCTACGACGGACGCCTCACGTTTATCCGTGCGGAGAAACCACTGGAGTACATCGGCAAGGAAGTTCCGGTTAACTACTACACCCACTTCGATCCCCGGCAGAAAGAAGAAGGGATGGAACCTGGCGATCCGACGAAAGGGTGGAGCGCATTGGCCTTGAGGGGCGTCGATCTGCACACGGTTCCCGGCGACCACTACTCCGTGGTGCGGGAGCCGCACGTCAAGCTGCTGGCCAAGGTGATGCTGGCCTGTTTACAGAACGCAGGAAGGGAGATCGCATAAATGGGCATCATATTTCGTCTGTTCGCGGTGCTGCGAGACTGGTCAGGGAGCATCGAGCACGCGCGGTCAAGGATCATCCTGGCATCGCTCGCGGGTGGCCTCTCCGGCCTTGCCAGCACCGCTCTCATCGCGGTCATCAACTCCGCCCTCAACAAAGAGATGTCGTGGTCGCTGCTGGTGTGGGAGTTCGCGCTTCTGTGCGCCGTGATTCCGCTGAGCGGTTTCACTGCTCAGATCCTGATGGTCCGGCTGACCGCGCAGGCGGCCTACGATCTGCGCATCCGGCTCTCCCGGCAGATCCTCGCGGCGCCGTACCGGCTGCTCGAAGAGCTCGGCTCGCATCGCCTGATGGCGACGCTCAACGATGATATTCCAGCCGTCACCACTGCCATCACCACTCTGCCGCTGCTGCTGATGCAGCTCGCCATCATGACGGGATGCCTGATCTATCTCGGCTGGCTCTCCTGGCCGCTGCTGCTTCTGATGCTCGGTTATATGGTGCTCGGCATCGCAACCTACCAGCTGCCGTTGATCCGGTCTGTGCGCTACTTCCGGTTGATGCGCATCGAGTGGGATTCGATGTTCCGTTCGATCCGCTCCCTGACGGAAGGAATCAAGGAGCTCAAGCTGAATCGGGATCGCCGCGACGCCTTCCGCTCGCAGCAGCTCGAGCCTGCCGTGTCGGGTATCCGGGAGTACGGCCTCAAGGCCAACACGCTGACCATCGCCGCCACCAGCTGGGGTCAGATCCTCTTCTTCATTTTCATTGGCCTGAGCATCTTTCTCTCGCCGCTGTTCATCGCCGCGGATCATCAGACGATGACCGGTTACACTCTAACTTTGCTCTTCATGGTGTCGCCGCTGGGGGTTATCCTGAGCAACATGCCCACCCTGGGCAAGGCTTGGGTGGCTGCCGAAGCCATCCGTCGCCTGAGACTGTCGCTGACGGATCACCAGCCGGAGGCCGCGGCGCGCCCAGTGAGCCCCAGCCAGCCCTGGAGCCGGCTCGAGGTGAGCGGCCTCACGCACATCTACCGGCAGGAGGGAATCGAAGAGTTCCACCTCGGCCCCATCGACCTGACCTTCTACCCTGGAGAGTTGGTGTTTCTGATCGGTGGCAACGGCAGCGGCAAGACGACCTTGGCGAAGCTCCTGATCGGTTTGTACGAGCCGGAAGCCGGGGAGATCCGTCTCGACGGCCAGGCGGTTAGCGATGAGAATCGGGACGAATACCGCCAGCATTTCGCGGTGGTCTTCTACGATTTCCATATCTTCGACCGCCTGTTCGGAGTGAACGGCGACCACCTGGAGGCCCGAGGCAACGAATACCTGGCTCGGCTCCAGCTCGACCAGAAGGTCCGCATCGAAGGGGACAAGCTGTCCAGGACCGACCTCTCCCAGGGTCAGCGCAAGCGTCTGGCACTGCTGGCCGCCTATCTAGAGGACCGCCCCATCTACGTCTTCGACGAGTGGGCGTCCGATCAGGATCCCATGTTCAAAGAGATTTTCTACTACCAGATTCTTCCCGAGCTCAAGGCCAAGGGTAAGACCGTCATCGTCATCACTCACGATGATCACTACTATGGTGTGGCGGACCGGCTCGTAAAGCTCGAGCAGGGTCAAGTGGAGTATGACAAGCGGCTCAAGGTCCAGGCAGGCGACGCCATGGTCGCGGGCGCCGACCGTTAATCGATCCAGATTAACGGGAACCGTTCCAGGACGAAGCTGAACGGAAAGAGGATGAGCGCAATGGATGCCAATCGAAAGTATTCGAAGTATATCACGAAGATCGATCAGGTCACGGAACTCGACCAGCTGGCGAAGGAGCAGCTCCGGCCGGTGACGGACCGGTTCGTCTTCCGCACCAACGAGTACTACCAGTCGCTCATCAATTGGGACGATCCGGAGGATCCGATCCGGCGGATCGTCATGCCGCACGTCCAGGAGCTCGACGAGTTCGGGGAGCTCGATGCCTCCGATGAGGCCTCTTACACCGTGATGAAGGGGCTGGAGCACAAGTACGACGACACTGCTCTGCTCCTGGTCAACAACGTGTGCGGCGCCTATTGCCGGTTCTGCTTCCGCAAACGGCTGTTCACCGACGACAACGACGAGGTCACCAATGAAGTCACCGACGCCATCGGCTATATCCGCGGCCACCCTGAAATCACCAATGTGCTGTTGACGGGAGGAGATCCGCTGATCCTTTCGACCGCGAAGCTGGAGCGGATCATCCAGCAGATCCGGGAAATCGATCACGTGGGGATTATCCGGATCGGCTCCAAGATGCCCGCTTTCGATCCCTACCGGATCATCAACGATCCGTCACTGCTCGAGATGCTGAGCAAGTACAGCACCGCTCAGAAGAAGATCTATGTGATGAATCACTTCAATCACCCGCGAGAGCTTACCGATCTGGCCCTGCAGGGGCTGGTGCTGCTGCAGAAGGCGGGGGTGGCGACGGTCAACCAGTCGCCAATGATCCGGGGAGTCAATGATGACCCTGGGGTGATCGCCGAGCTCTTCAACAAGCTGTCGTTCAGCGGCGTGCTGCCGTACTACATCTTCATCTGCCGGCCGACGGCGGGCAACGAACCCTTTGTGGTGCCAATCGAGGAGTGTCTCGACATCTTCGAGCGCGCGCGGCGGTGCCTCTCTGGCCTGGCCAAGCACGCCCGGCTCTGCATGTCTCACAAGACGGGTAAGATTGAGGTGGTGGGGAAGGTCGAGGACAAGATCATCCTGCGCTATCACCGGGCCCCCAATCCGCTCGACCGCGGGCGCATCATGCTGTTCAAGAGCGATCCCACGGCATGCTGGCTAGACGACTACCTCGCCAGGGCACCGGCGCAGCAGTCAGCGCTATGCTAAGGTCAGGGATGGACTCAGGAGGAGTTGTGTCGTGGAGGGGTATCAAACGAGTTCGAAGGCTCTTTTTCGGCTTTGGGCCGGGAGTTTCGCAAAATGATGACAGGGCTGAGTCAAGACGTTCGCTTCGGTCTCCGGATGCTGAGGAAGAGCCCCGGCTTCACCGCCGTGGCAATCCTAACCCTGGCGCTCGGAATCGGAGCCACCACGGCGATCTTCAGCTTGGTCAGCGGCATCCTGCTGAAGCCGCTTCCCTACCCCCAACCTGACCGTCTGATCCGACTGCTGCAGTCCTATCCCGAGAAGGGTCTCGATATCTGGCGTCTCTCGCCGGCGAGCTTCGTTCTCTATCGCGACCAGAACCATGTCTTCACCTCCGTAGCGGCCTACGCGGTGTCAGGAGTGAACCTTACGGGAGGAGTGCGGCCCGAACGTCTGCAGGCGGCCAAGGTTACCGCCGATTTTTTCAAGGTCATGAGCACTCCCCCCGCCCTAGGCCGCACCTTCTTACCCGGCGAGGACACTCAGGGCAGGAACACCGTCTGCGTCTTGAGCTACGGATTCTGGAAGCGCCACTTTGGCGGCAATCCCGGAGCGATCGGGAAATCGCTTGCCCTCGACAACTCCTCGATTGAGGTTGTTGGTGTAATGCCTGCCGATTTCAAGTTTCCCACGACCGACACGGAGGTGTGGATTCCTCTCGGCCTCAAGCCCGACGCATTGCATCCGTGGTTTCTCACCGGCGTCGCCCGGCTGAAGCCGGGCGTGCTTCCGGAGGCGGCGCAGAGAGAGGTCACTAACCTTCTATTGACCGCCGGACAGAAGAACCCTCAACTGGTGTCCCGCAATGATCCGCCGCTTCCGGGATCGGGTCTCAAGGCTACCGTGGAACCCCTTAAGCAGGCGATGACAGGTAAGACGGCGAGACCTCTGCTGATCTTGCAGTTTGCCGCGGGCTTTATCCTGCTCATCGCTTGTGCGAATATCGCAAACCTCCTGCTGAGCCGCGCCGTTGCGCGCGCTCGCGAGATCGCCTTACGCTATTCCCAAGGCGCTACGCCGGGCAGGGTGGTGCAGCAACTGCTCACCGAGAGCTTGCTCCTATCCTGCTTCGGAGCCTGTGCGGGCGTGGTGCTCGCCTGGTGGGTGGTGCGGACTCTCAGCCGTCTCCCCCTGGAAGGAATCCCGAGGATCGATGAGGTGGGCATCAGCGGCGGTGTGCTGGTCTTCACAGCCGCCATTGCGGTGCTAACGGGGATGCTCTTCGGCTTGGTGCCCGCCATTCAGACCTATCGACTCGGCTTGGCGGCGGGCATCAAGGAAGGGCAGAAGGGGAGCTCTGGCAAGGTGAACCGCCGGGTGAACAGCGCCTTGGTGGGGGCGCAGTTCGCTCTCTCTCTAATCTTGCTGATCGGCGCGGGACTGGTTCTGAAGAGCTTCCAGCGACTGGTGACCGTCAATGCCGGTTTTCGTCCAGACCACGTGCTGACCATGCTTCTACCGGTCACCAATCAAAAGTACCCCAGTTCGGTACAGGCGCTGCAGTTCTATCACGGCCTGCTCGAGCAGGTTCACTCTCTGCCGGGGACCACATCGGTGGGTTTCACCTCGAATCTTCCGCTGACTGGTGACGAAAACTCCGACGGCTACATCGTCGAGGGTTTCGAGCCGCAGGATGGCGGCGACGCGCCCCAGGCTCAGCTCCAGACTGTCAGCGCGGGATACTTCAGTACCATGGGGATCGGCTTGCAGCGCGGACGTGATTTCCTCGGCACCGAGAGGAAGGACACTCCCCTCGTAGCAGTTATCGATGAGACGCTGGCCCGCCGCTACTGGCCGGACGGAAATGCTCTCGGCAAGCGGATCAAGACCACCGGCGACGACCAATGGCTAACCATCATCGGCGTCGTCAAGGGGATCAAGAACTCGAATCTCTCAGAAGAGATGGTGCCCCATCTCTATTTTCCCCATGGGCAGGACCCTCGACTACGGATGTACATGGTCGTGCGCACCGCCGCTCGACCCACAGCCCTGGTCGGGGCAGTCCAGGGCAAGCTCCACGATCTGGATCCTGACGTGCCGGTTTATTCCGTGCATACAATGGAAGAGGTCGTGGATAAGACGCTCAACGGCCAGAAGCTCATTAACCTGCTTTTGGCAATCTTTGCCGTGCTCGCCCTGCTGCTGGCCGTCGTCGGCATCTATGGCCTGATGTCGGTCTACGTGGCGAGCCGCAAACGGGAGATCGGGATTCGTTTGGCGCTGGGAGCCCAGCCCTCCGGTCTTCTGAGTGGGGTGATGAAGGAAGGACTAATCCTGACGGTTTCTGGAATCGCGGTCGGGCTCATCGCCTCATTTGCCCTGACACGGTCGATTGCCAGCCTGCTCTACGAAGTCAGCCCCTGGGACCTGACCGTCTTTACGAGCCTACCGCTGCTGCTCATGGTCGTTTCTTTAGCCGCCTGCTACTGGCCGGCGCGCCGCGCCTCACGAACTGATCCGCTGGTCGCATTGCGTTATGACTAGCCTTTGCCTCTCTGGTTACTGCTGAGGCAACCGGCACCGGACCAGATAGACCTTGGGCTAGGAGCTCCCCAGCGGCAGGCACGGCAGCTTG
>DATBAW010000554.1:0-17657 GCA_036271335.1 Thermoanaerobaculia bacterium
GACGCGCGGCGCCTCGCCGAGCAGCACCCGGCAGCTCGCCGCCGCCCCCTCGGCGATGTCGGCGAGCGCCCGCGGATCGGGATCGGGCACCACGGCGCAGTCGCTGAAGATCAGGCCTCGGCCGTCCGCCAGGGCCATCAGGAAGCAGGACGACACCACCTTCAGGCCGGGGCGCGGACCGATCGCCCGCAGCGCCGCCCGCAGAGTGTCGGCGGTGGTGGCGAGCGCACCCATCACCGCGCCGTCCGCCAGGCCGGTGGCGACCCGGCAGGCCGCGTAGTGCAGGGGATCGAGCACCAGGCTGGCGGCGAACGCGGGGTCGCGCCCCGGCGCGTCGAGGCGGGCCGCGAGATGGGCGGCGAGCCGCGGCAGCTCGGGATCGGACGCGGGATCGAAGGTGGGCACGGTCAAGGCCACGCCGGCCGCCTCGGCGGAGGCCGCGACGGCCTCGCGCTTCCCCACCAGCGAGGCGCGGCAGAGGCCGAGCGCGGTCGCCCGCTCGGCCGCGGCGACCACCCGCGGATCTTCCCCTTCGGCGAGGAGGATCGCCGCCGGTCTCGCCTCGGCGCGGGCCCGCGCGCGCAGGGCTTCGAGGATCGGGCTCATCAGCCCTTGAGGACCATGGCGCCGGTCGGCTGGGGGACGCCGCCGCTCGGCTCGACCGTCACCGCCCAGGCCTGGATCTGCGCGGCGTCGGCGACGCGGTCGACCCGTAGCGAGGCGGCGCCGCGCGGATCGACGGCGAAGGTCCCCGCCGCCACCGGCTTGCCGGCGGCGATGAACCAGAGCTCGTACGTCTTGTCGCTCGGCAGGGCCGGCAGGTCGAAGGCGTAGAAGAGAGCGTCGCGCGAGGCGGGGTTGACGTAGGCGCGCCCCCGGGCGCCCGGGCTCGGGCCCATGCCGGCGAGGGCGACCGACTGGACGCCCGGCGCGGCGAGCACCTGCAGGGCCTGCTCGGCTTTCATCGTCTGGGCGCGCGCCGCCGTCACCTCCTGGCTGAGCCGGTCCAGCTCGCGCGCCTGGCCGTCGCGGGCGGCGGCGAGGCGCCGCACCTCGCCGCGCAGCCGCGCCTGGCCGGCGAGCCCCCAGACGGCGGCGCCCAGCAGGACGAGCGCCGCGAGGCTCAGCCACCACGGGATCCCCGCCGCGGCCCGCGCCGGCCGTCCCGGCGAAGCCGCCGCGCTCCCCGCCAGCCGGAGGATGCGCGCGCGGGTGATCTCCGACGGCGCGACCGGCGTCACCGTGGCCGCCAGCGCCTCGAGGTCCCCCTGCCAGAGCGGGAGCTGGCGCTCGCACTCCGCGCAGCCGCCGGCGAGATGCGTCTCCATTTCGTGGAGCTCGTCGCCGTCCAGCGCGTCCAGCGCGTAGGCGGGGAGGAGCTCCTCGAGGCGGTCGGTGTGGGGTGTGCTCATGCGTTTGCGCTCAACGCCTGCCGGAGCTTGTTCATTCCCAGCAGGATCCTCGACTTAACAGTGCCCAGAGGGGCCGCCAACCGTGCCGCGATCTGCGTGTGCGTGAGACCCTCGAAGAACGCCAGCTCGATGCATCGCCGCTGGTCCGGCGACAGCGCGCCCATCGCGCTGCTCACCTGCCGCTCGCGTTCGAGCGTCTCGAGGCGCTCCGTGCCCACCGGTGCGATCGCCTCCCCCGCCTCCTCGCCGGCGGCCTCTTCCCGGCGCCGCAGCGAGTCCCGGCGCCGCAGACGGTCGAGGGCGCGGGAGCGGGCGAGCATCAGAATCCAGCCGCGCGGCGTCGAGCGCACCTCGTCGTAGCGGTCCGCCTGCATCCACACCTGCAGGAAGATCTCCTGCAAGACCTCCTCCGCCTCGCTCCGCCGGCCCAGGATGCGCAGCAGGACGCCGAGCGTCAGCGGCCCATGGATCTCGAACAGACGCGCGAAGGAGGCCCCGTCCCGGGCGGCCACCCGACGCATGAGCTCGCGGTCTTCTGTCTCCCTCTCGTCCATTGCTCCTATGAAAACTATCTCGATGGCAGGGCAAACGTCAAAGAGGCCCAGAAACTTTCCCAGTCGGCGCCGGCGTCCGCGGGCGCCGGGATCATGTGGACCGCCTTGATCAGCCAGAATCCGGGGCGGTCGAGCTTCAGCGTCACGCGCCCCCGGGCGTCGGTGCGCGCCTCGACCTTGTCCGGGCGGCCGCGCTGGAGCGCCATCACCAGGGCGCCGGCGAGCGGCTTCCCTTCGTAGGTCAGGCGGACCGGAAGGTCGCCGCCGCCGTTGAGCGTGTAGGGATTCTTCTCGGCCACCAGCTCCAGCCGCTGCCCGAAGACGCGGTCGAAGCCGGCGCCCGTGGCGCCTTCATTGCCGGTGCCGACGGCCAGCAGCGCCTTGGCGCAGCGCGAGAAGACCTCCTTCGCGGCGGTCGCGCTCTTGCCCTGCCGGGCCCGCGCGGCGGTGATCGTGTCGAGCCCCTCTTCCTTCAGATAGGTCTCGAACTTGACGGCGTCGAGGGCCACCGGGAAGCGGGTGCTGTCGTAGACGATGGTGTAGAGCCCCGGCGTCTGGAAAGCCTCGAAGCCCGCCGGCTCGGTGTTGGGCACGCCCGGGACCGGCGTCTCGCCCGCCGGACCGACCGCCACGAAGCGCTTCATCAGGCTCGGATCGCGGGGAACCGGATCGCCCTGCAGCTCCTGGCCCACCCGCAGCCGCACCGACAGCCGCTGGCCGGGAGCCGGCGTGAACGTCGAGGGCTCGATCCAGAAGTTGTGCGCCGAGAGCGCCGGAGCCATCAGAAGCCAGAGCAGCAGCCCGCACAGAGTCCGCATTCGCCTCTCCTGAAAATCAAATCGGTTCTGAGAACGAGCCGGCGAGCGGCCTCGACGGCCGCTCGCCGGAAGTCGGGACGGGAGCTTACGGGGCCAGGCTGCCGGAGCCGCTGACGCCGTTGGCGATGTTCGGCGAGCCGGGCAGTGGCGGCTTGAGATACGGGAAGGTGCTGTCGAACTGGCTGGGGTCCTGGAGCACCTGGTCGGTGTAGGGGAGCGTGCCGGAAGGCGCGTCCGAGGGGTTGCAGTAGACGCCCGGGAAGGCATGGCAGAGCACGCCCATGGCCACCCGCAGCTCGATGTCGGTGACGTCGTCCCCGGGCCGGCGGCCGTTGGGGAAGCCGGCGTTGTCGCCGCCGAGCACGCCGAGGTTGTTCTGCTGCGCGGCGGGTACCGCGGCGATCGAGGTGTTGAGGCGCTGCATCTCGTGCGGCTTGCCGTCCGAGAGGAAGTTCAGCCCGGTGATGCCGGTGGCGAACGCCGCCACCAGGTCCTTGCGGGGGAAGTTCGTGGGCGCCACGACGCCGGCCGAGCCGAACAGGGTCTGGATGATCGCCGGCAGGGTCGGGTTGGTGATGTAGGTGGCCAGCGCCGAGTCGCCCTCAGGCGTGGCGGCGTTGAACAGGTCCTTGTCCTTGAGGCCGATCACCACCTCGTTGACGAGGGGCATGCCGAGCCTGGAGACCTGGACGAAGTCACCGCTGCTGTGGGTCGGATCCTTGAACGTGGGGTTCTCGGTCAGCACCCGGTTGCGCGGCAGGGCGGCGGTCTGCCAGCCGGCGATGATCGGGCTGCTGGCGTTCTTGGTCAGGCACTCCTTGGGGACCTCGATCGCGATGGTGGTGATGTTGAAGTTCGCCAGCGGGTTCGGCTGGCCGTTGCGGTCGCCGATCGGGTTGAGGTTGATGAGGTCGAAGATCTCGCCGACGTTGACCGCGAACGACTCCTTGCGCTGGCCGAGGAACACGCGGCCGATGGCGTTGCCCCCCTGGCAGCCGGGGAACTTGAACTCCTGGATGAAGTTGGCGGCGTAGGCCGTGTAGTCCGGGATCGACTTCTCGCCGACGTTGTCCGCCGGCTTGTCGAAGCGGTGGCCGCCGGTCGAGCTGGTGACGATGCCGCTGCCGGTGCCGGCGCCGGTGCCGATCTTGCCGCGGATCACCCACATCGTGTAGCTCTCGAGGATGTTCAGGTTGCCCGACCGGTTGCCGGGCGTCTCGGCGATCGGGCCGATGTTGTAGAGCGGCACGGAGACGTTCTGCCCGCCCACCGGCACCTGGAGGTCGGCGAGCCGCGGGGCGACCCGGAACTGGAAGGTGATGTCCTCGACGCCGTCGCCGTCCTGGTCGATGTGGATGCGGTAGTACGCGTCCGGATCCAGGAAGAAGTAGTTGGGGCCGCCGAACGGCGGCTGGAACGGCTGATAGTTGGCGATCAGCGTCACGTAGCCGGCGCGGCCGGACTCATAGCTGTTGAACATGTAGAAATCGGTGCTGTCCACCTTGGGCATCTTGGTGATCCCCGGAGCTTCGCGATGGCTGGAAGCCTGCGCGGGGGTCAGGCCGAGAGCGGCCGACAGGATCAACAGGGCAAAAACCAAACGAATCTTCACGTCTCTCCTCCTCTTCCATGGCAGCGGGTTGGTGCTCTGCCCGATGGCGCGGATCTGGCTGCGGGGGCTGACTACGGAGAATGACGACGCCCTCTCGACCGCGTTCCATCAGGCCTTCTGAAGGGGGTTACGCAACGGGTACGCCCCGCGGATGAGCGAACGGTGAAACTTGTTGGCGGATACAATGCGCGGCATGACGCAGACCACGATCCCCTCCCCCCGACCCGACGGCCGTGCCCTCGACGCCCTCCGCCCGGTGCGCATCGAGACCGGCGTGCTCAAGTTCGCCGAAGGCTCCGTGCTGATCTCGCTGGGCGACACCCGCGTGCTGGTGGCCGCCAGCATCGAGAACCGGGTCCCCCCGTTCAAGAAGGACAGCGGCGAGGGGTGGCTCACCGCCGAGTACTCGATGCTCCCGCGCTCCACGCACACCCGCAACCAGCGCGAGATCGGCAAACCCTCCGGGAGGACCGCCGAGATCCAGCGCCTGATCGGCCGCAGCCTGCGCGCCGCCGTCGACCTCACGGCGCTCCCCGACCGCACCCTCACCCTCGACTGCGACGTGCTCCAGGCCGACGGCGGCACCCGCACCGCCGCCGTCACCGGCGCCTACGTGGCCGCCGTCCTCGCCCTCGGCCGGCTGGCGCTCACCCGCGACATCGCCGTCTGGCCGATCCGCGACCCGATCGCCGCCGTCTCCGTCGGCATCGTCGGCGGCGTCCCCCGGCTCGACCTCGAATACGTCGAGGACCAGGTCGCCGAGGTCGACATGAACGTCGTCGCCACCGCCGGCGGCGCGCTGGTCGAGGTGCAGGGGACGGGGGAGAAGCGGGCCTTCCGGCGCGAGGAGATGGACGCCCTGCTCGACCTCGCCTTCAAGGGGATCGGCGAGCTCGCCGCGGCGCAGAACGCCGTCCTCGCCGCGACGCTCGAAGAGGTCACCCAGGCGCTCTCGCGGGACCGCCGGAAGCCGGCGGCCCCGAAGCCCGAGAAGGATCTGTGGGGGAGGCCCTGAGGCACCGTCACCAGAATTGACTTGTAGGGGCGGCCCTGTGTGGCCGCCCTGGGTGCGTGTGCCGGTCAGGTGGGGAGGTGCGCAGTCTGGGAAGTCCCCCACCCAGGGCGGCTACGCAGGGCCGCCCCTACAGAGAATCCCCTTTCTGCCGCCTGCCTAGCTCACCACGCCCTTGAACTCGACCTCGATGGTCGGCATCTTCGGGCTGTCGGTGTGCACGGTGAGCTTGCCGTGGAAGGGCCCCTTGCCGATCTCCGGGTTGAGGATCACGCGCACCTGGTAGACGCGCCCCTCCTCCAGCGTTTCGAGCTTGGTCTCGATCCCCTTCGGCAGGCTGGGATCGATGCCCGTCACCTTGATCGGCTCGGTGGCGAAGTTGCGGATGCTGAGCGCCTTCTTCAGCGGCTCCTTGAGCGTGATCTGGCCGAAGTCGGCCGTCGGCGGCGTCACCGCCATCACCGGCCGCACGAAGCCGGAGACCGGGATGTCCACCGTCTGCTGCTTCGGATGGTTGGTGTGGACGATCACGCGGTCGGCCAGCGGCCCGATCGTGGCGTTGTTGGAGAGCTTCATCTCGACCTTCCACTGCTTGCCCTTGATGTCCGGCAGGCGCTCCTCGGGCTTGGCCTCGTGGAAGGTGACCGTCAGGTACGGGTAGGGCGAGTCGACGCTGGTGATATCCCACGACGAGCCGTCCGGCGCCCACAGCGTCTGGGCGATGTTGCCCTCCTGCTTCTCGCCCTGGACGGTGATGTAGCGGGCGTAGCCCGGCTTCACCGAGATGTAGGGCTCGATCTTGGCGCGGATCGTCAGCTCGAGCTGCGGGTGGTCGGGATCGTTGGTGAAGACGCTGATCCCCTTGGCGATCGGGCCGCTGAAGGTCGACGTGTCGATCTCCGCGTGCACCTTGCCGGTGGCGCCCGGCTTGATCACCTTGTCGAATTCGGTGGCCGTGCAGCCGCAGGAGGGCTGGACGTTCGTGATCCGGAGATCGGCGTCGCCGTCGTTCTTGATCAGGAAGTCGTGGATGATCTTCTGGCTCTTCGGCACCGTGCCGACGTCCTTGATCGCCTCGACGACCGTGGCCTTCGGCTTGCCCGGCGCCTTCGCCGGCGCCGGAGTCGGCGGGGTGTCGGCGGCCAGCAGGGAAGCGGCGACCAGAAGGACGGCGCAAAGTGCCAAAATGACAGTCTTCATGTGACGTTGCATACGTCCTGCTCCTTCTTCGAGGTGGATGAAAGCTCCGGGAATGCTACACTCCGGGAGCCTGAAACGAGAAACTTCACCCGTGACTTCTTCCCATCTCGACATTTACTGCATGGCGATCGGTGGTACGGGGATGGCTCCTCTCGCCTGTCTTCTGCAAGAGCAGGGCCACCGCGTCCGCGGCACCGACGGACCCCTCTATCCGCCGATGAGCACGCTGCTCGAACGGGCGGGAATCCACCCCGCCGTCGGCTACGATCCAATTCATCTGGAGCCGCGGCCCGACCTGGTGGTGATCGGCAACGCCGTCCGCCGCGACAACCCCGAGGCCGTCGCCGCCGAGAGCCTCGGCCTCCCCATCGTCTCGATGCCGCAGGCGCTCGCCCGCTTCTTTCTCGACCATCACCGCTCGCTGGTGGTGGCCGGCACGCATGGCAAGACCACCACGACGGCGATGGCGGCCTGGATCTACACCGCCTGCGGCGAGCAGCCCGGCTACCTGATCGGCGGCGCTCCCAAGGACCTGCCGGGGAGCTTCCACGACGGCCCCGGCGACCGCTTCATCGTCGAGGGGGACGAGTACAACGCCGCCTACTTCGACCGCGGCCCCAAGTTCCTCCACTACCAGCCCGAGACGCTGCTGCTGACCAGCGCCGAGTACGACCACGCCGACCTCTATCCGACCCCGGAGGCGCTCTGGGAGGCCTACGCGAAGCTGATCGCGCTGCTGCCGGCGGACGGCTTCCTGGTCGCCTGCGGCGATCTTTCGGGCAAGAGTCCCAAAGTGCGCGAGCTCGCCGCCAAGGCCCCCTGCCGGACGCTGTTCTACGGCCTCGACGCCGGCAACGACCTCCACCCGCTAGGGCCGGTCGAGGAGCTGCCCGAGGCCAGCCGCTTCCGCCTCCACGACGACGAGGCCGGCGAGATCGAGGTCACCCTGCCGCTCGCCGGCGGCCACAACGTCGCGAACGCCCTGGCGGTGTGGGCCGCGGCGCGCCGCGACGGCATCCCCGCCACCGCCCTCGCCGCCGCCTTCGCCCGCTTCCACGGCGTCGAGCGGCGCCTGGACGAGCTGGGCACGGCGCGCGGGGTCACCGTGGTCGACGACTTCGCCCACCACCCCACGGCGGTCGAGAAGACCCTGATCGCCCTGCGCCAGCGCTACCCCGGCCGGCGCCTGGTGGCGCTGTTCGAGCCGCGCAGCCTCACCGCCGGCCGCCGCTTCTTCTTCGAGCCCTACCGCCAGGCCTTCGCCGGCGCCGACCGCGTGCTCTTCGCCCCCACCTTCCACAACGGCCGCCTCGCCCCCGAGGAGCGCCTCGACTTCGCCGCCCTCGCCGCCGCGCTGTCGGCGGACGGCGTTCCCACCGACCTCTGCGCCGACAACGAAGGGCTGATGCGCCACGCCCTCGCCGAGGCCGGCGATGGCAGCGTTCTGGTGACCATGTCGTCGGGCTCGTTCGAGGGGATGCCGCATAAGCTGATGGCGGCGTTGCGGGGGTAGAAGCCAGGGCCGTTGTTTTTTGTGGTTTTGTAGAGACGTTCCCAACCCGTCCACGACAACCTTTCGCAGGCCACGGGGACGGCGGGACGTCTCCGCCGGAGGGCAGATCGTCGCAACGGGCAGGATCTGTCTGGACCGAGTGCCTTCCAGGTGTTGCTGGAGAATCGAGGCGGATCCTCTTCGCCGGAGACGTCCCGCCGTCCCCGTGGCCTGCGAAAGGTTGTCGTGGACGGGTTGGGAACGTCTCTACAAAACGGAAAAAACGGCGGAGGCGGAGGATGATCGCAGCCGCTCCTCCAGGACCGGCAACGGCCCCACCAGCTTCAACGCCTCCGGCGTCACCCCAGCCACCGCCGCCGCCGGCACCAGGCCCACGATCTCGGTCTCGATCACCCGCGTGCCCAGCGCCGCCGCCGCGGCCTCCACGGCCGCCAGCGCGGTGGACATCGAGGTCCGCCGGTAGTCCACCAGATTCATGCTGACCTGGGCGAGGCCGCGGCTGGCGAGGCCGACGCCCATCGCCCGCAGGGCCGGCAGCCCTCCTCCCGATTCGCGGATTCGCCGCGCGATGGCGCGGGCGGCGGCGAGGTCGGCGGTGGCGAGCACGGCGTTGAAGGCGATCAGAAAGAAGCGCGCGCCGATCACCGTCGCGCCGGCCGTGGGATGCGGCCGCGACGGGCCGAAATCCGGCGCCCAGGCGGGGTCCGCGAGCTTCGCCGCCAGCCCCTCGAAGCCGCCGCGGCGGATCGCCGCCAGCGACGTCCGCTCAGGGGTCCGCGCCGCCTGCTCATAGAGATAGACGGGGATCCCGAAGCGCGCGGCGACCTCCCGCCCCAGGCGCTCGGCCGCCGCCACCGCCGCCGCCATCGGGATGTCGCCGAGGGGGATGAACGGCACCACGTCCACCGCGCCGACTCGCGGGTGGACCCCCCGGTGGCCGCCGAGATCGACGCCGGCGACGGCCGCCTCGTAGAGCGCCAGGAGCCCCTGGTGGAGCGCCTCCGCGTCGCCCGCCAGGGTCAGCACCGAGCGGTTGTGGTCGGGGTCGGACGAGGCGTCCAGCAGGCGTGCTCCCGGCGGTGACGCGGCCGCGGCGGCCAGCCGCGCCACGACCTCCGGGCGCCGGCCCTCGCTGACGTTGGGAACGCTCTCCAGTGGCGGCATGGAGGGCAAGCATAGCGCCCGCCCCGCCCGGGCGTCGGAGCCGCCCACCACCGAACGTAGCGGTTGGACGCCGGGAAGCTCCTCTGCTACGATACGGCACGATTTTTTAAGAATCAGCGCCAATCCATTCGCCCCCGATGAGCTACTCCGGTAACCCTGCTCTCTCGTCCGACGTCAAGCAGCGGATCCTCAGCACCTTCGATCAAACGTTGGCGCTGGCCCGCGAAGGCAACCGCCAGGAGGCCCTCCTCGGCTGCGACTTCGTGCTGCGGATGGATCCCCAGTTCCCCGCCGCCCGCGTGCTCCAGGAGCGGCTGCGGTCGACCACCGGTCCGGTCCGCGTCGACGACCTCGACGCGCCGCCCGACCTCGCCGATCCGTTCGCCGATCTCGACGGCCTGAGCCTCGACCTCCCGGAAGCCCTGCCCGGTGACAGCGGCCACGGCGGCCAGGCCGGCCTGCGCGGCGAGATGCAGGCGCTGGCCGACCAGCGCCGCTTCCCGGAGCTGATGGCCGCCGCCCAGCGCGAGCACGCGGCGGTGATGGCCGATCCGGAGCTCCAGCGGATCGTCGGCGGCGCGCAGGAGGCGATGGAGGCCGAGCCCTACGTGCAGAAGTTCCTCGGCTCGGCGCGCGCCGCGCTGCAGGCCGGGGACGCCGCCGAGGCCGCCCGCCTGCTCGACAAGGCCCGCTCCCTCGATCCCCACCATCCGGGGATCACCGAGCTCGACCGCGCCCGCACGCCGGAGCCCAAGCCGCTGAAGCTCCCTTCGCCGATCCGGACCGGCGCCATGCCGGTGAGCCTCGCCGCCGGAGGCGGCGACTCCGAGAGCGACCGCCGCATCCGCGAGCTGCTCGCCGAGGGCCAGGCGGCCCTCGACGGCGGCGATCCGCAGGGGGCGATCGACTCCTGGTCGCGCATCTTCCTCATCGACATCGACCACCAGGAAGCGTCGCGCCGCATCGAGGGGGCCCGCAAGCTGAAGGCCGAGAGCGAGCGCCAGGCCGAGGAGATCTTCCACGACGGCGTCGCCCGGCTGGAGTCCGGCGACACCGCGGCCGCCCGGCAGTCGTTCCAGCGCGTGCTCCAGATCCAGCCCGGCTACTTCGCCGCCCGCGAGTACCTGCAGCAGATCGACGCCGGGACCCTGCCGGCGCGGGGGATGACGCCGCGCGAGTCCTTCGCCGCCGCGCTCGCCGCCGACGAGCCGGCCGTGCCCGCGCCGCCGCCCGCCGCCCGCAAGACCGCCGCGCACGATCTGAAGGAAGAGATCCTGGTGCCGCCCGAGCCGCCGCAGGAGGCGGCTGCCGCCGAGCGCTGGCCGCTCAAGAAGGGGGCCACCGGCGGCGCCAGGCGAGATTCTGGTCGCGCCCGGCGCCTGTTCCTCCTCGTCGGCGGCGCCGTGCTGCTGCTCGCCGTGGCCGGCGGCGCGTACTTCTTCCAGAACCGCGACCAGATCTTCCCCAATTCGAAGGAAGAGGCGCCGGCTCCGGCGTCCGCCGCCAAGCCCAAGGCGGCTGGGGCGGACCCCATCATGCGCGCCGAGCGGCTGCACAAGGCGGGGCGGACCACCACCGCGGTGGGCCAGCTCAAGCGCATCCCGCCGAGCGATCCGCACTACGCGCAGGCCCAGGCGCTGATCGCCCAGTGGAGCGCCGAGGCGCCGGCGGGTGCGGTGGGCACGGGCGCCGCGGGCACGGCGGCCGTCGCGGGCGCCGCACCCGGCACGCCCGGAGCCACCGGCGCGCCGGGTGAGCCGCCACCCCCGCTCACCCCCGAGGCCGCCGCGCGCCGCGCCGCCTTCCTCGCCGCCGGCCGCCAGGCGGCGGCGGATAACAGCTCGGTCAAGGCCCTGCTGCGGCTGGAGCAGGCGGACACGCTCGCCAAGCTCGACGGCGACGACGCCAAGCTGCTCGCCGCCACCCGCAAGAAGCTGGAGCCGCTGGCCAGCCAGATCGACCTCTTCCACCAGCGTGAGTGGGAGCGCCTGCTCCCCGCGCTCTGGCGCCTGCACGGCACCGACCCGTCCAACCGCGACGTCACGCAGCTGATGGTCGATTGCTACTACGACCTCGCCCTGCGCGACCTCCAGCGGTCCGACGTCGAGAAGGCGGCCTCCGGCCTCAAGGAGGCGGTCGCCCTCCAGCCCGACGACGAGCTGCTGAAGCGGCACTACGTGTTCGCCCAGACCTACCAGGAGCGGCCGAAAGACCTGCTGTACCGGATCTACGTCAAATATCTGCCGTTCCGCTGATGCGACGCCCAGGCAAGCCGAACGAACCCGAGGAGCCGATGCTCTTCGATCTCCCGATGTCCCCCGACGGCTCCATGGAGGAGCCGGACGAGCCGCCGATGCGCCCGCAGCGCTCCGAGCCCCGGCGGCCGGCGACGCCTGAGCCCGACCGCTCCCACGAGACGACGCGCACGGTGCGTCCGGGACCGGTGCCGGTCGCGGCGGCGCCCACCGCCGCCGGCGCGCCGCGGGAGGAGCCGGCGGATCGCGAGGGGCTCGCCAGCTTCGGGAGGCGCGCCGCCGCCGGGGTCGCCGATCTCGTGGTGCACGCCGCCGTCGTCATGCTGGCGCTCCTCGGCTGCCGGGCCCTGGACGTGCAGCCCGGCTTTCCCCAGGCGGTGCCCGCCTTCGCCCTCCTCCTGCTCTCCTTCTCCTTCCTCTACACCGTGCTCCCCCTCGCCTTCTGGGGGCACACGCCGGGCATGGCCTGGGCCGCCATCACGTCGCGCAACCGCGACGGCGAGCCGCTCACCTTCGACCAGACGGTGCGGCGCTGGCTGGGCGGCCTGCTGACCCTCGCGCTGCTCGGCCTGCCGCTGCTCGCCGCCCTCGGCGGCCGCACCCTCACCGACTGGATCAGCGGCTCCGCGACCTACCCCTTCGACGACGAAGACGAGCCGGAATAGGCGACGGAAGCTCCCATCGTCGTATGGAAGCTTACCGAACCGTGACGGAAGCTCCCAACGGAAAAAGGAAGCTCCCATCGGGAAAAGGGAGCTTCCATCGGCGTATGGAAGCTTACCGGGCCGCGATGGAAGCTCCCATTGGAAAAAGGAAGCTTCCATCGGCATATGGGAGCTTACCGAGCCGCGATGGAAGCTCCCCTTGGAAAAAGGAAGCTTCCATCGGCGTATGGAAGCTTACCGAGCCGCGACGGAAGCTCCCATTGGAAAAAGGAAGCTTCCATCGGCGTACGGGAGCTTACCGAGCCGCGATGGAAGCTCCCCTTGGAAAAAGGAAGCTTCCATCGGCGTATGGAAGCTTACCGGGCCGTGACGGAAGCTCCCCTTGGAAAAAGGAAGCTTCCATCCGTTTACGGAAGCTTACAGAGCGGTTTAGTACGAAACGCCGGCGTCCATCGGCTCGGTCGCCACCACGCCGGGGAGCTCGGTGACGAAGTCCGCGCCGAACGCCTTCGAGGGGGTCCAGGCGCCGGGGAGGACCTTGCCCTGCACCGCCCGCTCGGCGCTCTCGACGGCGGCGACGGCGGTGAAGTGGTAGGACTCCGGCGTCTCCAGCGTTGCCGTGACCACGCGGCCGGCGGCGTCCTTCACCTCGCCCCAGAGATAGACGCGGGCCGTGCGCCGCAGCTCCTCCGAGGGGCCGGTGACCTTGCGGTCGACCCAGCGGGTCGCCAGCCGCTTGAACGGCGCCCAGCCGGCGTACGGCAGGAGCGGGGCGAGCCGCTTCAGCCGCCGGATCGTCTTCGGCGGCGTGCCCGAGTAGACGCGGATGTTGGGGATGCCCGTCGAGTGGAACGCCGTCGACACGTCTCCCCAGGGGATGGTCATCGCCCAGCGCCGGCCGGCGGCGCCGCCGAAGTCGATGTCGCGGGCGTCCCAGGCGATCGGCACCGGCACGATCCGGCCGTCGCGGCGGATGGCGCCCGCGTGGGGGAGGCTCTCGATCATCGTCTTCAGCGTCCCGCGGCTGAGCGCGCCGCGCTCGGGATAGAAGGCGAGGACGAGCTGGATGGCGCCGGGGAGGGCGCGGGCGAGACGGGCGGCGAGGCAGTCGCTCGGCACCACGTCGAAGCCGACGCCGGGGATCAGGGCGACGCCCGCCTGGCGCGCCGCCTCGCCGCGCGCCAGCACCGCTTCGAACACGGGGATCTCGCCGGTGATGTCCAGGTAATGAGCGCCGGTCGCCAGACACGCCTTGACCATCGGCGCGCTGGTGTGGCTGAAGGGGCCGGCGCAGTGGAGCACGGCCTTGACGCCGTAGAGCTCGGCGGCCGTCCCCTGTGCGTCGGAGAGCGAGAAGGCGCGGCTGGCGAGGCCCAGCTCGCTCGCCAGCCGGCCCACCGCTTCGGCGTTGCGCCCGGCGAGGATCGGCTTCAACCCCCGCCGCACCGCCTCGCGCGCCACCAGATCGCCCGTGTAGCCGTTGGCGCCGTAGATCATCCAGCTCATCGCCACACCTCCCTGGGTTGCATACTACCCCGGGAGGCTGGCGGAAGCTGAAACCAGGGACCTGAGGGACTCCAGGGACAACAGGGACTTCAGGAACGCGAGATTCTGTTGTCCCTGGAGTCCCTGCTGTCCCTGGAGTCCCTTTTGCCTACCCGCGGACCGCTTCGTGCTGGCCGCGCCGCACCATGTCGGCGAGGCGGAGGACGAACGGCGCCGAGATGGTGCGCTCGGCGAGGGTCCGCCGCAGGAAGGCCAGGGCCATGCGCGTGCTCTGCGGCGTCTCGAGCTGAAGGAGCGCTTCCTCGGCGGCGCGGACCAGGGCAAGCGCCTGCGTGGAGTTGCCCCGGCGGAGGTGGATGGCCGCCTGATCCAGCTTCACGTTGGCGGCCTGGAACCGGCGGCCGGCGGCGGCGAAGCCCTGCTCCGCCGCTTCGAGATCGCGCAGGCCCGCCTCCTCGTGGCGCAGGCCGGCGCGGATGCGCCCTTCGAGCCAGAGGAGGTCGAGGCGCTGGGCCTCGCCGGTGGCGAGGCGGTCGCGGTGGGCGCCGAGCAGGGTCCGCGCCTCGCGCAGGCGGCTGCTCTCGACCAGGAACCAGATCTGGTTGTGGATGGCGGCGAGCACCAGGCCCGGCTCGCGCGCCTCGTCCACCATGTCGAGCCCGCGCTGGGTGATGCGGAACGCGTCGCGCGACCGGCCGGTGTGCCCCAGGTAGAGACCCTTGGTGATCAGGTCGCGGCCCGCCATGTGCGAGTCCTCCCTCTGCTGGTGGAGGAGGAACGCGGCGTCGAGCGCCACCAGGGCGGAGTCGTAGTTGGCCAGCGCGGCCTCGAGGGACGCCTGGAGCTCGTAGAGACGGGCGCGGTCGCCGAGGTCGCCGGTGCCCTGGGTCAGGATGCCGGCGGCGCGATCCAGAGAGCGCCGCGCCTCGTCGAGGTCGCCGGCGATGCGGCAGGCGTTGCCGTAGCCGGCCCAGGCGCGGCCGCGGAGGTCGGCCACCTGGGGGGCGCCGAAGGTTCCGGCGTCGAGGGCGTCGGCGGCGAGCACGGCCATGCGGGCCACCCGGCGCGTCTCCTCCGGGTTCTCGTGGCGGAGCTCCCAGGCGCGCTCGAGCAGCGCCGTCACCAGCGCGGGACCCTGGACGTTCGCGCTCACGCCGGCCTGCTCCTGGAGCCAGACGGCGGCGGACTCGGATACCGGCGATCCGCCACCCTGCACCAGCGCCAGGACGCGGTCGAAGCCGGCGTCATAGGCGTCCTCGGGGAGCGGCTCCCGCGAGAGGCCGAGATGCCAGCGGGACGCCGATTCGCTCCGGCAGGTGGTGCAGCCGCGCAGCAGATGCGAGACGACGGCCCGCGCCGCCTCCCGCGGCAGCTCGCCCTTGGCGAACGCCGTCAGGTCCTGCGAGGTGGGATGGTGTTCCATGGCGGTTCCCCTCTTGGCCCCTCCCGGGGGCGGATGGTAAGGCAGGATAGCTCCCCAACCTTTCTACGCACCTTACGAAACGAAGTTTCTCCGCGAGATCTTCCTGGAGCCGATACTCTCCTCAAGATCCTGCTTGTCCCATAAGAATACGTCCGCCGTGACAAAATCCCCTCATGTTCTCCGCCGCGACGATCCCTTTTGACCCGGAAGAGCAGGATTTCGACATTCAGGACCTCCTGGAACACCTGGCCGCGAGCCTCCCCTTCGAGTGCAAGCGGGTCGAGTGGAAGGGGTTCGCGACCACCGTGCCGCAGGTGCGGGTGGCGACCGCGGTGCCGCTGACGATCCAGATCGAGGACGACCCCGACTACGTGCCCGACGATCTGGCCGACCTCGCCGACCGTGCCGAGGGGGTGCTCGCCGCGGAGTGGGTGGCGGTCCTCCGCCGCTGCGGCGCCAAGCTGGAGGTGATGGCGGCCGACGTCCCGCTCCCCGAGGTGGACGAGAACGGCGCCATTCACCTGATCGCCGAAACGCCGCTCGACCCCAGCCACCCCGACGTCGAAGCCGTCCTCATCGAAACCGCCCGCTTCGTCGGCAGCCTCGCCTACGACAACGTCAACGACGAGTGGCTGGTGCCGGAGGGATGAGCCTCGTGGACGACAGCCCGCGGGTCCCGGCGGCGAACCTGCTCTTCGTCAGCCTGATCGCCGGCGCCGCCGCCCTCGGCGGCTTCCTGTTCGGATTCGACAGCGCGGTGATCAACGGCGCCGTCGCCGGCATCCAGGAGGGGTTCGGCGCCTCCAGCCTCGGCACCGGGTTCGCCGTCGCCTCGATCCTCCTCGGCTGCGCCGCCGGCGCCCTGGTCGCCGGCACCCTCGCCGACCGGATCGGCCGGCGGCCGGTGATGCTGATCACCGCCGTGGTCTTCGCGGCCACCGCGGTCTGGGCCGGCCTCGCGGGCACCTCCGCGCTGTTCACGGTCGCCCGGTTCCTCAGCGGCATCGCGGTCGGCGCCGCCAGCGTGGTCTGCCCCGCCTACATCGCGGAGAGCTCGCCGGCGCGGCTGCGCGGACGTCTGGCCGCGCTGCAACAGCTCGGGATCGTCGGCGGCATCTTCATCGCGCTGCTCTCCGATCAGCTGCTGGCCTACCTGGCGGGAGGCGTCAGCGCGCCGCTCGGGCCGCTCGCCTGGCATCTCACCGCCTGGCGCTGGATGTTCCTGGTCGAGGTGATCCCCGCGGCGCTCTTCGGCCTGGCGATCCTGGCGGTGCCGGAATCGCCCCGCTTCCTGGTCTCGGCGCGCCGGGAGGCCGAGGCGCTGAAGATCCTGCGGCGGATCGAGCCCGGCACCCTGGAGACGCGGATCGAGGAGATCCAGCGCACGCTGATGTCCGCCGGCAAGGCGCGCCTGCTCGACCTCCGCGATCCGGCGGGGAAGATCCTGCCGATCGTCTGGATCGGCATCACCCTCTCCGCGCTGCAGCAGCTGGTGGGGATCAACAGCATCTTCTACTACGGCGCCGCGCTCTGGCAGGCGGTCGGCTTCACCTCGCGGGACGCGCTGGCGATCAACACCGTGACCGGCGCCGTGAACATCGTCTCCACCCTGGTGGCGATGGCCTTCGTCGATCGGATCGGCCGCCGGCCGCTGCTGATGTGGGGCTCGGCCGGGATGGCGGCGACCCTCGGCGTGCTGGTGTGGGTCTTTTCGACTGGTGCAGTAACGGCCGGCGGGCACATCGCGCTCTCGCCCCACGCCGGCCTGACCGCCCTGGTGGCGGCGAACCTCTACGTCTTCGCCTTCGGCGTCTCGTGGGGACCCTGCGTCTGGATCCTCCTCGGCGAGATGTTCCCCAACCGCGTTCGCGGCGCGGCCCTCGCCGTCGCCGTCTTCGCGCAGTGGATGGCGAACTGGCTGGTGACCCTCAGCTTCCCGCCGATCGTCGCCTCCTTCGGCGCGGTCGCCGCCTATGGTACCTATCTGGTCTTCGCCCTGCTCTCGTTTGTCTTCGTGCAGCGGAAGGTGCGCGAGACGCGCGGGATCGAGCTGGAGGACATGTGAGCGCCGACTTCGAGGAACATGCCATGCCCAAGGATCTCTGCTTCGTCCTCATGCCCTTCGGCAAGAAGCCGGACGTCTCCGGCTCTCTCGTCGACTTCGACGCCGTGTACCGCGAGCTGATCGCGCCGGCCATCCGCGACGCGGACCTCGAGCCGATCCGCGCCGACGAGGAGATGAGCGCCGGCATCCTCCACAAGCCGATGTTCGAGCGGCTGATCTTCTGCAAGTTCGCCGTCGCCGACCTCACCACCGCCAACGCCAACGTCTTCTACGAGCTGGGCATCCGCCACGCCGTGCGCGGCTGGAGCACCGTTCTGCTCTTCTCCAAGGGGGGGAGCCAGCTCCCCTTCGACGTCGCGCCGCTGCGGGCCATGCCCTACACGCTGACGCCGCAGGGGACGCCCGACGACCTGCCGGCGATGCGCGCGGCGCTGGTGGAGCGCCTGCGCCGCGCCAAG
>DATBAW010000555.1:0-12904 GCA_036271335.1 Thermoanaerobaculia bacterium
GGCCAGAAGAGCACCTGGGAGGTGGAGGGCCGGAAGCACGGCCTGTCGGCGGGCGGCTTCCTGGCGTTCGCGACAGACCTCTATCTCGCGATGTACCGGGCATACCTGGAGGCGAATGACGCCCACTACGACGCGCTCCACCCCACCGGCCTTGCAGGACAGAGGAATCGGGAGGAGGAGCGAGCCAAGCGGCGGGAGGAGGGCGACCGGTGAAGCTCAAGACGGCGAGCTTCCACGTCCGGTCTACTGTGAAACAGGGGATCGCTTGGAAGAGAGCGGCGGACGGGGAAGGTCATGCTTCGGTCGGTTCCTGGCTGGCAGAGGCCGCAGACCGCCATCTGGAGGCCGTGCAGCGGTCCGGGAAGCCGCTTTCTCTGGCCTGGAGGAAGGGACGGTTTCCCGTGGCCCTGGAGGGCGGCACCGCCGAGATTCCCGGCTTCGTCTCTCCGCCCTTCGGCGTCTTCCGGGGGACGGCAGTGGGCCGGGGGATCATGGGGTGCCACCGCTACACGCTGGTGTACGTCCCCCAGGCGCGAATCCTCGCGACGTTCCGCACGTCGGCTCAAGGCCGCCTACTCGCCAGCGAATTGGCTCGCCTGTGGGTGCGATGGGGCGGCCAGGAACCGACTGAAGATCCCGCGCCGCTTCTCCGGCGGTTCCAACGAGAAGACGCCTAAGCGTTGAGGGGCCGGTTCACGGGGACCGGTCTCGTGACTTCCCGGAAGACACGCGGAAGTCAAGGATGGGGTATACTACTGCCCGGAAGGCACCCGCCTTTCACTGTCTACCTACGGAGATCCTTTGGGGGGATTACCGCCGGAGGGGGACAGATACAGGTCGATTCTGGTTCCGCGTGGACTTTGTCGGACGGTTACCGCCCTTCGTCGGTTCACGCGGGACTTTCCTCTTCTCTTTCTTAAAGCCTTTTCGCATCTTGGCTCTCCTTTGCGGCGGCAGCGGATTCTGCCGGCGGCCTTCGGCTTGGCCGCTGGTCGACGCTTTGGGAGGGCTTGCTGCGTTGGCAAAGAACGGGTGCCTCTCGGACGACTTCTAGTCTAGCATGAAAAGCGGTCTGTCAAGCCGCGCCTTTAATCCCTTCTAACCTAACTTGGCTGCGCCTGACACCAGGGGCCGATGATCCTTACGATCTTATGGCCCGGCGCTAAGATCATGGGGATACTGCGGCGACGCCCTCACCGTTGTTCCGTCCTTGGACTTGACAGTCGGTAAGCCCAACAAAAATATACGTTTATTGCCTTACACTCTCTAAGTCTTGCATCGGCCTCGTTCCGGGAGTAGACTTATCTCCGTCCAATGCATGAATGGACAGGAGGGGGCGAGTCAAATGGCAACACGATTCCAAGATGCTGTCGAGGAGTTGGTGGCCGAGATCGAAGCGAAGGAGCGGGAGATCAGCGAGGTTAAGAAAACCGTAAATTTTCTTCGATCTCGCGACGGTCTCGGCCCGCTATACGAGACGACCGACCCGACAATCAAGGGAAGAGCCCTGACGGTTCGTCCAGATCAGTTCTACGGCAAGAGCCCCATTACAGCGGCCCGCGAGTATCTAGAGCTTAGGGGGGAGGCGGTTCTCCCTGACGAGATCGCCGATGCCCTCGAAAAGGGCGGTTTCGACTTCAAGGCGCAGGGCTGGAACGCCAAGGAGCACCGCGCTCGCAACCTAGCGATTTCGATGAGCAAGAACAGCCTCATTTTCCATCGCCTCCCGAACGCGTGGTACGGGCTAGTAAAGTTTTACCCAGAGCTCAAGAAGCAGCCAAAGAAATTCAACGTAGCGCCGTCGGCAGTCGCCGAGCCTGACGAAATAGCGGACGAAGAGTTGCAGGAGGAGGGCGGCGCCGATTAATCGAAGTCGCTAGGGGCGAGTGGCGTACCTCGCCGTTCACATAAACGAGAGCCCCAACCCGGGACATCTTGCCAGAGGACCGGGAAGGGGCCACAACCTCGCGCAGCACACGGAGGTACCACGCTTTACACCCGAAGTGTAAAGGGCCTGCGTTGCTGCGTCAAGGAGGGATACCCCCATGGGGTACCTCGTTGACGGAAGGTGTACGGGGATCGGGCTCCGGTGGTGGCGAAGGCTTCTGCGCCCCTGCTGGCCCCGGTCCCGCTTACTTCCATGCGGCGGCACGGCCGGTCCTATCCCTCCGTGTCGCCGTCCCTCTTCTTCAGCTCCCTTCGAGCTGCGGCGACGAGCGTTTCTCGCACCCAGCTTGAGACATCGCCCGTTCCCTTGCGGCTGGCGGCTGCGTCGGCAGCCTCTCGAATCAACTCGTCATGCTCGGGTGCCACCCGTACCCGCAGCATGACGGAGTAGGTACGTTCTTGCTTGGGTCGTCCCGTCCTTGGCATGCACCAATGGTACCACAAAAAGAAGCCCGGATAGCTCCTTGACTTAGACTCCAATGGTGCTACAATAAGTAGAGTCGAGGAACGAAGGAGACAACGCCTAAAACAAAACGGCCCGGCAGTCGCTGCAAACGACCACCGAGCCAAGATCCGCCAGCCGAAGCCCAACGGACCCCACACCCGCATTATGGCACGGCTGGCAATGACCCCAGGAGGTCAACGCCATGCACTGCCCGTCCTGCCAGAGCACTAACATCAAAAAGCACGGGAACACCTCGGACGGTCGCCCGCGCTTTCGCTGTGCCGAATGCCGCCGGGTGTGGGTCGAGGCGAAGTTGCCGAAGCCTGCCCGCCGTCCTCGCCGCCTTCCTGTCGAGCAAGTCACCATGATCTTGGGACTACTTTGCGAGGGGAGCAGCATTCGGGCTATCCAGCGCCTCGTGGGTGTCGAGCAGCGGACCATTCTCCGGTTGTTGGTTGACCTGGGAACAGGCTGCGAGCGCTTGCTTGCCGACACGATCAAGGATGTCCCGGTCCAGGACGTACAAGCCGACGAGTTGTGGACCTACATCCGCTGCAAGCAGGGCACCCGCGAGCGGCGGAAGATCGCGGACCCAAACGCGGGCGACGCTTATTGCTACATTGCGGTCGAGAGCACGAGTAAATTGGTGCTGGCGTGGCACCTGGGACGGCGGAACACCTGGGACGCGCACGACTTCATGGCGAAGCTCAGCACAGCCACGGCGGGGAGCTTCCAACTCAGCACGGACGGCTTCAACGCCTACCCCAACGCCGTCGAGTACAACCTTGGGGCTCGTGTGGACTACGCGCAGGTCGTGAAGGAATTCGCGAGCGCTGGCGGAGAAGAGGCGCGGCGGTATGCTCCGCCGCGCCTGTTAGGACAGGAAAAGATCACCGTCTACGGCACCCCGGATGAGGACCGGATTTGCACGTCCCACGTCGAGCGCTTCAACTGGACGATCCGCACCGGCCTGCGGCGCTTCGTCCGACTGTCCAACGGCTTCAGCCGGAAAAAGGAGAATCTACGCGCTGCCATCGCCCTGTTCCTGGCCTACTACAATTTCGTAAAATTCCAGAAGACTGTCCGCATGCCTCCCGCGATGGCGGCCGGGATCATCAGCAAGCCGTGGTCGCTGGCCGACCTCCTCCGGGAAGCCGAGCAGCGGGTCGACCGGACCGCGACCACCTTAGCCGTGGCGGCGTAACTTTCCCAATGGCAGCACTACCCTGTTCCGGTCCCGAAGGTCCCAGATCCGGTCCCGTCGATCCCGGTTCGGTGCGTCCGCGTCCCCGAAGCGGGAGGAGACGGCCTGGGACGGGGCGCGAGCGGCAAAGGCGGGTCGCCGCCCGTCGGATCCGTCGGTTCGCGGATGTCCTTTCTCCGTATCTCCTGTAGAATGCCGGGCACCAACCATGGATCTCGATCGGCTCCTCAAGTTCATGACGGACAAAGGCGCGTCGGACCTTCATCTGAAGCCGACCCGTCCCCCCCTGCTGCGCATCAACGGCCGCCTGCTGCCGATCGAGGCGCCCCCCCTGAAGCCCGACGAGCTGTCCGAGATGCTGATGGGGATTCTCACCCCGCGGCAGAAGGCCAAGCTCGAGGAGCGGATGTCGGTCGACACCGGCTACGGCGTGCGCGGCCTCGCCCGCTTCCGCTGCAACATGTACATGCAGCGCGGCAGCATCGCCGCCTGCTTCCGGCGCATCCCCTACCAGATCAAGAGCCTCGAGGACCTGGAGCTGCCGCCGGTGCTGCTCGAGTTCTGTTCCATGCCGATGGGTCTGGTCCTGATCACCGGGCCGACCGGCAGCGGCAAGTCGACCACGCTGGCGGCGATGATCCGCTACATCACCACCCACAGCCCCGTGCACGTGATCACCATCGAGGACCCGATGGAGTTCCTGTTCACGGACGACGTGGCCTCGATCTCCCAGCGCGAGGTCGGCACCGACACCGGCACCTTCTCCGAGGCCCTGCGCAACGCCATGCGGCAGGACCCCGACGTCATCATGGTGGGCGAGATGCGGGACCCGGAGACGGTGTCCACCGTGATCACTGCCGCCGAGACCGGCCACCTGGTGTTCTCGACCCTGCACACCAACAGCGCGCCGCAGACGGTCGACCGCATCCTCGACACCTTCCCGGCCGACCAGCAGCCGCAGATCCGCGCCCAGCTGGCGCAGGTGCTGAAGGGGGTCGTGTCGATGAAGCTGGTCGAGCGCGCCGACGGCCAGGGACGGGTGGCGACCCTCGAGATCCTGCGCGCCTCCCCCAAGATCTGCAAAATGATCGAGGAGGGGGAGATCAGCCAGATCCACGAGGAGATGGAGTCCTCGGTGGGCTACTACCGCATGCAGTCGACCAACCAGTCGCTGCTGGCGCTGCTGGTCCACGAAACGATCACGTACGCCGAGGCGATGCGCCAGTCGCCCGATCCGGAAGACCTTTCCCTGAAGCTCCGCAAGATGTTCCCGATGATCGAGGAGCGAGGAGGCGAATTGAGCCCCGTCACGTCCGATTTTTCGCAGATCACCGAGCTCCAGCAGTTCAAGCGGCTGTACGAGGAGCAGGAAGAGAAGGTCAAGCTCAAGCTGGCCGAGAAGGACGAGCAGATCGTCGCCGTCCAGCAGGCCGTGCGCCAGCGCGACCAGCAGATCGAGGAGGTCCAGGCGCGGCTCCAGGAGGCCGCCCAGGAGCGCGAGCGGCTGCGCGGGGACTACGGCCGCCTGCGCCAGGAGGCCCAGGAGAAGATCGACAAGCTGATGGAGCGCATCAAGGAGCTCAACCAGCGCCTGGTGGGCGGCGGCGACTCCGGCGCCACCGGGCCGCAGCGGACCGGGATCTTCCGCTAGTTAGCCTGTCAAGGCAAAATTGACACGTTGCTTAGATCCCCCTGGGACCGCCGGCGTCCCGCCGGCTCTAACTCCGCTTTTGGTTAGTTTTAGTTCGAGCCGGCGGGACGTCGGCGGTCCCAGGAGGATCTCACCCAAGGATAGGGTGACGAGCCACTAGTCTCCCGGCACCCTAGAAATGGTGGATTTGTAGGGGCGGCCCTACGTGGCCGCCCTGGGAGGGGGACCAAGTCCGGTCGGGAATCTCCCCCGCCCAGGGCGGCCACATAGGGCCGCCCCTACGAAAAACGCATCACCTCTGCATTGACAGAGTACTAGTCTCCCGGCACCTCCAGCAGCAGCACCGACGGCACCCTCTCCGGCCAGGCGGCGCGGAGCAGGCCGTAGCCGATGCCGGCGAGGCCGGTCATCAGGCCGAGGAGCTCCGTGCTGGCGTTGGCGCCGCAGCGCGGGCCTCCGGCCTCGATCTGGGTCAGGATGCGCCCCGCCAGCCGGTCGGCTTCGGCCGCCAGCTCCGCGTCTTCCAACACCCGCCCCGCCTCCCGGATCAGCTCGAGGTTGCCGAGGTCGCCATGGCAGAGGGAGTGGTTGAAGCCGAACCCCTCCACCCGGGTGGAGCGCACCGCGGCGCGGATCTCGTCGCGCATCTCCGGATCATCCAGATAGGGAAGGATCGCGGTCCGGCCGAGGCCGATCCCCGGCGCGCCGTGGCACCAGGCATGGAGCCAGGTCCCTTCTTCGGTGCCCCCGCGGCTCTCGCGGAGGTCGGGCCAGTTGTCGCGCTCGCGGCAGAACCAGCTCCGTTCGTACCGGAGGGCGCCACGGGCGGCGGCGCGGAAGCGCTCGTCGCCGCTGGCGTGGGCGAGGCGGGCGAGCGCCCAGGCGATGCCGGCCGTGCCGTGGCTGAAGCCGGTGAGCGGCAGCGGACCCATCGCCGTCACCGGCCAGGCGTGCCCCCGCGCGTCGACGGCGGCGCGGGCGAGCAGCCGTTCGCCGCAGCGGACCGCGGCCTCCAGGACCGCCGGGGAAGGGCGGTGACAGTGGAGCGCGAGGAGCGCGGCGATGGCTCCCGCCGAGCCCGCGACGAGGTCGAAGCTCTCGTCGGTCCCGGCGGCGGCCCCGCACCGGCTCGCCAGCCGCTCGGCCTCGTCGAGGAGCCCGGGCTCCCGCCAGAGCAGGCCCAGGTGGGTGAGGGCGTAGACGATCCCTCCCCAGCCGCTGAAGGCGCCGGCCTCGATCAGCGTCTCCGGCTCTGCGGCGAGCCGCCCGCGGACGGTGGCCAGCGCGAGCCGGGCCAGCCGCTCGTAGCGCTCGTCCTCCGCCAGCCGGCCGAGGTGGGCGAGGAAGAGTGCGAGGCCGGAAAGGCCGCTGTAGAGGTCGGCCCGCATGGGCTCGAGGAGCCACCCGTCGTTCCGCAGGTCGAGGTGGAACCAGGTGACGATACCGCCCTGCTCGACGGCGAGCTGCGCCAGGCGGTCGCCGAGGCGGCGGGCCGCGCCGAGGAAGCGATCGCCGGCGGCGGGGCCGGCCGCGGGGAGCGCCGCCGCCGTCCAGCGCCAGCGCGCGTCCAGCGGACGGGTGGCCTCGATGGCGGCGTGGACGAGCCAGCACTGCCGTTCCAGGTCGTCCTCGTCCATCGCCCGCAGCCGCGCCCGGACGAGCTCCAGCCCCGGCGTGGCGAAGTACCCCTCGATGCGGCGCCCGCTCGTCGCCAGCAGGTCGGTCGAGGCGGCCAGCGCCTGGAAGCGAGGGATGTCGCCACCGGCCAGATCCTCCTGCTCGGCGCGTACCGCTCGCCGCAACGGCCGGTATCCGACCGCCTCCAGCCAGAGCCGGTCGAACAGGCGGTCCCGGTCGAGAGCGCTGCGCAGGTAGTCGGGATGGCCGGCCACGTGCAGGAGATGAGCGTAGGCGCTGGTGCCGCGCAGGAGAGTCCGGATCGCCAGCCCGGCGAAGGGCTCGAGCCGCGCCGCGAGCTCCTCGCGATGGCGGCCCAGCAGCCGGTACATCGCGCGGAAGCCGTGCTGAACGGCCCCGGCGTGCTCCCACAGGGCCAGCGGGGCGCCGTCCAGGGTCGGGAGATGCGGGCCGGCGGCGGTCTGCTGCTCCTGCCGTGCCCAGCGCATCTCGTCCGTGCCCTCACCGGTGATCCCCTTCACCTCGTAGCGCTGGCCCGCCGCCGCTCCCATGCCGCTGAGGTCGATCCCCCCGCCGGCGACCGGGGCCCAGAACCGCCGCGGGAGCAGGCCGCTGTGCAGCACCGTGTAGGCCGTCGGCGCATAGCCGGGACCGCTGGCGGCAGGCTCGGCGAAGGCGGGCTGGAACAGGGTCTCGAAATCCACCGGCACCGGCTCCTCGCCGTCGGCGATCAGGTTCTCGTGATGGAAGTCGGTGGCCTCCAGGACGTAGAGCAGCGCGAGCCAGCCCCCCTGCCGGGCATGGAAGCGTTCGACCTCGCCGGCCGTCGCGCAGGAGCTGGAGGCGACGTGCTCCATCCAGCCGTAGTCCCCCCGGTCCAGGATCCGCAGGCTTCGCAGCGGCGGCTCGGCTCCGCGCTCGTCGAGCCAGGAGACCAGCGTCTGAAACGCCCGGTCGATGGCCAGCGGCTTGGGCTTGTAGACGGTCCGGGCTCCCGAGGCGAAGGTGAGGACCGCCACCGCCCGCCCGCCGGCGTGGCGATCGCTGAGGCCGCTGCGGGCCGCGATCACGGGTCCCGGATCGCCGCCGGAGCCGAGGAGGCGCGCGATCTCGTCCCGGTCGGCCACGAAGCGCTCCATCATCTCCAGGCTCGCCGCCACCCACTGTTCGGCGTGACGGCAGGCGTCGCGGGCGAGAACCGGATAGCGCTGGAGGATCTCCAGGGCTTCGGCGGGCCGGCGCAGCCTCGCCACGAAATCCCGGAACCGTTCTTCCGGGGTCTCACCCTGGAGCGTCCCTTCGAGGCGGCTGGCGTGAAGCTCCAGCGCCAGCGTCCGCTCGCTCGCGCCGCGGAGACGCTCGAGCAGGGCGGGCAGCAGCGCGCCGGCGAGCGCCTCCGGCTCCAGCGTCCCCGGCCGCTCCCGCTCGATCCGCCGCAGGCCGTCCAGCGCCCGGGCGCAGGTGTCGGCAATGAGGGGGCGCAGCAGCTCGAGGATGCCGAGGGCGCCTTCGTCCTCCAGGGTGGCCGGGAGCGGCGGGCAGGTCTGGGAGAAGCTCCGGACGAGGAGGCGCAGCCAGGGGGGAGGGCCGTCGGAGCGCCGGCGCAGGCCGGCGGCCGGTTCGGCCAGGAGGCGCAGGAAACGGTCCGGCGTCAGGCCGTCGAGGGCGAGGCGTTCGGCGAGGAGGTCGTCGTCGAGCAGGTTCGATTCCTGCCGCCAGCGCGCCGCCTTCCGGCGCGCGAGGTCCAGCCGCTCCGGCGGCGGCGCCGGGTCGAGGGCGGGGCCGAGGAGAGCCGCGCGCTCCGCCAGCGTCAGGGCCTCGAACCATTCCGGGGCGTCGAAAATCTCGTGCATCTTCAAGCGGCGAGCGGGAGTGTGCGGGCGGCGGAGAGGCCGCCCGCACCGGTGTCAGCGGAGCCTGGGGTCTACGGACAGACCGCGGGCGGCTTGACGCAGGAGAAGTCGGGGGTCGATCCCATGCAGCGGATGCCCGCGGTCAGGCCACCGGCGGCGCTCCGCAGGGTCGAGTCGTCCACCGTGGCGAACCCGGCCGGGCTTTCCGGCAGGCTGGCGAGCTGTTCCGGGGTGAGGCTATTCCGGTACTCCTCGTCACGCCAGGCGCGGACCACATCGATCTTTTTGTGCATCGTATCCTCCTAACTCGTTGTGGGATCACTTGAGAAACACAGGCTCCGGGCGGCAGATCCCCACCTCCACCCGAAGCGAGAAGGGCTTCCTTCCGCCCCCAAGGTTTAAGGTGCCGGGGTCTCGGAGAACGTGACGATCCGCTACGATTCTTACATTTCTTACATTCGCACCTGGGATTCGTGATCCTCGCCGGCTTTTCCACGGAGCAGCGCGACGGCCTCCTCGCGCGTCCGCACCGTGCCGTCCACCTGCGCCTGCCGCACGGCGGCGAGGGCGCGTCCCACCGCGGGCCCCGGGGGGATCCCCAGCAGCTCCTGGACCTCGCCGCCGGCCAGCAGGCGCGGCGGATCGAGGAGCGACTCGCCGTCCCGGCGGGCGAGGTCGAGAAGCGAAGGGAGGAGCGCGCGCCAGCGCTCCAGGCCGTCTGCCGCTCGCATCCCCAGGAAGGCCACGGCGGTGATCCAGAGCGGTCCGGCGCGATGGAGGAAGCGGCGCTGCCCGAGCGTGTCCTCCGGCAGATCCTCCAGGCCGAGGAGGAACGCGACCTTCGCCGCCTCCTGCCGGGTGAGGTAGCCGGCGTCGCGAAACCGCTCCAGCGCCTGGGGATCCTCCAGGTGCAGAAAGGTGGCGGCGAAGCGGGCGGCCGGAGCGTCGATCCGATCCGCCGCGTCCGCGTCGACCCGCCGGATCTCCAGGGCGCGATCCGGCAGCGCCTCCAGCGCGGCGACGGCGCCTCCCGGCGGGCCGGGCACGCCGGGCTTTCCCAGCCAGAGGCCGGGGTAGACGTCGAGCGCCACCAGGATCCCGAGGCCACGGTGGGCCTCGGGGTGAGCGAAGAGGATCGCCAGCTCGTCGCGCACTCGCTCGACCGCCACCTCGGGGAGGCGTGGCGAAGCGAGGCGGGCGAGCCGGAGGGTCCCGGCGTCGGCGGCGAAGCCGGGGAGGCGGAGCAGCAGGCGGGGGAGGCGCAGCACGCGCAGCGGGTCGCCCGTGAAGCTCTCCCCGGTGGTGGCGCGAAGCCGGCGCCCTTCGAGATCGGCGAGGCCGCCGAAGGGGTCGATCACCTTGCCGTCCGCCAGGTCGAGCGCGAAAGCGTTGATGGTGAAGTCGCGCCGCGCCAGATCGTCGTGGAGGGACATCCCCTGGCGATCCCAGAGGTCGACGGTCAGATCGTCCGCAGCCAACACGACCAGGCGGTAGGCGGCGAACTCCTTGCCGCCGAGCAGGACGAGGCGGGCGGGGAGCGCCGCGGCGAGGCGCTCCGCGACCTGCAGGCCGTTCAACGCTCCGCGGCCCGCCAGGACCGCGTCGATGTCGTGGCTGGACAGGCCGAGGGCGCGATCGCGCAGGACGCCGCCGACGAGATGGCACTCGAGGCCGTCGCAGGCGGCGAGCAGCGCCCGCACGGCGGGGAGGTGGAGGAGGGGGCGGAAGTCCGTAGTCATGATTTCATTCTATGGCGGTGATACAATCAGGAGATGAACTTAAACGAAGTAAAGGCCTTGGTACTTGGGTCTTTTCTCACCCTCGGTTTCTCGGCCGGGACCGCCGCGCAGAGCGCGCCGCCCGCCCGGTTCGAGGGGTCGGTCGACGTCTCGCTCTCGACCATCGTGGTGCGGGTGGTCGACACCTGGGGTCAGCCGGTCCCGGACCTGCGGCCGGAGGATTTCCGGGTGCGGCTGGGGAAGACCGAGGTGCCGGTGGCCGCCGTCGACTGGACCTCCGGCGACGATCCCGCGCCGCCCCCCGCCGCCGAGGGGTCGGTCACGATCGCCGGGGAGGCGGCGGCCGCGGCGCCTGTCCGGCGGTCGGGCCGGCTGGTGCTGTTCTTCGTCCAGGCCGATCTGACTCCCACCCGCATCAGTGGCCAGCTCCGCCTGCGTCCGCACACCCGCGAGCTCCTGGAGACGTTGCATCCCGAGGATCGTATCGCCGTTGTCTCCTACGATTCGCATCTCAAGCTGCGGCAGGACTTCACCCGTGACCGGGCCGTCGCCTACGCGGCGCTGGACGAGGGGATGCTCTGGGGACAGGAGCGGGAGATCGCGCCGGACGGCCCCGACTCCCTCGCCGGCCATTTCGACTTCGCCGCCGCCCGCGAAGCCGCCTCGCCGGAGCGCGCCCTGGAGGTCACCGCCCGCGCGCTGGCGGCGCTGCCGGGCGAGAAGACGCTGATCTACCTCGGCTGGGGCCTCGGCCGCTTCGGCGGCGACGGGGTGAAGATGACGCCCGCCTACGCGCCCGCCGTCCGGGCCCTCGGCGCCGCCCGCGCCACGGTCTTCGTGCTCGACGTCACCAGCGCCGACAGCCACTCCCTCGAAGTCGGGCTCCAGGCGGTCGCCGACGCCACCGGCGGGGTCTATCTCAGCACCTTCCGCCTGCCCGGGCTGGCCACGCGGACGCTGGCGAAGGCGATCTCCGGCTACTACGTTCTCACCCTCGACCGTGCGCAGCTCCCGGCCTCCGGCGCCGGCCGGCTGCGCATCGAGCTGCGCGACGGCCGGCGGGGGACGGTGCTGGCGCGAGGGAACGGAGAAACCGGGGACTGACACGGACGAGCAGGGACGCCCACGGACAGAAGGAAACATAGCTTCCTCGTGGGCTCTGGGTCCGTGGAGGTCCGTGTTCCGTCCGTGCCAGTCCCTGTTCGTCCCCCTTTCCTTGAGCCCATTTGCCTAAGATCGTGGATCGGGGCTAAACTTCTGCTTGAAGGCCATGGCACTAACCCACGAAGATGTAAGGAAAATCGCCACTCTGGCCCGGCTCCGTTTCGCTCCGGACGAAGAGGAGCGGCTCGCCGGTCAGCTCGCCACCATCGTCGAGTACATCGATCAGCTCCAGAGCTTTCCGGGAATGTCTCCGGAAGGTGGGGCCGCGGCTGTGCGGGAGGCCGCCGATCTCTCCGAGCCCTGCCTGCCGCGCGAGCGCTTCCTCGCCAACGCGCCAGCCTCTCTGGACGGCTTCCTGCTGGTGCCCGCCGTAAAGGGAAACGAGTGAAGGGGAGCGGCGATGCCTGAGCTCTGGGAGCTCGCGGCCGAGGAGATCGCCGCCCGGGTGCGCGGCCGCGAGGTGTCGGCGGCCGAGGTGCTGGAGTCCTGCCTCGCCCGCACCGCCCGCGTCGAGCCGCTGGTCGGCGCCTACCTGGAGATCTTCGAGACGGCGGCCCGCGACCGTGCCGCGGAGATCGACCGCCGCGTCGCCGTCGGCGAAGATCCCGGCCCGCTCGCCGGCGTGCCGGTGGCGCTCAAGGACAACCTGAGCCTCGAGGGTCATGCCCTCACCTGCGGCTCGCGCATCCTCGCCGGCTACGTGGCCCCGTACACCGCCACCGCCGTCGAGCGCCTGCTGGCCGTTGGTGCCGTACCGCTGGGGCGGGCGAACATGGACGAGTTCGCCATGGGCTCGTCGTGCGAGAGTTCCGCCTATCAACCGACGCGCAATCCCTGGGACCTGGGCGCCGTTCCCGGCGGCTCCAGCGGCGGCCCGGCCGCGGCGGTGGCGGCGGGGAGCGTGCCGCTCGCCTTCGGCTCGGACACCGGCGGCTCGATCCGCCAGCCGGCGGCGCTCTGCGGCATCGTCGGCGTCAAGCCGAGCTACGGCCGCGTCTCGCGCCACGGCCTGGTGGCCTTCGCCTCGTCGCTCGACCAGATCGGCCCGCTCGCCCGCAACGTCCGCGACGCCGCGCTCGGGCTGCAGGTGATCGCCGGCGCCGATCCGCGCGACGCGACGTCCGCCGAGGCGCCGGTCGGCGACTATCTGGCGCGGATCGAGGAGGGGCTCGCCGGCCGCCGGATCGGCGTCCTGCGCGAGATCGAGCCCTCCCGCCTCGGCGGCGACGTGGCGCGCGACTGGGCGGCGTCGCTCGACCGGCT
>DATBAW010000556.1:0-1805 GCA_036271335.1 Thermoanaerobaculia bacterium
CCCGCGAAGCCCAGGTTCTCCGTCAGGCCGACGGCCGTGAACGGCAGGCCCGCCGGGGCGTGCGCGCGCGCCGTCTCCAGGCTGCCGTCGGCGCTCGCACAGTCGACCACGACGACCTCGAGCGGCCGATGGTCGAGCGCGGCGATCGATTCGAAGCACCCCGGCAGATCGGCGGCCGAGTTGTGGGTGACGATGCAGATCGCCACCGCTTCGGACGTCAAGGCGACGCCTCCGCCACCAGCCGTCGCGGCCGGGTCCAGCTCGACAGGGCGCCCGTCAGCACCCCCAGCAGGCCGACCAGCGCCTCGCGCCGAGAGGAGGCCCGGCGCGGACGCCGGAAGGGGAGCGCGAGGAGGCGCACGGCGATCCCCGGGATCAGCGCGATCCGCGCCGCCGTTGCCCAGCCTCGGCCGTGGTGCTTGGCGAGATAGCGCGTGAGGTTCCGGTGATAGATGAAGAGGAAGCGGCCATAGCCGAGGCGCGGCACCGTGCTCCCCAGATGGTGCTGGAAACGGGCCGCCGGCCAGTAGCGCAGGATCGACCCCGCCTGCTGGAGGCGCTTGGCGAGATCCACGTCCTCGAACCAGGCGGGGAAGAACCCGTCGTCGAATCCGCCGGCCGCCACCAGCGCCTCACGGCGAAACGCCAGCGCCGCCGCCGCCGGCTGCTCGACGGCCGCTCCCGCCGTCGGCTCGGACGCGTTTCCGGCGAAACCTGGAAGGGGCAGCGCTTGCAGTACCAGCCGCCAGGGCGTGGGAAGCCTCCGGAGCTGCCAGCCGGCCTGCGACTCTCCCGCCGCTCCCAGCAGGCGCGGCGCGAGGCCGGCGGCGTCGGGCCAGGCCGCGAACCCCTCCAGGAGGCGATCGAGCGCGCCCTCCTCGGGCACCGCGTCGGGATTGAGAATCAGCACGATTTCGCCCCGGGCCGCCGCGACGCCGGCATTGGCGCCGCCGCCAAAGCCGAGGTTACGCCCCGGCCGGATCACCTGGACGCCCGCCGGCCCTGCCGGCATCGCCGCCGAGGAGCCGTTGTCCACCACGATCAGCTCGAACCGCGGATCTTGCGGCCACGCAGCCGCCAGCTCGGCGAGGAGGTCCTCGTTGCGCCAATGGACGACGACGCCTGTCAGCAGGGGCTCCGGCATGGGCAGAGGTTAGCGCAGAGCATCTTTAGGAAATCAGATCAGGAATTCCGTAAGGCGCGCCGCCAGCCGCCGACGATGCCCGCCGCCAGCTCTCCGTCTCCCCGCAGGAGAGCCTTTCCGAGGTCGACTAGATCCCGCGTGGCCAGCAGAGGCACACGCGGCCAGAAACCGCCGCCGAGATATCGCCTCGCCACGCGCCACCGGTTGCCATAGATCAGCCGCCAGCGCTCGCGGCTGAGGGTCCGCCCGGTGAGCGAGCCCGCGTGCCGCGCCCGTGCCGCCGGTACGAGCAGCGCGCAATAGCCGGCGGCGCGCAGGCGGCACGCGAGGTCGACGTCCTCGTAGTAGGAAACGAGCCGCTGATCGAAGACGCCGGAGGCGCTCGCGACCGCCTCCAGGGCTTCGCGTCGGTAGACCGCGGCCGTCGCCGACACGCCGAAAACCTCCCGCGCCGCACCGTCCGCTGCCGGCGCTGCTTTACCGTGGCCGATCTGGACCGCCTGCCACCAGCGGTTCCAGGCAATGCCGCAGCCGTCCGCGAGCTCGGGGGTGTCCAGCAGGAGATTCACTCCCTGCGCCGCCGCCGCCCTGGGATCCGCCGCCAGCGCCGCGATCAGCGCCGCCGCCCATCCGGGCTCGACGAGGGCGTCGTCGTTGACAG
>DATBAW010000557.1:0-2495 GCA_036271335.1 Thermoanaerobaculia bacterium
CGCTACTTCGAGGCCTGGGTGCTGCGGCTGGCGGGCGTCTTTCCCTCCCCGCACGCCTGTCCCTCCTGCGGCGGCCCCTTCGCGGCGGAGGGAGCGATCCTGCCGCGCACCGGCGAGACGCTGCTCTGCTTCGATTGCGGCGGCCATAACGGGATGCTTGTCTCCGGCGCGACGCTCGACTTCCTGCGTCGCATCGGCCGTGAGGCACTCCCCGCCGCCGCCGAGCGCCCTCCTGGGGAGAGAGTGCTTCGCCAAGTAGAGGACCTCTGCGCCCAGGTGCGACGCGGCTTCCTCCAGCGGGAATTGCGCAGCTACGACGTGATCCGCAAGACGCTGGCGCGCCTGAGCTGATAGTCTCTTCCGCTCAATCTTTTGGTAGGGACCGGTTCGTCCCCCCGGGGAAAGCGATTCTCATGCAAACGTTCCAGGAGTTGATCCTCAAGCTATCCGAGTTCTGGGCCCGCGAGGGGTGCGTGCTGCAACAGCCGCTCGACCTCGAGGTGGGCGCCGGCACCATGCACCCCGATACCTTCCTGCGCGTCCTCGGCCCCGAGCCCTGGCGCGTGGCCTACGTGCAGCCCTCCCGCCGACCGGCCGACGGCCGCTACGGCGACAACCCGTTCCGCCTCGGCAAGCATCACCAGTTCCAGGTGATCCTCAAGCCGTCGCCGCTCGACGTGCAGAACCTCTACGTGCGCAGCCTGGAGGCGATCGGCCTCGACCTCACCCAGCACGACCTCCGCTTCGAGGAGGACAACTGGGAGGCTCCCACCCTCGGCGCCTGGGGCGTCGGCTGGCAGGTGATGCTCGACGGCATGGAGATCACCCAGTTCACCTACTTCCAGCAGGCGGGCGGGCTGGAGCTGAAGCCGATCAGCGCCGAGATCACCTACGGTCTCGAGCGGCTCACCATGTTCCTCTCCCTCTCGCAGAGCATCTACGAGATCGAGTGGGTGGAGGGGATCCCCTACGGCCAGGTGCGCAAGCAGGAGGAGTACGAGCTCTCCCGCTACTACTTCGAGATCGCTGACGTCGCCTTCCTGCAGAGCCTATTCGAGGGGTACGAGAAGGAGGCGAACCGCTGCCTCAAGGAGGGGCTGGTGCTCCCCGCCTACGAATGCGCCCTCAAGTGCTCGCACTCGTTCAACGTGCTCGACGCCCGCGGCGCCGTCTCGGTCACCGAACGGGTGGGCTTGATGAAGCGGGTCCGCGACCTCGCGGTCACCTGCGCCAAGGCGTACGTCGACAGCCGCGAGAAACAGGGCTTCCCTCTGCTCAAGGGTGAGGCGAGAAAGGGAATCGTGGAGGTGGCCGATGTCTAAGGGCGAATATCTTCTGGAGGTGAGGAGCGAGGAGATCCCGGCCCGCATGCTGGAGCCGGGAGTGAAGGAGCTGGCCACCCGCGTCTTCGAGGAGCTGATGGCCCGTGGCATCGCGCCGAGCGAGGTCGAGACCGGCTTCTCGCCGCGGCGGCTGGTGCTGATCCTCAACGGTCTCCCCGAGCGCGAGTCCGACCGCGAGGAGCAGGTGATGGGCCCGCCCGTGCGCGCCGCTTTCGGCGCTGACGGCGCGCCGACCCAGGCCCTGCTCGGCTTCGCCAAGCGCACCGGCCTGGAACCCGACCAGCTGGCGCGGGTGACGACGGAGAAAGGCGAATACCTCGCCGCCACGAAGAAAATCGACGGCCGAGCCACCCGCGAGGTGCTGGCGGAGATCGTGCCGCGCATCCTCACCGGCATCTCCTGGGCCAAGACCATGCGGTGGGGAAACGGCGAGGGACCCTGGGTGCGCCCGGTCCACGGCATCGTTTCTTTGCTCGACGGCGAGGTCGTGCCCTTCGAGCTCTTCGGCATCGCCGCCGGCGACAAGAGCGAGGGGCACCCGACGCTGTCGCCCGCGCCGTTCCGCGTCGAGAGCGTCGCCGACTACCGCCGCCACCTCGCCGCCCGCGCCATCGAGGTCCGTCCGGGCGAGCGCCAGCGCATCCTCCGCGAGACCATGCTGGCCCGCGCCGAGGCCCTGGGCGGCAAGCTGGTCGAGGACGCCCCGCTGACCGCCAAGCTGGCGGCCATCTGCGAGATCCCCGGCGTGATGGAAGGGAAGTTCGGCGACGCCTTCCTGGCGCTGCCGGCCGAGGTGCTCTCCACCAGCCTGCGCGACCATCAGAGCGCGCTGACCGTGACTTCCCCGGACGACGAGGATCGCCTCCTGCCGTACTTCCTCACCGTGATGGACCGTCCGGACGATCCGATCGGCCGCGCCCGCTCCGGCAACGAGTGGGTGGTCGCCGCCCGCCTCGCCGACGCCCGCTTCTTCTACGGCGAGGACCGCAAGCAGCCGCTCTCCCAGGCCGCCGAAAAGCTCCAGCGCCTCGCCTTCCACGAGAAGCTCGGGAGCTACGCGGCGAAGACCGAGCGGCTGGTCGCCCTTTCGGCGGCGATCTGCGATCAGCTCGGTTTCGGCGCCGAGAAGCCGCAGGCGGTCGACGCCGCCCG
>DATBAW010000558.1:0-3111 GCA_036271335.1 Thermoanaerobaculia bacterium
CTCGCCAAGAAGGTGCTCGCCTTCGAAAAGATCCTCTTCCCCCACTTCGCCGTGTTCTCGCAGGACGCCGATTTCGAGACCGCCGGGAACCTCCGCATGCCCCTCTTCGTCAAGCCGCTGACCGCGGACGCCTCGATCGGCATCGACGGCGAATCCCTGGTGCGCGACACGACCTCGCTGATGAAGCGGGTCCTCCTCATCCACGACAAGGTCAAGGACAGCGCCCTGGTCGAGGAGTACATCGAGGGGCGCGAGTTCTACGTCGGCGTCCTCGGCAACCGGGAGCCGCTCGCCCTGCCGCCGATCGAGATGGACTTCTCCGGCCTCCCCGAAGGGATCCCCCACGTCGCCGGCACCAAGGCCAAGTGGAAGAAGGACAGCGTCGAGTACAAGGGGACGAAATCGGTCCTGGCCGACATCCCGGACGAGCTGCGGGCGAAGCTCCAGAAAGTCGCCGTCGACGCCTACCGCGCCCTGCGCGTGCGCGACTACGGCCGGGTGGATCTGCGGCTGACCGAAACCGGCGAGATCTACGTCATCGAGGTCAACGCGAGCTGCTACCTGGAGGCCGAAAGCGAGTTCGCGGTGGCGGCGCAGGCGGCGGGGATCGAGTTCCCGGATCTGGTGCAGCGCATCGTGGATCTGGCGGTCGAGCGTTACGGCACGTAACTCCCCCGGTGCACATGGTTCATCGCCAGCGCCGTGACCAGCACGGTCAAGGCGAGGATCGCCGGGGTCTCGCGATCCTCCGGGTAGACCTGCTCCAGCGCGTCCGCCCGCTCGGCGAGGTGGCTCAGCAGGAGGCGCGTCTTCTCCGGAAAATGGCCGGTCCAGCGGTAGATGTCCGCCGGGAGGTCGCGGGCGAGGCGGCGGATCAGCCCTGAGGCCGGCCGGCGCGGCGCGGACGTCGAGAGATCCTCGGGACGCCCCCAATCCTCGAAAATCGTGCGGAGCGAGCCGTCCAGTCCCGGCAGCTCTCCCGCCTCGGTCTCCCATGAGCGGTAAAACTGATCGATCGTGTACGAGATCTCCGAGACGTCCTCGTCCAGCTCGTCGTCGATCACCGGCGGATCGACCGTGCGCAGCTCCGTCAGCAGGCGGTCGCACTCCTCGATCTTGGCGAGCGCCTCGGGCCAGTTGGCGTACTCGGCGCGCCAGTCGAGCCCCGGGGTCATCCAGACGGCGAAGGTCTCGGCCCAATCCTCGTCCGGATGCTTCTGCGCATACCAGCCCGGCAGATGGCGGACGTAGCGGCGGCTGAACGGCTCCGGCGTGTACTCCTCGCGATAGGGGCGGGTGATCGGGCCGAACCGGCGCACCCACTCCTCGCGGTCGTAGAGGCGGTAGGCGTAGTTGACCACGTGCCCCATCTCGTGGCGGAGGTAGCGCAGCAGCTCCCAGCGTCCCAGCCCCTCCACGTGCCCGGTGCGCTCGGCGTGAAGCTCGGTCAGATCGGCCCGGGCGAGGTAGAACGGGATCGCGATGGCGACCGTGCCGAACGGCACCCCCCACTCCGTCGAGAGATAGAACCTCGGCTTCACCCGCTCGACGCCCGCCGCCGCCAGCTCCCGCTCGAAGGCGGCGATCACCGGCTCCAGCAGCGTCCCCGCGATCGTCAGGCCGAGATCGCGGATGGCGCTCTCGCCGAGGTGGGCTTCCTGGAAGGCGTTGGGCGCGGAGTCCATGCCGGAAGCCGTCGCAAGAGTGGTGCCGCCCCGGCGTGGAACCTTTTCCCGCCGCCCGTCGTAAGGGGAGCAGAACGGAGGGGAAGATCATGAAAAGGATCGCTCTGACGACGTCCCTGGTGCTCCTCGCCGCCCTGTCTTGGGCTTCGGCCGCTGGCGCGAAGGAGGTCGTGCGCGCCTTCCGGCAGCAGATCCCGGCCGGGACCGCCGCCCGGGTCCACCTCGACTTCCCCGTCGGCCAGGTCGAGGTCGCTGGCTGGGACAACCGCCAGCTGGGCCTCGACGTCAAGATCACCTGCAGCCAACGGACGCGCCGCTGCCAGGACGCCGCGAAGGGCCTGCGGGTCGTCTACCACAACGCCGACGGCCTGCTCGAGGTCCGGATCGCCGACTGGCCGCACTTCGGAGCGGGCCGGGGGCTGAACGTGGAAGCGGTCCTGCGCGTGCCGCGCGACCTGCCGCTGCGCGCCGATCTCGGCGTCGGCAGCCTGACCATCGACGGCATCGCCAGCGACGTCACGGCCGATCTCGGCGTCGGCCAGGTCCACGTCACCCTGCCGAAGGAGGCGATCGGCTCGGCGGCCATCGACGCCGGCATCGGCGAGGCCAGCCTGATCGCCGGCGGCCGGCGCTACTCCAGCGAAGGGCTGATCGTCCGCGCGATCCATTGGGACAAGGGGACCGGCCGCGCGCGGGTGAAGGTGGACTGCGGCGTCGGCGAGGCCCACGTCCGGCTGGACTGAAGGAGCTGCGGTCAGCGGACGGGCGGCCAGAGCGTCCAGCGGACGAGCAGGGCGCCGCCGAACAGGAAATTGCCGACGCCCAGCATCCCGAGCAGGATCCGCAGGTCGCTCCAGGCGTCGAGGTTGGCCCAGACCCGCAGCGCGGCGAGCAGCGCGAGCAGGAAGAGGCTCATCGCCCAGAGCGCCATGGGTAGCCGCCGCCGGAGAGAGCCGGTGCGGCGCGCCTCGAGCAGAATCACGATCAGGCTCACCAGGCAGATGAACGAGACGAAGGCTTCGACCATCTCCATGGCGCCATTCTAGACCGCCGCGGGATAGGCTGGCGGCGGACTTGGGAGAACCCTGGAGAAACGCATGTGGGCTCATGAAGACAGCATCGAAACCTCCGCGCCTCCCGCGCGCGTCTGGGCGCTGTTCGCGGATGTGAACCGCTGGAAGGATTGGAACGCGGGGATCGAAAGCATTCAGATTCACGGTCCCTTCGCCAAGGGGTCGAAATTTACCATGACGCCTCCCGGGCAGGAGCCGCTCGTCAGCACGCTGATCGACGTCGAGCCCGACGCAGCCTTTACGGATGAAACGATCGTCGGCGAGACGCGCGTCGTGGTCAGCCACCGGCTGATTCCGCTGCCGTCCGGAGCCACGAGGATCGTCTACAGCACGGAGATCACCGGGCCGGATGG
>DATBAW010000559.1:0-5805 GCA_036271335.1 Thermoanaerobaculia bacterium
AGCGGATCCTCCAGAATCCGCGCCGCGCCCACCCGCAGGTCGAAGGGGGGGAGGCGGAGCACGGGCATGGCCGCGAAGTGGAGGCGGTATTCGAGGCCGGCGAGGGTGAGCCAGTCTCCGCGCTCCGTGCCGAAGCCCCAGACGCGATGGCGCTCGTAGAAGATCGGGGCAGGCAGGAAGCCGAGGGTGAGCTCGGCCCGTTCGCCCTCATGATCGGTGCCGATCCGGGTGCCCAGGGGAAGGGCGGGCACCGAAATGCGGTTTGCGAGGACCGAGCCGGGCAGCAGCGAGGTCTCCGCGCCGCCCAGCTGGTAGCCGTCGAAGGAATAGGAGAGGTCGCGCGAGGCGTCACGCCGCCAGGAGAGGGCCAGGCCGGTGTCGCCGTTGCTGAGGGCGAAACGGGCCGCGCCCCCCCAGCGGGACCAGGAGCCGGCATCGCCCGTGCTCCCCGCCTCGACGTGCGTGGCGAACGCCGGCTCGAAGCGCCAGAGGCCCCAGCGGCTGTAGCCCCCCCAGGCGGCCCGGAGGGCTCCCAGGCGCTGATCCAGGTCCGGGCCTCCCCGGTCGGGCTCGACGCGCTCCCAGAGCGCCCGGGCGGTGACGTTCAGCGCGCCGCCCCCCCACTGCCAGTCCTGCGCGGCGTTCAGCTCGATCCCCTGGCGGATCAGGTCGAGCGGCTCGCCGCTTCCGGCGACGTCCTCTTCATCCGACGGCCGCTCGTGGGCGCGGAAGAGATGGAAGCCTACGGCGACCGGCCAGCCGCGCCAGGTGGCGGCGAGCGCTCCCCCCGCGGGCCAGCCGTCGGTGGCGATCGAGGCGAGCGCGAGCCAGTCCAGACGGCCGAGCACGTCGCCTCCCCGGATCCCCTTTTCCCAGACGCCGCCGGTGGAGGTGGCGCTCACGGCGACCAGCGGGAACAGCTCCTGGCGACCCACGACATAGGGCTTCCCCGGCGCCACGTCGGCGCGGTCGTAGGGCTGAAGCCTCTCCGGGGCCGGCGGGCGGACGGCGGGGGCGAGCTCGCGCGGCAGCTCGGGTGCCGGGGGGACGGCGGCGGCCACGGCCACGGCGCCGGAGGGCGCGAGCGGCAGCCGGCGGAGCGTGAAGCCGTCCGGCGCCAGTCCGAGGAAGAAGAGGGCGGAGCCGTCCGGGGTGGGCGTGGGGGCGAGCGCGGCGCCCTGCGTCCGGGTGAGCGGCCGGGGAGCGCCGGCGCCGTCAGCCGCGAAGGCATAGAGGTCGATGAAGCCGTGCAGTCCCACCGCCGCGTAGAGCGTGCGGCCATCCGCGCTCCAGGCCGGGGAGGAGACGGTGCCGCCGGCCGGCGGCGCGATCTCCGCCGTCGTGCCCATCCCGAGGTCCATCACCACCAGCCGCCAGGAGCCCTCGGAATGGCGGGCGTAGGCCACGCGCCGGCCGTCCGGCGAGATCCGCGGCCGGTCGTAGATGGCGTCGATCGTGGGCTCGGTCAACGGCGCGACCGCCCCGGTCTGGAGGTCGATCCGCACGATCTGCGAGAGGCCGTCCCGGTTGCGCACGGCGGCGGCCCAGCGGCCATCGGGCGCGGGGTCGGGGTCGCGCAGATCGCCGTGCTTGGTGACGCGGCGATCGGCGCCCGTCCCGGGAGACCAGAGGTAGAGGTCGGGATGGAGGAAGCCGTCCGAATCGGGCTCGTAGCGGACGTAGAGAAGGGAGCGGCCGTCCGGCATCCAGCGCGGCGTCGTGGGGTCGTGGCCGTCGTGGCCCTCCAGCGTCGAGAGCACCTTCCGGGGCAGAGGCCCGGTGCGGACGGCCGGCACGTCCTCGGGATCGAGCTTCTGAGCGGCTTCCCGCCGCTCCAGCCACTGCTTCTCGGCTTCGTCGTCCGGCGCGGTCGACCAGACGACGAGCCGGGCGGGGAGGTCCCGGGAGCGGAGGACGATGGCGAGCCGCTGGCCGTCGGGGGAGAGCGCCGGCGCGCCGGTCGTCCAGGAGAGGTCCTGCCAGAGGTCGCCGGCGACCTCCGGCCCCCCCTGGCGTTCGGCCTCGATCGCCCGCCAGGTCAGCTCGGCGCTGAAGCGGTCGTAGAGGTTCTGGGGAGAGTCGCCGAAGACGCCGCGAAAGGCGTCGTCGAAACCGCGGACGGTGCGGGCCGTCATCCGCGCCCAGAGCTTGCGCAGGCTCCCCGGCCCGCCGCGCTCCTCCAGCCACTCCAGGTAGGCGGAGCCGAGCAGATAGGCCATCGACTGCCCGCGCCAGGTGCCGGAATCGGCGGCGAGCCGCGCGTAGCTGGGCAGCTTGCCCTCCTGCGCCCAGCGGCGGAGGATCGAGGCGCGCAGATCGCCGTTGGGCCGCCCCGAGCCGGTGAGCCGCCCTTCGACCACCGTGGCGTATCCTTCGAACACCCAGCGGGGCGCCGCCAGCGGGATCGGTCCGACCGGGAGCAGCCGGGCGAGAAGCTGCCGCTCCGGATTGCGCGACGGCCGCAGCAGGTGGACGAGGTGGGTCTCCTCATGGGTGATCAGCAACTCGGTCCAGTCGCCGTAATGGCCGATCTCCGATTCCGGCCCCGGCGGGCTGGTCCAGAGGATCAGGCGCGGCCAGCCGAGGATCGGGAACGCCTCGCCGTTGGCGTCCGCGATCGGATCGGAGACCAGCACGTCCACCACCTCCGGCGGGTCGTACCCGACCTCGGCGACCACCCGCTCGCGGATCGACTCCAGCCGCGCCGCGGCCCCTCGCGCCCAGGCCTCGGCGGCGGCGATGTAGTGGAGGCGGAAGTGGGGGGTGGCGAGCGTGCGCCAGTCGGCGGACGGCCCCTGAGCCCGGGCCGGAAGGGAGAGGAGAAGGACCGCGAGGAGGAGCGCGCGCGGATTCATCGCCGAAGAAGATAACGCAGCCTGCGCGGCAATGGCGTAAACGCCGACGTCCAGGCCGGAGGCCCGAGCCGCCGCTCGCTGGACCCGCGGGTGGGTCGGATGGGCCTGCGTCCAGGCCCGCTCGGGGAAGACGTCCCGCGGGCGAACCCGGGGCCTCGGTGGGTGCGCGGACGCCGGACCGCGTTGGGCCCACGACTGGGCCCGCCGCCCCCAGGCCTGGGGCCGCTGCCCCCGCTCGCTGGGGCGGGCGGTCCGGGAGAGGGGTTTCACGAGACCCCGCGCGGGCTCACCGGCCCAGGCCCTTGGGCCCACGGTCCCGGGCCGGAGGTCCTGCGAGATTTCGCGTGGACCGGCCGGACCCGGTCCCGGGACCGCCGGTTCCAGGGCTAGGGCCAAAGGGCCCAGGCGTGGGCCCAACCGGGTTCGCCGCGCGGCTGAACGTCAGAGGCAGGGACGAAAAGGACCGCAGGGACGCCAAGGACACCAAGGACGCAGAAGAAGAGCTGAGATCGCGCGTCTCGTCCTTGCAGTCCTTTAGGTCCTTGCTTCCAGCTTCTGCCTTCTACGCCTTTTTCGGCGGCAGATCCCGGGCCACGGGCTCGTCGGCGAAGCCATGGTGGTTGTGGCTGCCGTCGCAGAACGGCTTGTTGGCGGACGCGCCACAGCGGCAGAGCGAGACGACGGTGCGGCCCCCCAGCCCGAAGGCGGTGCCGGTGGGATCGAGGATCTGGAGGTTCTCCCCTTCCAGGCGGAAGGGGCCGTTCTTCAACACGGTGATCTTGGCGTCGGACATTGATTCTCCTCTCGCCCGCCATCCTATCCCGTGCGCTATCCTAGGCGGCCTCCAGGCCGACCCCGAGACTGACCCCGAAAGACGCCATGACCGCTGAAGAGACCCTCCAGGAACCACCCGTCCGCGTCTGGGGGCTCCGCCTGCTCAAGGGGGCGGTCGTGCTGCTGGCGGCCTGGTTCACCTGGCGCTTCTTCACCCATTCAGACTTCGACTGGTCCCGGCTCGCCGAGCGCGTGGCGAGCGCGCGCGCGCCGTTCGTGGTGCTCGGAGTGGCGCTGCTACTCGGCCGCTACTTCATCTGGGACTGGCGCTACCAGCTGGCGGTGAAGTACGTCCTCGGCCGGCGGCTGGGGCCGGTGCTCGGATTCTTCGTGCTGCTCGCCTCCGCGGCCCTCAACCTGATCACGCCGACGGCGCGGCTGCTGGGCGGGATGATGCGCGCCCGCTACTTCGCGCGCGCCCAGGGGCGGCCGTTCAGCCTCCTCTACGGCGTCGTCCTCTACGACCAGGTGGCCCATCACAGCGTGATGAGCGTCTGCACCTGGATCGTGCTGATCGCGACCGCCTTCGTCATCCATCAGCCGGGCTGGGGCTTCCTGCTGCTGGCGGCCCTCGTCGTCACGCTCGCCGGGCTGGCCGTCTGGAGCACGCGAGCCCGGCATGGCGAGGAGAACCCGATCGTCCGCTTCCTCGCTCGCCGGGCCGAGCGCGGCGAAGGGAAGCTCCAGCGCCTGTATGCCCATGGGCACGAGGCGGTCGGCATCTTCGTCCGCCTGCTGGGGGTCAACCTGCTGCGCTTCCAGGCCGTGGCCATCGGCGTCCTCTACTTCCTGGTCAACGCCGCCGGCCTGTGGGCGATGTTCCTGGCGATCGGCGCGCCGGTGGGGCCGTTCGCCGCCCTGGCCGCGATGACCATGGGGACCGCCGTGGGCACCCTCTCCGGCTCGCCGGGGGGCGTCGGCACGACGGAAATCGCGATGATGGCGTCGTTCAAGCTGCTCGGCGTAGATGAAGTGACGGCGGCGGCGGGCACCCTGCTCTATCGGGGGCTCCACTACGCCGGCGTGCTGGCGGTCGGCCTGCCGGCCCTGGCGCTGCTCGAATGGCGCGCGGGAGGCGAAACGCCCCTGCGGGAGGAAGCTTCATGATCCGAACCCCCGATCTCCTGCGCCTCCGCGACCAGGAGTTTCCGGTCACCCGGGAGTGCGTCTATCTGAACCATGCCGGCGTCGGCCCGCTCTCCCGGCGCGCCGCCGAGCGGATGGCGATGCTGGCCGCGACCGTCTCCCGCTCGGGCGACCGCCTCTGGGCCGACCGCATGGAGGAGGTCGAGCGGGTGCGTGGCCTCGCCGCCCGCATGCTCGGCGCCCGCGAGGCGCGCGAGGTGGCCTTCGTCGAGAACACCTCCACGGCGCTCTCCCTGGTGGCCGAGGGGCTCGACTGGAAGCCGGGGGACAACGTGGTGGGAGCGGCGCTGGAGTTCCCCTCGAACGTCTATCCTTGGATGAGCCTCGCCGCGCGCGGCGTGGAATACCGACGGGCGGAGGAGCGCGACGGGCGGATCGACCCCGGGGAGCTGTTCGCCCTGATCGACTCCCGCACCCGCATGGTCGCCCTCTCCTGGGTGCAGTACGCGAGCGGCTTCCGCTCCGACCTGGAGCGGATCGGCCGCGCCTGCCGGGAGCTGGGGATCCTGTTCGTGGTCGACGTCATCCAGGGATTGGGAGCGCTGGGGCTCGACGTCGAGGCCGACTTCGTCGACGTCGCGGCGGCCTCGGCGCACAAATGGCTCCTCGGGCCGGAGGGGATCGCGCTGCTCTACGTCTCGGATCGCGTGGTCGAGCGGCTGCGGCCGCTCCGCTCCGGCTGGCGCTCGGTGCGCGATCCGTTCCAGTGGACCGATTTCGACCTCACCTGGGGCGACGGGGCGAAGCGTTTCGAGAGCGGCACCCTCAACGTCTACGGCATCCTGGCTCTGGGGGGCTCACTGGAGGTGCTGCTCGAGATCGGCGCCGGCGAGATCGAGCCGCGAGTGCTGGCGCTCGCCAACCTCGCGGCCCGTGGGCTCGCCAACCTCGACTTCAAGGTGGTCAGCTCGCGCCACCGGCAGGAAACCTCGGGGATCGTCACCGCCGTCCCCTCCGGCCGCACCGCCGA
>DATBAW010000560.1:0-6187 GCA_036271335.1 Thermoanaerobaculia bacterium
CCGGCAACTTCAGTCGACCTGCCGGGACCGGCGAAGACCTCGCCGGCAATTTCGGACAGCCCGCCGGGCATTCCATAGGATTCGCCGGGACCGGCGAGACGTCCGCCGGGCATATTTTGGGAGCCGCCGCGCATATTCGGCCCGTCGCCGGCCATTCCGCGAAGCCCGTTCCGCTCTTCCGGCTATCCATCGGCGCCTCTTGGACACGCCAGGGCCTCGAGGCTCCAGGTCTGGACGTTGCGCGGAGATCCGTCATCGGAATTCCGCGACGACCTCGATGCGTCCCACGATGTGACGGTTGAAATCGGCGAGCTCTTCGGCGGGAACCCAGAGCTCCTGGTGGATCGAGCCGCCGACGGTTTCGACCGGGTAGCGACGGATGAATTCGGCGTCCGCCTGAAACCGGGTCACGAAGCCGGCGCCGCTCTCGCGGACGTTCCAGTCTCGGGCGATCCGCGTGGCGTACTCCTCGTTGAGCACCGGGTAGAAGATCGGCTGCTCCGGGAGGCGCGGCGGAAACTCCCGCCATCAGGACGCTTCGATGAGCGCCAGTTCCTTGGGACCGACGGGACGGAAGAGCGTGACCGTTTCCATGACAGCTCCGTTCAGAAGATATCGGAAGAATCATCAGCCACCGCCTCTCTCTGGAACAGGGCCGCGGCGCCGTTCGGCCTCGCGGGGGGAACCCTCGAGTGGAGAAGGCCATGCTTCCCCTTCGTGGAGGGAACCGTTGAGTGGAGCAGGCGAAGCGTCCCCTTCGCGGGGGGAACGGTTGAGCGGAACAGGCGAAGCGTCCGCCTCGCGAGGGGAACGGTCGAGTGGAAGAGGCGAAGCGTTCCCCTCGCGGGGGGAACGGATGAGTGGAATAGGCGAAGCGTCCGCCTCGCGGGGGGAACGGTCGAGTGGAGAAGGCGAGGCTTCCGCCTCGCGGGGGGAAAGAGCGATTCTGCCCTGAGATTGCTGGCGGCAGACCGCCACCGCCTGGCCCGACGTTCTGCGTCAGGTCTTGCGGCGACGGTCTTGGGCGGTCCCGGCCTACTCGGCGGCCTGGGCTTCGATCGCGACCTTGGTGCCTTCGGATCTCCGGAGCTGGTCGGCGACGTAGTCGACCAGGGCGGTGTCGACGATCCGCTGCTCGGCGGCGCCGCGGAGGAGGAGGACGGAGGCGCTGGCCTCACGGCCGATTCCGAGGGCCATGAAGATGTCGGCCGCCGCGAGGATCTCTCGAGCGGCGTTCTCGGCCTCCTGGCGGCGGAGGAGGAGAGCGCCCAGCTCAAGGCCGACGAGTGCCGCCTTGTAGACCAGCTGAGCTTCCTCGAAACCCGCCTTGGTCTCGCGGTAACCGGCTTCGGCACGCTCCGTCTCGCCAAGGGAGGCGTTGATCTGAGCTTCCAGCCAGCGGAACCTCAGCTTCAGCACCTCGTCGGCCGGACCGGCGCCGCGGGTCTTCGCCTTCCAGAGCGCCATGCGAGCCTCGCGGAATTGGCCGGAGTCGTGGAGGAGGCGGGCCTTGCTGTGCAGCGCCATGTAGACGAGCACCGGCTCGCGGTCCATGTCGAGCAGGGGCAGGCTCTGCTCGACCAGTTGCAAAGCCTGCTCGGTGTTCCCCCGGTAGCCGGCGAAGATCCCCTTCTTGAACAGCGCCCGGCCGGCCTCGTGGTTGTCGCCGCGCCGGCGGTGGATGGTGAACACCAGGTCGAGGGCGGTCTCCGCGAGGTCGAAGCGGCGGCAGTCGGCGAGGGTCGAGGCCTGGATGGAGAACAGGCGGGCGGCGATCGATTCGTCCTGCGAGCCTTCGAGGAAGATCTCGGTGGCGCGGCCCAGGTCGCGCTCGGCGGCGGCGAGGTTGTCGGCCACGCGGTGGGCGTTCCCCAGCTCGATCCAGGCGCGGCACCGGAGGTCGGCGACGGCGGTCGCGGACAGCGGCGCGCCGAGGGACTCGGCCAGATCGCGGGCCTCCTCGGCGAGCCGCACCATCTCCGTGGGGTTGCCGTTGCGCAGAGCCCAGCTCTGCTGGAGGAGGGTCTCGAAACGAGACACCGCGAGCGACTGCGAGACTTCCGACCGCGCGGCTTCCGGCTGCGCCTCGACGACGGCTTCGGCGTGCGCGGCGAGGGGCGCGGGCCTTCTCTCCCGCAGCTCCCGGGAACGGGCGAGGACGTTGGTGAAGACGCGGTCGATGACCGTGTCGTACGCGGCGTCCTCTTGTGGGGTGAGCGTGCGATCCGGGGGCGGCGCGAGGCCCAGCAGCCCCGCAAAATGCGGGGCGAAGGCCGCGCGGCAGGATTCGCAGCCGCGCATCAGGTGCGTGATGATGGCGTGGGCGCGGGCGGTGGGGGTGCGGTTCCAGGCAAAGCCATCGAGCTCCGCCGGAGTCGGGTGATCGTTCACGCGGGACCTCCTCTCAATCGACATCAAAGCAACGGAAGAAAACAGTATTCCGCAGTATACATCAAATGGCCTCGCGGGGGGCAACGAGGCCCATGATGAGGCCCATAATGAGGCCCATAATAGAGGCCGGTCACTTCGCCTTGCCGTCCGGGTCCGTCATGTTTCCGGAACCACCCGTGTTGGGCGGCGGCGGGAAGGGGATCGTCGGCGGCGGCGTGGTGGTGGTGTCCTTCAGGACCGTCACGGTCCGGTGGCTCACCGGGGCGGAAACGCCGAGGAAGCCCTGCAGCCAGGAAAGCGCCTGCGTCATCAGGTCCGTGGCGGAGACCTGGACGTCCGGCATGGCGCGCCGCGATTGCGCGGCATGGGACGGCGCCGGGACGGCGACCAGGATGGCCGCGGTCAAGGTCGTCAGGGCGACAGTGCGTCGAATCATGTGGAACATTTGGAACCTCCTTGGGTCAGCGGGTCAAACCTGGGCCGTTATGGTCCGGGCGCCCGCAAGCAGACCCCCCTGCTCTCTCCAAAGAGAAAACCCGGGCCAGTCGAGGCGCCCGGGCTTCTCTCTTCCCCCTACTACTAGAATACGCCAAACTACAAAGACAACAAGTGAAAAAAGCAGAGTCCCCTCAATCCGACAAAACCAGCAAGACTTCAAAAGATCGGAGCCCCCTCCCTCCGGTGTTTCCCTCTCCCCTCGTCCGGGCTCCAAGTTAGGTGCAGTGTAGGGTGATCGCTATTAAGTGTCCTCAAAACCCGCCAAAGAACGGCTCAAAGTTCCTCAAAGGACCTCACAAAGAGGAGGTTGGGGACGGATATTTGAGCTGGAGAGGCGGAATCGAGGCGTCCGCGAAAACTTTCCTGCATTTCAGAATAACAATGAATTTTAGATTCAACGGGCGGATACGCGAACACACACCCTCCCCTGACGGGGAGCGGTGGATTCGCGCGGATCGGGAAGGGAAGAGTCGCGGGCGGGAGTGGCGCTAAGCGGGAGCCTAGCTCTTGGGAGCTTCGCTCTCGGGGGTCCACTTCCGGGCCGGCGCCTTGACGATCTTGCCGCTACGCAGGCAGCGCGTGCAGACCCGGATCCGGCGAACGCCGCCGTCGATGGAGGCGCGGACGCGCTGGAGGTTGGGCTCCCAGGTGCGCGACGTCACGTTGTGCGCGTGGCTGACATTGCGGCCGAAGGTCGTGCCCTTGCCGCAGATCTCACATTGCTTGGCCATAACTTTTTCTCCTGACGCCCCGAAGGGCAGGCGAAGATAGCAGAACGGGGGGAAGATCTCAAGGGGTCTCTAGAGAGACCTTGAGACGACCCTCCTGGGACCGCCGGCGTCCCGCCGGCTCTAACCCCGCTTTTGTTTTGGGTGGTGGGGGGAAACAGAAGAAAAAGAAAAGAAAAGAGCGAAGTTAGAGCCGGCGGGGACGCCGGCGGTCCCAGGAGGGTCGTCCCACGGGGTCTGGGGATCTACCGGCTGGCCTCCGCCTGTGTCCCGCCGGTCGTCCGCCGATCCACCCGCAGCACGCCCGAGATGGCGCGGACCTCGCGCAGGAGCTTGTCGAGCTGCTTGCGGTCGCGGAGCTGGCAGACGACGCTGATGGTGCCGCGGCCGGTCTCGCTGTGGGTGTCGGCCTCGATCGAGGTGATGTTGCTGCCGGCGCGGGTGATCGCCTCGGTGAGGCGCGCGAGCATCCCCTGCTGGTCCTCGACCTCGATCAGCAGCGAGACCTGGTAGACCTCGTTCTTCCCCTGCTCCCACTTGACCTCGATCTCGCGCTCGGGGTTGTAGAGGAGGTTCTCGACGTTCGGGCAGTCGACGCGGTGCACCGAGACTCCGCGGCCGCGCGTGATGTAGCCGACGATGTCCTCGCCCGGCAGCGGGTTGCAGCACTTGGCGAGGTAGGCGAGCATGTCGCCGTATCCCTTGATGGTCAGCGGGCTGGTGGTGGCGCCGAAGGGGAGGATCTTGCTGACCGCCTGGCGCAGGCGCCCCGGCTTCTCGGCGGGGCTCTCGGCGAGCTTCTCCAGGCCCACCACCCGCTCGAGCACGGAGCGCGGCTCGGTCTTGCCGAAGCCGATGCGGCTGTAGAGGTCGTCGATCTTCGCCAGCCCCTCGGCCTGCAGGTAGGTCTTGAAGTCGTGGCCGTCGGTCACCTTGCGCAGGGAGAGGCCGTACTTGCGGAACTCCTTGTCGAACATCCGCCGGCCGATCTCGGTGGCGCGCTGCTTCTGCTGGGTGTTGAGCCACTGCCGGATCTTGCTCTTGGCGCGCGAGGTGGTGACCAGGTTCAGCCAGTCGCGGCTCGGATTGCGCGCCGGGTTGGTGAGCACCTCCACCATGTCGCCGTTGGCGAGCGGCGTGCGCAGGGGCACCAGCTTGCCGTTGACCCGCGCGCCGGCGCAGTGATGGCCGAGGTCGGTGTGCACGCGGTAGGCGAAGTCGAGGGGCGTGGCGTCGCGCGGGAAGGAGTAGACCTCCCCCTTGGGCGTGAAAACGTAGACCTCGTCGGGATAGAGGTCGACCTTGAGGGTGGTCAGGAACGTGCGCGGGTCCTGAACCTCCTTCTGCCACTCGAGGAGCTGCCGCAGCCAGACGATGTTGGGATCGGTCGACGCCGCCTCGACGCGCCCTGCCTTGTAGCGCCAGTGGGCGGCGATTCCTTCCTCGGCGATCACCTCCATCTCGCGGGTGCGGATCTGCACCTCGAACGGCTGCCCCTGGTCCCCCACCACGGTCGTGTGCAGCGACTGGTAGAGGTTGGGCTTGGGCATCGCGATGTAGTCCTTGAACCGGCCCGGGATCGGGCGCCAGTTCTGATGGACGATGCCGAGCGCCGCGTAGGTGTCCTTGAGGCTGGCGGTGACGATGCGGAAGGCCAGGAAGTCGTAGAGCTGCGAGATGTCGATCCCCTGCCGGCGGAGCTTTTCGTAGATCGAGTAGTAGCGCTTGACGCGGAAGCTGATCTCGGCGTCGATGCCGGCGCCGTCGAGGCTCTTGGCGAGGCGGCTGCCGATGCGGTCCATGGTCGCCTGCCCGAGCTTCATCTTCTCGGCGATCTTGTTGTGGAGCTCGGCGAACTGGTGGGGATAGAGATGGTAGAAGGCGAGGTCCTCGAGGTCTCCCTTGACGCGCGCCATGCCGAGCCGGTGAGCGATCGGCGAGTAGATCTCCAGCGTCTCGCGCGAGATCCGGCGGCGCGACTCGGCCGGCATGTGCTCCAGGGTCGCCATGTTGTGCAGGCGGTCGGCGAGCTTGACGACGATCACCCGGATGTCCTTGGCGGAGGCGAGGATCATCTTGCGGAAGGTCTCGGCCTGCGCCTCGTCGCGGCGCACGTACTCGTGGCGGCCGATCTTGGTGACGCCGTCGACCAGGCCGCAGATCTCGTTGCCGAATTCCTTCTCCAGCACCTCGCGGGTGGTGAGGGTGTCCTCCAGCACGTCGTGCAGCAGCCCCACCGCCACGCAGGTCTGGTCGAAGTTGAGGTCGGCCAGCAGGTAGGCGACGTTGAGCGGATGGATCATGTAGGGCTCGCCGGAGCGGCGGACCTGATCCTTGTGCATCTCGGCGGAGAAGTCGTAGACCGAGCGCAGGAACTCGGGATCCGCCGGCCGCCCATGCGCGGCCATGCAGGCGAGCACGTCGTCGAGACGCGCCACGCCCGTGGTGGTGACCGGCGGCGCGAGGCTCTTGCTGGACTGAGGCATAAGGCTCTCCCCACGCGGATGAGAGAACGGCCTCCCGGTGGGGTCAAACAGTATAAGGGGAAGTGGGGTCGGAGAGATTCCCGG
>DATBAW010000561.1:0-19986 GCA_036271335.1 Thermoanaerobaculia bacterium
TCGAACGCCCTCGCGGTGGCCGAGGGGATCAAGAAGCAGATGGCGACGATCAAGGCCAGCTTCCCGGAGGGGCTCGACTACGCCGTCTCGGTGGACACCACCCTGCCCGTGACCGAGGGGATCAACGAGATCCTGAAGACCCTCCTCGAGGCGATGGTGCTGGTCATCCTCGTCGTCTTCCTGTTCCTCCAGAACTGGCGGGCGACGCTGATCCCGCTGATCGCAGTGCCGGTGTCGCTGATCGGCACCTTCGCGGCCTTCCCGCTGCTCGGCTTCTCGATCAACTCGCTGTCGCTGTTCGGACTGGTGCTGGCGATCGGCCTGGTGGTGGACGACGCCATCGTGGTGGTAGAGGCCGTGGAGCACCATATCGAGGAGGGGATGGCGCCGCGCGACGCCACGTTGCAGGCGATGAAGGAGGTGTCGGGGCCGGTAGTCGCCATCGCCCTGATCCTCTCGGCGGTGTTCCTGCCGGTCGCCTTCCTGGGCGGCATCCAGGGGAGCCTGAACAAGCAGTTCGCGATGACCATCGCGATCTCGGTGCTGATCTCGGCGTTCAACGCGCTGTCGCTCTCGCCGGCCCTGTCGGCGCTGCTGCTGCGGCCGCGCAAGGAGGGTCGCGGGCCGCTGGCCAGCTTCTTCCGGGTGTTCAACCGCGGCTTCGACAAGGCGCGGAACGGCTACATCGGCGCCTCTGGCTTCCTGATCCGCAAGGCGGTGCTGGCGGTGGTGATCCTGCTGGGCTTCGGCCTGCTGGCGGGAGGGCTGGGGAAGAAGGTCCCCGGCAGCTTCCTGCCCGACGAGGACTACGGCTACTTCTACCTGAACGTGCAGCTCCCCGACGCCTCCTCGCTCCAGCGGACGGACGAGGTGTGCAAGAAGATCGAGAACATCCTGGCGCACACCAAGGGGGTGCGCTACTACAACACGGTGGCGGGCTTCAGCCTGCTCTCCTATGTGTCGTCCACCTACAACGGCTTCTTCTTCGTCTCGCTCGATCCGTGGGACGAGCGGGACAGGAAGGGAGGGGGAGGGACGGCGCCGGAGCTGGTGCAGACGCTGAACGCCAAGTTCCGGGCGCAGGTGCCGGAGGCGACGGCGTTCGCCTTCGCGCCGCCGGCCATCCCCGGCCTCGGCACCGCCGGCGGCTTCTCGCTCTGGGTGCAGGACCGCAGCGGCGGCTCGGTCGACTTCCTCAACCAGAACCTCCAGAAGTTCCTGGAGGCAGCGCGCAAGCGGCCTGAATTGCAGAACGTCAACAGCTCCTTCCGCGCCGCGGTGCCGCAGGTGTTCGTCGACGTCGACCGCGACAAGGCGCTGAAGCAGGGGGTGCCGATCGGCGACGTCTACCAGTCGCTCCAGGCGTTCCTCGGCGGCACTTTCGTCAACCAGTTCAACCGCTTCGGCCGGCAGTGGCGCGTCTACCTGCAAGGCGAGGCGACGCAGCGCACGCGCCCCGAGGACATCGGCCAGTTCTACGTGCGGAACAACGACAACACGATGGTGCCGCTCTCCGCGCTGACCACCATCCGCACCATCACCGGTCCGGAATACACCCAGCGCTTCAACCTCTTCCGCGCCGCCCAGGTCACCGGCTCCGCGGCCCCGGGCTACAGCTCGGGCCAGGCTCTGGACGTCCTGGCGGACGTGGCGCAGAAGACCCTGCCGCGCGAGATGGGCTTCGACTACGCCGACCTCTCCTACCAGGAGAAGAAGGCGGCGGGGACCACCGGCCGGGTGTTCATGCTGTCGCTGATCTTCGTCTTCCTCATCCTCGCCGCGCTGTACGAGAGCTGGTCGCTGCCGTTCAGCGTGCTGCTCTCGGTGCCGGTGGCGGTCTTCGGAGCCTTCCTGGGGCTGCTCCTCCGGCACTTCGACTTCGACGTCTTCGGGCAGATCGGCCTCGTCGTGCTGATCGGCCTGGCGGCCAAGAACGCGATCCTGATCGTCGAGTTCGCCAAGGCCGAATCGGAAAAGGGGAGACCCCTGGCCGAAGCGGCGCTGATCGGGGCGAGGCTGCGATTGCGGCCGATCCTGATGACGTCGTTCGCCTTCATCCTGGGGTGCGTGCCGCTCTGGGTCGCCAGCGGCGCCGGCGCCTCGTCGCGCGAGATCCTGGGGACGGTGGTGGTGGCGGGGATGCTCGCGGCTACCTGCCTCGGGGTGTTCCTGATCCCGGTGCTCTACGTGATCGTCGAGAAGATCGGCGGCGACGAACGCAGGCGCCAGAAAGAGCATGAAGCCGGCGGCACCCCTCAGCCGGTCGCCGGGGAGGCCCACTCATGAGGCGCTCGTTCCATCTGTCGACCTTCGCCGCGGCCCTCGCCGTCGTCACCGCGGCCGCGGTTTTGACCGGCTGCGTCGTCGGTCCGAACTATCAACGGCCCGCCCTCAACATCCCCGGCCAGCATCGGGGACAGGTCGAGCCCGCCCAGGTCGCGTCGTTCGCCGACCAGCCCTGGTGGGAGGTGTTCCACGACGACGTCCTGCAAGGGCTGATCGCCGAGGCGCTCAAGAACGGGTATGACGTCCAGCTCGCCGCTTGGCGGGTGGAGGAGGCGCGGGCCAACGCCGGTATCGCGCGCTCGCAGTACTTCCCCGCCCTGCAAGGCCAGGCGCAGGCCGGCTACGGCCGGCAGTCCGAGTTCTCGGCGACTCCCAGCGCCCAGGGCGCCCTGCTCGAGCTCAACGTCAACGCCTCCTGGGAGCTCGACTTCTGGGGGCGGGTGCGGCGGACCAACGAGGCGGCCCTGGCGGCGTTCTTCTCCTCCGAGGAGGCGAAGCGCGGGGTCTATCTCTCGCTCGCCTCAGAGGTCGCCACCGAGTATTTCCAGCTCCGCGAGCTCGACCTCCAGCTCGAGATCGCTCGCCGGACCACCGGCGCGTTCCAGGAGACCTTCGACCTCTTCAACCACCGGCTCCAGGGAGGCGCCGCGTCGGCCCTGGAGACCAGCAGCGCCGAGGCGCTGCTGGCGGCGACCGCCGCCAACATCCCCGATCTCGAACGGCAGATCGTGGCGCAGGAGAATCAGCTCGCGTTCCTGCTCGGCCGCAATCCCGGTTCGATCGCGCGCGGCGCGGTGCTGAACGACCAGTTCCTGCCGCCGTCGATCCCGGTGGGGCTCCCCGCCGACCTGTTGAAACGGCGTCCCGACCTCCGCCAAGCCGAGCAGGACTTGATCGAGGCCAACGCCAACGTCGGCGTCGCCAACGCGGACTTCTTCCCCCGCTTCAGCCTGACCGGCGCTTTCGGCACCATCTCCCCGCAGTTCTCGCAGCTCTTCCCGGCGGGGCGGACCTGGTCGATCGGCGGCGGTCTGCTCACCCCGGTGTTCCAGGGGCACCTGCTGCGCGCGCAGTACGACGCCGCCGTGGCCCGCTGGCAGCAGGCGAAGGTGACGTACGAGCGGAGCGTGACCAACTCGTTCAGCGAGGTCTCGACGGCGCTCGTGGCCTACCAGAAGTACGCCGAGGTGGAGACGGCGCGGGTGCGCGAGGTGACCGCCTATCGGGAGGCGGTCCGCCTCGCCAACACGCGCTACGTGGCCGGCCTCTCGGACTACCTCGAGGTGTTGCAGGCGGAGCAGCAGCTCTTCCCCGCCGAGATCCTGCTGGCGCAGAGCCGGTACAACCGTCTGGCCACCCTCGTCCAGCTCTACCGCGCCCTCGGCGGCGGCTGGCAGCTCTCCGATCCGCAGTGGATGGGGGCGGGATCGGCGCCAGTTCCTGGACAGCCGGCGCCGGCGAAACAGCCATGAAGGACGACCCGGTCATCCGGCTGTTCCTGCAGACCGCGCAGGCGATCGAGGAACGGCTGGAGACGGCGCTGGTGGGGGTGGATCTCTCGTTGGCAAAGTACAGCGCGATCAAGCACCTGGCGCTGGCCGACGAGCCCCTCTCGCTGAGCGAGCTGGCGACCCGGCTGGTCTGCGTCCGCTCGAACATCTCGCAGCTCGCGGACCGGCTGGAGGGGGACGGCCTGATCCGCCGGGTGGAGGACGCCAAGGACCGCCGCTGCGTGCGCGCCGCCCTCACCGAGGTCGGCCGGGAGCGCTACGACGCGGCATCGCGGCATGTGCAATCCGCGCGCGACGAGGTCGTGGCGATCCTCTCCGAGGTCGACCGCGGCGCGCTCGAGCGGGCGCTGACCCGTCTGCGGCAGGCCTGAGGGGGTCAGGAGGCGAGGGCCGGGTCCCCCTTGCGGATCTCTCCGGCGATGGCGGCCAGGATCGCCCGCCGGGAGCGCCCGCGGGCGAGGATGCGGCCGAGCTCGCCCGACTGCTCGATCCAGTCGAACATCCGCCGCAGCGCCACTTTCGTCGAGGTCTCGTCCCGGCAGGAGACGAGGAAGAAGGTCTGGACGAAGCTCACCAGGTCGGCGACGAAAAACCCGAAGGGGGCTTTGACGGTGAACAGGTCCGGGTGCCCCATGAACGAATTCACCTGCGACTCGCTGCACGACTTGTGGCAGGCGATGATGTGGACCGGACCGGCCCCGCCGTCGAGCGGAAGCTCGTGGTCTCGCAGGTACGGCCGGCCGACCAGCTCGCGGGCCTCGGCGGTGCCGAACCCCGCCGGCACCGCGTGGATCGCCAGCACCAGCACCTCCGCGTCCAGGGTCAGCCGCAGAGGGTCCGCCGCCTCGGGGTCTCCCACGGCTCCATGGGATGGGGAGGTGAGGTAGCTCCGCATCACCAGCTCCATCCGGCGCTTCCGCTGCTGATAGGTGAGGCGCGACCAGTCCAGGGGAGCGCCCAGGGAGTATCCCCCCTTGCGCCCCTCGGCGCTGCCGGACTTCGCCAGCTCCACCACCGACTTGACCACGGCGAGCTTCACCGCCTCCGCGAGCGTCGGGGAGTCCACCGCCTGGTCGCTGAAGAAGCGGGACACCTCCTTGTCGAACTCCCGGTTCGGAGCGCTCTTCCCAGCGGCCTCTCCAGGGCCGGTCAGCCCGAGCGCCGGATCGGAAGGGAAGCGCAGGGCGACCACCCGCAGCTTGGAGGGCGAGCGGTCGAGCACCCGCTGCATCTCGGCATGGCAGATGCCCACCTCTCCGCTCTCCGTTCCCCAGCCCGCCTCGCCGTTGTAGAGGACGACCACGACGTCGGCCTCGTCCACCTGCTTCATGCAGTGATCCCAGATGTCGGCGCTGCCGGCTTCGGCCCCGGCCTCCTCGTTGATCCAGACCTCCAGGAGCGGGTGGCCGAAGAGCCGGTGGCGCTCCAGCTCCTCCTTCAGCCCCGCGCGCACGTCGCCGAGCGCTACGACTCCGCCCATCCCGTCGGGGATGAGGTCCCGGTTCCGGCTCGACAGCATGACCCTGATCTTCTCGATCGGGGGATTTTTCCTGCGGACGCGCGCGGCCATTGGAACGCTGGAACCCCCTGGTGACGGGATCGCTCTTCGGACTAAACTATACTCCTCCGTCAGCCACGGATCTGGCCGTTCCCGACGTCCCTGCACGCAGAAGGAGCTTATGGAGAGCTATCACATCTACCCGTGGGAGGTGATCCTGGTGATCATCTGCGTGGCGGCCATCATCTACTTCCGCCGCCAGAAGTCTCAGGAAGCCGTGAAGGCCGTGGCCCAGCGGGCCAGGGAGACCCCCGCGGAGGCTTTCATGCGGCTCCGCCAGGAGTCCCTGGCGACGCAGGTCACCAGCCTCGGCCTCCCCGGCGAGGTCAAGCCCAACGAGCCGTTCGGCATCCTGATGGAGATGGGAGTTCCCAGCTCGGTGGTGACGCTCGCGTGCTTCGCCAATGGCGACGCGCGCCTCTACTACCGGACCGGGGGCGGGATGGTCGGCGGGATCAGCCACGGGAAGGTCCGCAAGGCCGCCCAGGAATTCACCGGCCTGGCCCGCAAGGCGATGACGCGGATGAGCCGGGTCACCACCTTTCCCGTGCCCGCCGAGGACCGCGTCCGCTTCTACGTGCTGACCCCGCGCGGGGTGTTCTCCACCGAGACCGACCGCGAGGCGCTGGGCGAGCCCGGCAGCGAGCTCGCCCCCCTGTTCTACAGCGGCCAGGAGGTCGTCGCCGAGATGCGCCAGGTGCAGGAGGCCCGGGACATCAGGACCCGCCCGACGATGCCCTCCGACCGGCCGGCGGCCGCCGCCCCTCCCGCGCTCGACGACTCGACGGGGGCGTAGGTGACGGTACCCGCCGTCCTGATCCGCCGCGCGGAGGCCGCCGACGCCGCGCCCCTCGCGGACTTCGCGGCCCGGATCTTCGCGGACACCTTCGCCGCCGGCAACCGTCCGGAGGACATGGCGGCGCATCTCGCCGGCACCTTCGGCGTCCGCCAGCAGTCGGAGGAGATCGCCGACTCGGGAGTTCTGACTTTCGTCGCCGAGGAGAGCGGGCGCCTGGTCGGCTACACCCAGGTGCGCCGGATTCCCCCTCCGGACTGCGCGACGGGAGCCGACCCGGTGGAGCTCGGACGTTTCTACGTCGATGGTTCCTGGCATGGCCGCGGTCTGGCGCCGCGGCTGATGGCCGTGGTGCGGGACGTGGCGCGAGGGTTGGGGGGACGCTCGCTCTGGCTCGCCGTCTGGGAGCACAACCCGCGCGCCATCGCCTTCTATGGGAAATGCGGTTTCCGCGACGTGGGGATGCAGACGTTCCGGCTCGGCTCGGACCTCCAGACCGACCGCGTCATGGCGGCCGATCTCGCCGACTTGCAGTTGCCCGCGTCTGGCGTTTACCCTGGAGGCCTGACATGATCTCCAGCGCCACCGACAGGATCCAGGATTTTCTGATTGCCATGCAGGCGGCACCCGCCGAGAGGAGGCACATTGGCCAAGCCAAATTATCAGCATGAACGACGCCAGAAGGATCTGGCGAAGAAGAAGAAGGCCGAGGAGAAGAGACAGCGCAAGGCCGAGAAGAAGAGCTCGCCGGGGGAGGAGGAGAATCTCCAGCCTCTCCAGCCGCCTCCGGGCGAGGGCGAAACCCCCGCGTAGCCGGCCGGACGGGACGTTCGATGGCGATGCTCAAGGTCGTGGCGAGGGCGGTGCTGGGAGCGCTCTTCCTGCTGGCCGGGATCGGCCACCTCGTCCGTCCGGGCGTCTTCGTCAGGATCGTTCCGCCGTATCTGCCGTGGCCGCTGGCGCTGGTCTACGTGAGCGGCCTCTGCGAGATCGGCCTGGGAGCGCTGCTCCTGGTGCCCCGCTACGCGGCGCCGGCCGGCTGGGGGCTGATCGCGCTGCTGATCGCGGTCTTCCCCGCCAACGTCTACATGGCCACCCACGCCGGGCTTTTCCCGCGCATCAGCCCGGCCGCCCTGTGGGCCCGGCTGCCGCTGCAAGGCGTGCTCATCGCCTGGGCGTTCTGGATGACCCGCCCCTGATCCGCCTCCTCTAGCCTAGAGCCCGCAGCCGCTCGGGCAGCGCCGCCAGGAACGGCCCCAGATCGTCCGTGTCCGGCAGGGTGATCTCGATCCTGCCGTTCCTCGTCCGCACCACTTTCCCCTCGCCCTCCATGGCCAGCGGCACCTGGATCGCCTCGCGGTCCAGCGGAATCTCATCCGTGACCTCGAAGAGGAGATTCATGGTCGATTGCTCAATGACGCGCATGACGGTATCCTCGATTTTCTCCGGTCGCCGACATCAACCAGGGCAGGTCACTTTAGGGGCACTTCGTGCACCTTACCTTGTACCAGCTCAAAGAGCCGTCTGGGAGGGGGTCTGTGAAGACCAACCTTGTAAATTGAAGGAGGAAATATGTTGAGACGTACTGCCAGCGCCATTCTCGGCCTCCTGGTCGCCGTCCTGGCCGTACCGGCGGCACGGGCGACCACGGCGGTGGAGCTCACGGAAGCCGACCTGGTCCAGGATTCCACCCTCATCGTCACCGGCCACTGCACGCACCTGCAGAGCCAGTGGGCCGGCAACATCCTGATGACCCTCGCGACCATCCAGGTCACCGAGGTGTTGAAAGGGAACGCCGGCTCGCCCCTGACGGTCGCGCTGCCCGGAGGCGCCGACGCCAACCGTCCGATTCCGGTGGCGATGAACTATGTCGGCGCGCCGGTGATCTTCCAGCAAGAAGATGTCGTGCTTTTTCTCAACGCACAGAACCTGGTCGCCGGCAGCTTCGGCATCGTCGGCTTCTCGCAAGGCAAATTCACGCTGGTCCAGGACGCCCGGGGCAAGAAGGTGGCCACCCAGAATCTGGGCGACCTGAATCTCCAGACGAGCACGGGCTCGCTCCATCGCGGCACGGCGAAGTCGATCCAGCTCGACGAGCTCCGCCAGAGGATCCGGGAAGCCAATGCCCAGCACCCGCAATGAAGCCAACGGTTCGCGAAGGAGGAGACGAAACGCCATGAGAGAAAAGCTCGCTCGGATCTCACTGGCCGCCTTGCTCGCGGCCGCCATCGTCTCCGCCCCGGCAAGGGCCGGGGGCTCTCTGGAGACTTACGACATCACCGGGCACGTGCCGTCGCCAGTTCCTGGGCAGATCAATGCCAGGGTGGTCCGGATCTTCCACGATCCCCGCTGCATCCCGGTCTCGTTCAAGATCAACAGCACCCAGGATCCGATCCCCAATCCTCTCGGGAGCGGCCCCGTCGTCAAGGTGGCCCAGGCGCGGACGGCCCTCCAGAAAGCCTTCGACACGTGGAACGGCATCCCGACGTCCTATATCGAAGAGAAGATCGTCGGAACGGTCGCCAACCCCGGGTTCGTGGGTTGGGACATGATCAACGAGGTGAGCTTCCGCCCCCAGCCGGCGATGCTCGGCAGCCTCATCGGCCTCACCACTTCCGTGACCCTGATGCAGGACACCACACTCCGGGACGGCGACGACATCAACGGCGACGGCATCCCCGACGTCTCCAGCCACATCAGCAACTGCATCGTGGGCTCCGACGGCCGCACCAAGTTTCCCGCCGGCTTCTACAAGGCGGGGACGATCCTCGACGTCGACGTCCAATTCAACACCGCCCAGAACCGCTTCACGGTAAACGATTCCGACGTCGACACCAATATGCTGTCGGTAGACCTCCAGGCGGACGCCACCCACGAATTCGGCCATACCATCGGCCTGTCGCACGTGCTCAACAATCAGAACAGCCCGACGGACGGCACCGGCGCGACGATGTTTCCACGCATCGATTTGAACGATCCACCCTCCGAATTCGCCTGGCGCACGCTCGCCGGCGACGATATCGCCTGGGCCTCCTACCTCTACCCGGAAGGCACGGCGGCGAGCGGTCCGGCGGCGATCCAACCCGGCGACATCCCGTTCAACTTCGTCTATGGATTGATCAAGGGCACGGTCACTCACGGGGCGCTCAACGAGCCGCTCGCGGGGGCCAGCGTCTCGGCCACCAACCTCCTGACCAACGAGATGGTCTCCTCCGCCTTCAGCGGCACCACCCAGCTCACTTTCGACCTGGCGACCGGCGGGCTGGGGCTGATCAGCCCGACCTACGACATCCTCAACGGCGACTACACGATGCCGGTCCCGCTCGGCCTCTACAAGCTGGGGATCGAGGCGCTGGATGGCGCCCCGGTTTCCTTCGACGAAGTCAACTTCACCACCTTGATCGGCGGCATCTTTGGCCAGCAGAGCTTCAACGAGGGGGTCTGGGGCGGCCCCCTGGAAGCGGCGAACGAGGTGAATCCCGGCCTCGCCATCCCCGTGGCCGGCATCCCCAGCCTGACCGTGAGCCATATCGACTTCGTGACCAACGACCAGATCAACATCAGCAACTTCGGCTCGCGGGACAAAGTCGGCTTCAGCAGCCTGCCGGCGGGCACCTACTATGCCGTGCGGATTCCGGCCAGCCAGATCTCCGCGGTCAATCCCGGCGGCAACCTCTACATCCAGGAGGCGCTGTACGACACCTTCGTCTTCGACTCCTCGGTGGTCCCGGTCTTCGCCGAAGCCACCCTCACGACCGGTACGGTCAACGGCAACTCGGTCAAGGTCGACCTCGCCCATCCGCTGGCGAAGGTGACCGGCTTCATCGGCCAGGAGAACGACTTCTCTCCCTTCTACTTCCCCCTCCCCGACCTGCTGGGCCAGGTGGTGAAGCAGAAGATCGCCAGCGGCCAGACCCAGAATCTCTTCCTCGTCCTGCGCCTGCCGACGACGACTCCGTTCCCGGGCATTTCGGCGATATCGCCGCAGATCTGGCTCGACGACGGCGTCGACGCGCCGATCTACGGCATGTCCTACGTCTCGACCGACGGCAACACCTGGACCCAGCGGACCGACACCAACTTCCGCTTCGCGCTGGTGGTCGCCAAGGCCCGCTAGCAGGTTGTCGCGGCGGATCTCCGTAGGGGCGGCCCTGTGTGGCCGCCTTCTTTCCGCCTTCCAGGGCGGCCACACAGGGCCGCCCCTACGTTTCTTTGCTACATTGGCTCCATGCCGGAGCCTGACGAGACCGACCTCTTCCTCTCCCTGACCCCCGAGAAGGTGCTGACCGCCGTCGAGGCCGGGGGCCTCGAGTGCAACGCCGTCTGCTACCCGCTCAACTCGTTCGAGAACCGCGTCTACGAGGTGGAGCTGGCGGACCGCTCGCGCGTGGTGGCCAAGTTCTACCGCCCGGGGCGCTGGAACGAGGCGCAGATCCTCGAGGAGCACGGGTTCCTCGCCGACCTCGCGGCGCAGGAGATCCCGGTCTGCACCATGCGCGAGTTCCCCGGTGGCGGCACGCTGCGGCGGATCGAGAACATCTTCTACTGCCTCTCCGACCGCCGCGGCGGCCGGGCCCCCGACGAGCTCGACGAGGCCGCCGCCCGCCGGCTCGGCATGCTGGTCGGACGGATGCACAACGTCGGCGCCGCGCGCCCGGCCCAGCAGCGGCTGTGGCTGGATGCCGACGTCTACATCCGGCAGAACCTCGACTTCCTGGAGGCGCACGAGGTGGTGCCGGCGCATCTGCGGGAGCGCTACTTCGACACCGCGCTGTCGATCGCCGCCATCGCCGACCGCCGGCTGGCCGGCGTCGCCGTCCACCGCATCCACGGCGACCTCCACCTGGGGAACATCCTCTTCCGCGACGGCCAGCTCAACGTGCTTGACTTCGACGACATGGTCACCGGCCCCGCCGTGCAGGATCTCTGGCTGGCGCTCCCCGGCCGCGACGCCTATACCCAGGGCCTGCGCGAGCGCTTCCTCGAGGGCTACCTCCAGTTCCGCGACTTCGACCGCTCGACGCTGCCGCTGATCGAGACGCTGCGCGCGATGCGGATCATCCACTACGCGGCCTGGATCGCCCGCCGCTGGCACGACCCCGCCTTCCCCGCCGCCTGGCCGCAGTGGGGCACCCCCGAATACTGGGAACGCGAGACCCAGGACCTCGAGGAGCAGCTGGCGGTGATCCGCGGCGAGGCCACCCCCGAGGAGGTGGCGGCGCGGCAGGAGGAGGAGGGGGCCCCCGCGCAGGAGGAGGCCCTTACCAACAAGGACTACTTCTGGGACTGGGAAGGCTGAGGCTTCGCCGCCGGCTCCATGCCGTACATCGGCCGGACGTCGACTGGCACGCCGCTCAGCCGGCCGATGGCCTTATGGAGCGCCGGGGTGGCCTTGCCGTAGGTGTCCAGGAACTGCTTGGTGCCGTTGTAGTCGCCGCGGGCCTGCAGCGTCAGCATGTCGTGCAGCAGGTCGCGGATGGCGCCCGGGAACTTCTCGGAGACGGCGTGCACCCGTCCCCCGGCGTCGGTCACCAGCGCCCCCTTCTGCGCCAGATAGTTGAACTGCGCCACCACCCCCTGGCCGTGCGCCTCGTCGACGCCGAAACGGGCCGAGCGGAAGAGACCGGCCACGTACGTCGGCTCCAGCGCGTGGCGTAGCGAGGCGGGCATGTCCCCCTTCTCGATCAGCGCCAGGATGTTGTAGACCCCCATCACGTCCGCCTTGGCCTCCTCCAGGGTCGAGTAGAGCTCCTTGAGCTCCAGCCGCACCTCGGTCTTGCGGCCGTCGACGGTGATGGTGCCCGGCCCCAGGCCGTGCGAGAGCTCGTGGTGGAGCACCTCGTTGAAGTAGGCGTCGAAGGTGACGTCCTGCACCTGGGCCGGATCGAGCACTTGGTGGGCGATCGGGATCAGGATGCGGTCGTACTTCGCCTTCATGATGTTGTGCAGCAGCACCTTCTTCGACCCCTTGGCCTCGCGCACCCGCTCGTCGTTCGGCAGGTTGAAGGCGACGGTCTGCACGCCGGCCTGGGCCTCGCCCGCGCCGTAGGCGATGTCGACCACCCGGATCGGACTGTCGGTGCCGCGGTGGAGGTTTTTGTCGGCATCCGGGATCGGCAGGTTCTTCTCCAGCCAGGGAAGCTGCTCCTTGTAGCGGCTGAGGGCCGCCGACTCCTTCGGCAGATTGACCGTGACGTAGGCTTCGAAGGCCGCCTTGTAGCCCAGGAGGTCGTCCTCGTAGGTCTCGTAGGGGCCGATGGTGACCTCGACCGGCGCGTCGAGGTCCATCCAGGCGACGTCGCTGGCGTAGTAGTCGTCGTTCTCGAAGGCGTTGGCCCGCAAGGTCAGGAACCTCTTGAGCGAGGCGTTCGTCGCCAGCGCCGCGGCCTCGCGCAGGAGCCTGGCCGCCGGCTTGAGCCACTCGGCGTACTCCTGCGAGTAGGGGACGGCCACCAGGCCGCCGTCCGCACCCCGGCGGACCACCGTCACGGTCGAGGTGAGCTTCTCCTTGTCGGCGGGGTGCTTGGCGATCCAGTCCTCGAAGGCCTCCTTGGTGAGGTCCTCGGGGTAGTAGCCGGCGCCGGGCGGACGGGGGGTGTCGCCGATGAACGGCTGGCGCTCCGCCAGCCGGTCCCAGGGGCCGAAGTTGATGGCGAAGTACTGGCGGGCCCCCACGGCGTGCGGCTCGTGGGAGCTCTTGAGCCGGGCGCGCAGATCGGCGTTGCCGGCCCAGGCCTGGCGCAGGAAGACCTCGTTCAACAGATGGGAGGCCTCGACGAGCTTGACCAGCACCTTGCGGTCCTCCCCCTGGAGAGCCGAGAGGTCGGCGTGCAGGGGGGTCGGGGAGAACTGCGCCACCCGCTTGTCGATGTCAGAGACCACCTTCAGCTCCTTTCCCGGCATCTTTCCCGGCGTGGCCGCGGCCGGCGTGGCCGCGGAATAAGCGGTCCCCACCCCCAGGGCGGCGAGCCCGGCCAGGCAGATCAACGTGCAGCGCATTCCGTCTCCTTTCGGTCGATTGCGATCCCAACATCGGCGTAGGATGGCACACCGCTCGCATTACGGCCAAGGGTGCACGCCTCCGCTTCCGGGGGCCGGGCGTCCGAACGGGGTGAGACCATGGCCGAGCGCGTGAAGCCCGAGCAAGCGGTGATCAACTACTGGCTGCTGGCGACCGATCCGGAGAAGTACAGCTATGACGATCTGGAGCGGGACGGCCAGACCGTCTGGGACGGCGTCACCGACTACACCTCCCTGAACAACCTGCGCGACCTCGAGCCGGGCGAGGAGGTGCTGATCTTCCACGCCGGGACCGAGCTTGCCATCGTCGGCATCGCCCGCGTCGTCTCCGACACCTACCCGGCTCCCCGGGCCGCGACCGCCGATGAGGTGGCCGTGGACCTCGCCTCCGGGCGCCGCCTGGAGCGGCCGGTGACGCTGGCGGAGATCGAGGACCTTCCCGAGCTCCAGGATTTCGATCTGATCTCGAACCCCGAGCTCGAGGTGGTCCCGGTGACGCCGGAGGTCTGGAGCCGCATCCTGGAGCTCAGCCAGGCGGCGCTGGCCTACTCGACGCAGGAGGATCAGGAGTAGGGGAGGTCGGTGGCCTGCGACCTCATCCCCTATCCCCTTCTCCTGAAGGAGAAGGGGGACGACTGCGATGCGGCTCCCGTTAGGCCCTCCCCTTTTAGGAGAGGGATCGAGGGTGAGGTCGCAGGCCACTAACCTCTGAGGTCAGGTCTGGGTACGTGGCATCAAATCCCCGGGCGCTCTACTGGCGCACCGCCGCCCGCGCCGCCATCTCCAGGTACTTTTCGCCGTCGATGATCTCCTCGGTGTGCTCGGGGTCGGTGGTGAAGACGAGCACGATCTCGGTCGCGGGCCCCTCCTTTTGCAGGAGCTGCTGGAAGGCCGGGGTGAGCTCCGCGACCGGATAGACCCAGGTCTCCAGCGGCAGCGACTGGGTCTGGACGTCGGAAGGGGAGCCGGGGTGGCCGGGATTGAAGGCCGGGACCTTCTTCTGGCCGTAGCGCATCACCGGCGGGGGGCCGAGGAGGACCAGCGCCCGGCCGCGGGCGGTGAGGCTGCCGCGGACTCCGCCGTCGGAATAGAGGTTGTCGGCCGCCTCGACGCGCTCGTAGAAGGTCTTCGCGAACTCATTGCCGGGCGTGGCCGGGTCGGGGTCCCGCCGGTCCCAGAAGGCCTCGACGAAATCGACCACCTCGCGGGCGTTCTGCAGCTTGCGGTACCGGCGCGCCTCGTCCGGGAGCATCAGCCAGCGGGTGGGGCCCTCGTCCAGGCCCGCGCCGTTGACGGGACGGCGCGCGGCGGACTGGCAGCTCAGCGGCAGCCAGGAGAGCACGGCCAGAGCGGCGGCGAGCCCCCAACCTGCGCGATTGCCTGCTGTCATCTCGCTACCATCATCTGGGATCCGGCCGCCTCACCCTTGCAGTCCCTCCGCTCAGTGCACGCTGCTGTCCTCGGAGGTCTCCGGGACGTCCTGGATGACCCCGTAGGTCTTCTCGTAGCGCTCCAGGTTCACGCTCAAGGCCCGGAGGATCCGCTTCAGGTGCGTGGGGCTGGCGACCACGCGGGCGGTGACGATCCCCTGGGGCGGGACGAGGTTGATGAAGTCGAGGATGAACTCCTCCCGCGTGTGCGTGATCCGGAGCAGGTTGGAGTAACGGCCCTTCAGCTCGTCATCCGTGATCTTGACGTTGAAGCCTTCAGCGGCCTCGTCCATGGAGAACCCCCTGTCGTGCGCTGTCGTGCGTTGCCGTGATGCTATCCCAACGGGGAGGCGCCGGTCGCCTCAGGGAGGATTCAGATCTTTCCACGCGACACCCCCCGCGAACTCCCAGCGGTGCTCGGCGGAGTACACCCCGGCGGCGCCGGCTCCACCGGCGGCCGCCGTCACCGTGAAGGCCAGGGCCCGCCGGTGGTAATCGTAGGGCGCCCCCTCCTTGGAGTGGATGGCGACGTCCACCACGTACTCGCCCGGGGCGAGGCGGAAGGCCGGAGCGGTGAGACGCACCGTGGCCTCGCCCTCGAACCGGCCCGCCGCGTACCCTTCGAGGTCGGTATTGGTGCCCCAGATGACGAGGTCCCGCGGCGTCGACACCGCCACGCCGAAGACGAAGTCGTCGAGCGGCCGGCCGGCCCGGGCGCGGATCTCGAAGGCGACGTCCTCGCCGGTCGCGACGTGGTAGCGCTCTTCCCCGCCGGCGCCGGCGAGCAGCCGGACGGCGACGATCTCGGCCTCGCGCGAGCCCCAGCGCAGCTCCGCCGGCACCTCCCCGCCCGCCTCCTCGCGCTGCCGCTTGGCCGCCAGATGCTCTTCCCCCTCCTGCTCGGCCACCCCCTGGCGGTAGGCGTCGATCACCCGGCGGGGCTCGCCGACCAGGCGTTGGCGGCCGTTGTCGAGCCAGAGCACGCGGTCGCAGACCCCTTCGACGAGGTCGAGCGAGTGGCTGACCAGCAGCAGCGTCTTGCCGCCGGCGAGGAACTCCTCGATCCGCCGCAGGCAGCGGTGGGCGAAGGCCTCGTCGCCCACGGCGAGCACCTCGTCGACCAGCAGGACGTCGGGATCGGTGTTGACCGCCACCGCGAAGCCGAGGCGCACGTACATCCCCGAGGAGTAGTTCTTGACCGGCTCCTCCATGAAGTCGCCGAGGCCGGAGAACTCCACGATGTCCGCGTAGCGGCGCTCGATCTGCTTGCGGGTGAGTCCCAGCACGGCGCCGTTGATGAAGACGTTCTCCCGTCCCGAGATCTCGGGGTGGAAGCCGGCCCCCAGCTCGATCAGCGCCGCCACCCGGCCGGCGACGGTGATCCGCCCGGTGGTCGGCTTGAGCATGCCGGCCACCATCTTCAGCAGGGTCGACTTGCCCGAGCCGTTGCCGCCGATGACGCCGAAGGCCTCGCCGGAGTGCACGGCGAAGTCCACCGTCTCCAGCGCCGCGATCGACTCCTCCGGCTTCAGGCCGCTCGCCAGGCTGCGGCCGACCAGCGCGCTCTTGAGCGTGCGCAGCCGGTCCCCCGGCAGGGTCCGCCGGTAGAGCTTGGAGACCCCCTCGACGCGGATGACCTCCGGCGGCCCCGCGGGCTGGTCCTGCACCGGCTCGCGGTGGTCCGCGCTCACGCCACCTCCACCAGCGTCTCGCGCAGGCGCTCGAAGAGGCCGGCGCCCAGCGCCCAGAAGACCAGGCTCACCAGGACCATCTGCAGCCAGAGCAGGGGATCGGGGAACTGGCCGCGGAAGAGCACGTCCTGATAGGCCAGGATGAACGGCGTGAAGGGGTCGAGCCGCACCGCCCACCAGACCGCGGTGAGGTGGCGGATGCTGTCGAGCGAGAACAGGATCGGGGTCAGGAAGAAGAGCAGGGTCAGCAGGTTGGCAAGCAGGTCGCGGGCGTCCTTGAAGTGAACGGTGAGCGCCGCCATCCCCAGCGCCAGGCCGGCGGCCATCGGCAGGTGAAGGAGGATCACCGCCGGCAGCGCCACGATCGACAGCCCGCCGACGGGATAGCCGAGGATCCGCCCGGCGACGATGGCGGTGATCACGATCGGCAGCGCGAACAGGAAGTGGACCAGGTTCGAGAGCACCGCGACCAGCGGCAGCAGCTCGGCCGGGAACACCGCCTTGCGGATCAGGCCGGAGTTGGCGATCAGCGACATCGACCCCTCGAGCGCCGAGGCCGAGGTCCAGATCCAGGGGAACAGGCCGCTGACCAGGAAGAGCGCGTAGGGGGTCATGCCGCCGCGGTCGCCCGGCTTGAAGACGACGCTGAAGACGAAGGTGTAGACCGCCAGCAGCAGCAGCGGATTGGCCAGCGACCAGAAGAAGCCGAGCACCGAGCCCCTGTAGCGCGCCTTGAGCTCGCGGGAGGTCAGGGTGGCGAGGAGCCCGCGGAAGCGGAAGAGCTGGTAGGCGACCCTGAACATTCCGGGAGGGAATGTATCATTCCGGCCCGTGACCGACTGGAGCCCGCTGGACCTGCTCCCCGCCCTCTGGGTAGGGGGGCTCGGCGCCGCCCTCGCCGCGGCGCTCCGCCGGTGGTACGACGGGGTGCCGGCGCGGATGCTAGCCGTCTTCGCTCTCGCCCTGGCGATCCTCTTCGGCCCGGTGCTCGCCGGCGGCCGGCTCCTCCTCCCTCTCGACGGCCTCCGCGGCGCGGTCCCCTTCCAGCGGCTGGCCCCGACCGATCCCCCCGGCAACATCCTCCAGGGGGACCAGATCCAGCTCGTCACGCCGTCGCTCGCCGCCGTCCGGGAGGCGCTGGCGGAGGGCCGCTGGCCGCTCTGGAACGACCGCGCCGGCGCCGGCATGCCGCTGCTGGCCGACCCGCAGGCGCAGGCGTTCCAGCCGCTGGTCCTGCTGGGCTATCCCCTCCCGCTGTTGCGGGCCGCCGGAGCGGTGGCGGCACTGCGGGTGCTGGTCGCCTTGATCTTCGCCTTCCTCTGGATGCGCCGGCAGGGCCTGGGAGAAGGCCCCGCGCTGGCCGGCGCCCTCTCCTTCGGCCTCGGCGGCTTCCTCCTCCTCTGGCTCGGCTGGCCGCTGGCAAATCCGGCGGCGCTCCTGCCGCTCGTGCTCTACGCCGCCGCCCGCTGCGACGATCCCGGCGGACGCCGCGACGTCCTCCTGCTCGCCGCCGGCACCCTCGCCCTGCTGCTCGGCGGCCACCCGGAGACGATCCTCTACGCGCTCGGGCTGGCGGCGCTCTTCGTGCTCGACCGCGTCCGCCGCCGTCCCCGGGGGCTGCGCCGGGCGCTGGCGCGCCGGACCGGCGCCGCGGTTCTGGTCGCCGGGATGGTCGCGGCGCCCGTGCTGCTGCCGGCGATCGCATACCTCCCGAAAACGATGCGGGCGGCACGGCTGCGGGAGCCCGCGCCGGCCCGGTCCGCGGCACCCCGGCTGGCCCCGACGTACCTGCCGCTCGCCGCGCCGAACGCGTTCGGCGACAGCCGTTTCGTCGATTATTGGGGGCTCGTCAACAGCAACGAGGATGCCTCCGGCTTCGTGGGGACCGCGATGGTGCTCGCCGCTTTGCTGGCCGCCGGCGCGCGGCGGCGGTTCCCGCAGGAGGGGCTGGCGCTGGGGATCGTCGCCGCCTGCCTGCTGCTGATCGCGCCCGTCTCACCGGCCAGCCACCGCCTGCTGCTGCCGCTGTCGCTCTGCCTCGCCTACCTCGGCGCCTGCACCCTGGAGCGCTTCCAGCGGGGCGAGGTCCGCCGCTGGCCGCTGGTGATCGTGGCCGCCGGTCTGGCGTCGCTCCTCGCCTGGGGGTATCTCGACCACCCCGACCCGGGCGACCCCGCGCGGCTGGCGATCTTCCGCTTCGGCTGGCTCCGCTGGCAGCTCCGCTTCCTGGCGCTCGCCACGCTGCTGCTGGCCGTGACGGCCTCCTGGCGGCGGCCGGCGCGGTCGCTGGCGGTGCTCGGAGTCGCCGCGGCGATCTTCGCCGAGCTGCTCCTCCTCCACCGGCCGGCGAACCCACCGATGCCCCGCCGGCTGGCCCTGCCGGTGAACGGCCCCCTTGCCTTCCTGCGGAAGAACCTGGGCGACGGCCGCATGGCGGCGTTCGGGCGAGACTTTCCCCCCAACCTCGCGGCACTCTATGGGCTGCGGGACGCGCGGGTCTACAACCCGACGGCCCCGCAGGCGTACGTCGAACGGATCGCGCCGATCGTCTTCGCCTGGTGGGGCGAGATCCCGCTGTTCGGCGCGCCCGGCCACCCTCTCTACGGCCGGCTCGGCGTGCGCTACCTTCTGGCGGCTCCGGACGCGCGGCTCCCCTCGCCTCTGGAGCGCGTGTTCGCGGACGCCGACGGCTCCGTCTGGGAGACGCCCCAGGCGCGCGGGAGGCTGTTCCTCGAAGACAGGTCCGCCGCTCCGCTCGCCGTTCCGCGCCTGGAGAGCTCGTGGATGACCGCTTGGGCGAGCCCCAGCCGCGTCCAGCGCCTCGGCACCAGCGTCTATCAGGATGGCGGCTGGCGGGTGCTGGTGAACGGCGAGGTGGCGCGGCCGGAGGTCGAGCAGGGGGTTTTCCTCGCGGCCGACCTGCCGGCCGGCGAGGAGAGGGTGGATCTCCTCTATCGCCCGGCGGGATTTCTCTGGGGGTGCGCGCTCGCCGCGCTCGGTCTGGCCCTGGGAACCGCTCTCCTCGGCCCCGGGAGCGCCGCGGGCCCACGTCTGGGCCCGCTGCGCCCGGAACCGGGACGAGCGATCCCACGGCTGGGTCCCACCGGCACCTGACGACATCTCGTCGATCCCAGCCGTGGGACCGGCCATCCCGGAACCGGGACCGTCCGGACCGGACGAGGTCCCGCAGGTCCCAGGCCCGGGTGCAGTTGGACCTGCTCCGGGACCGTCGGTCCCAGCTCTGGGGGCCGCGGGACCGGACCTGGGCTCAACCGGCTTTGGCGGTCGCGCGCGCCGGGAAGGGGTCCGTCGATGGCGCGGATGCCGCCGGGGGAAGGGCACGCTTCAGGGCCCACTCCGGGGGCGCCTCCGCGCCTCAGGCCCGGGAGGCCGCGCGGCGGAAAACCAGAAGCAAGGACGTAAAGGACTGCAAGGACGCCAAGGACAAGAAGAGACGGGAGCGGCGCTTTCTTGTCCTTGTGGTCCTTGCAGTCCCTTATGTCCCTGAACGCCTTACAGCCCCAGCTCGCCCGCCGCCGCCCGCAGCGCCTGGATCACGTTCTCGATGTGCTCGTCGAGCGGCAGGCCGATCTCCTCCGTGCCGTTGTAGACGTCCTCGCGGTGGACGCCGCGGGCGAAGGACTTCTCCTTCAGCCGCTTCTTCACCGAAGCGAGGTCGACGTCGGCCAGCGAC
>DATBAW010000562.1:0-10446 GCA_036271335.1 Thermoanaerobaculia bacterium
CTGATCGCCGGCAGCCCGGCGCTGTACGAGGTGATCCGGGAGCAGGTGACGGCGGAACGGGTCAAGGAGCACTTCCGGCAGGTCTGCCGCGGCAGGGTGGAGCGCTTCGAGCTGCCGAACATCCTGGCGCTGAACTTCATGCTTCACGATTCGCTGGGAGGCGGCGGCACCGAGAGCCTGAAGAACGACGCCCAGGGGAAGACCCACGCCCAGGGCCTGCTCCAGATGGAGATCGAGCTGCCCGAGCGCCTGGCGGGGAGCCGGCGGTGACGGGAATGACGAATCTGTTGGAGATCAAGCGCGAGGACGATCTCCTCTGGGTCACCCTGAACGATCCCGACCGCGCCAACGCCCTCTCGCCGGCGCTGATCGGCGAGCTCATCGACCTCTACCGCCGCCCCTGGCGCGCGGAAGGGGTGCGCGCGCTGATCCTCGCCGGCGCCGGCAGAAACTTCTCGGCCGGCGCCGACCTCGAGCACCTGCGCTCGCTGCGCGACGCCGGCCCCGAGGAGAACCTGCGCGACTCGCTGCGGCTCAAGGACCTCTTCGAGTCCGTGCTGCGGCAGGACGCCCTGACGATCGCGCTCGTCCACGGCGCCTGCGTGGCGGGAGGCTGCGGCCTCGCCACCGCGCACGACTTCGTGGTCGCCGCCGACGACGCCAAATTCCTCTACAGCGAGGTGCGGATCGGCTTCGTGGCGGCCCTGGTCGCCACCTACCTGCCGCTGCGGCTGCGCGGCTCGGACATCCGCGAGCTGCTGCTCAATCCGCAGTTCGTGGATGGCCGCAGGGCGCTGGAGATCGGCCTGGTCAACCGGCTGGTGCCGCACACGGACCTGCGGACGGCCGGCGAGGCGCTCGCCGCGCAGATCCTGGAGACGGGGAGCTCGGAGTCGATCGCGCGCACCAAGCGCCTGCTGCTCGACGTCCTCGGCCGGCCGCTGAGCGACGCCCTGATTCAGGCGGCCGAGGTCAACGCCGCTGCGCGGGCGACCGACGACTGCAAGCGCGGCATCGCGACCTTCCTGGAGACGAAGAAGCCGCCGAAGTGGCGGTAGAGGCTCTATGAAGCTGGTCCTCTTCGACATCGACGGCACCCTGCTGAGCTGCGGCCCGCAGGTGCGGCCGATCTTCGCCAACGCGCTGCTCGACGTCTTCGGCACGGCCGGCGACGTCGACCGCTACGACTTCACGGGGCGGACCGATCCCGGGATCGTGCTCGACCTGGTGACCGGCGCGGGCGTGCCGGAGAGCGAGGTGCGCGCGAAGCTGCCGCGCATGCGGGAGCTCTACACCGGCCGGCTGGACGCCGCGCTGGAGCGCGACGGCATGCGGCTGCTGCCGGGCGTGGTGGAGATCCTGGAGCGGCTGGCGAGCCGCGAGGACATCGTGCTCGCCCTGCTGACCGGCAACTGGGAGCCGGGGGCGAAGGCCAAGCTGTCGCGTTTCGATCTCAACCGCTTCTTCCCCTTCGGCGCCTTCGGCTGCGACGGCGTGGGGCGCTCGGAGCTGCCGCCGGTGGCCCTCGACCGCGCCGAGCGGGCCACCGGGCGTCGTTTCCAGCCGCTGGACGTGCTGATCATCGGCGACAGCGTGCACGACGTCTCCTGCGCCCACGACCACGGCATCCCCTGCCTCGCCGTCGAGACCGGCCGCACGCCGGGGGGCGTCCTGCAGGCGGCCCGGGCCGACTGGATCGTGCCGGACCTCCGGAGCGCCGCCGATCTCGTGCCCTGGCTCGGCTGAGTTGTTCCCTCCAGGCTGGCGCCTGCCAGCTCAGCCTCTCCCGGCTCGCCCCCGCCGCTTCGCCTCGGCGTCCGGCCCGGCCCGCGCCCCCCGGCCGGGAAAGAGGGAAAGCTTCCCGTGAGCCGGCTCCACACGCTCCGGCTCGGCGGCCAGCGACGCGTCGTCGAGCCCGTAGAGCAGCATCTGGACGCTCTCCTGGTTGGCGACGTCCCGGAGAACGCCGGTGCATTGCGGACACCGGCGCAGAAGGTGCCGCACGAGGTCGCGGGCTTCCTCTCGCGAAAGCTCGGACCGAAAGAATCGTTCAAGGGTCACCCGCGCGAAGTGCTCATCCGCCATTTCATTCCTCCCATCATTCCTGCAAAAGGCCCGACCAGAATCAGGCCTTCATCAACTATCGTTGCCGGTGGGCGGAATTTTGGGACAAGAAAGAAGTGAGAACTTCTTTCCCGCGATCACCCGGAGAGGACGGAAGTCTCCTAAAGATGCTCGCGGAACCCTCGCGGGCGGCGTTCGGCGGGGCCTTCGGGATTGTAGACTGAGGAACATGAGCGTCATCGACGAATACCGATCTCTGCGTGAAGGGTGCGGGCTCGCCGACCGCTCCGACCTGGGGCGGCTCGAGATCCTCGGCGCCGACCGCCACCGCTTCCTCAACGCCTACGTCACCTGCGAGGTCAAGGATCTCGCTCCGGGCGAGGGCGCCTACGGTTTCGTCACCACCCACCAGGGGCGCATCCTCTCCGATCTCGTCGTGCTGGCGCAGGCCGATCGCCTCTGGCTGCTCCTGCCGCCGGGCCAGGACGAGGCGGTGGGAAAGCACCTCCGCAAGTACATCCTGGCCGATCGCGTCGAGATCCGGCCGCTGGACGACATGCAGCCGGTCAGCCTGATCGGCCCGCGCGCCATGGAGGCGCTGGCGCTGGGGAGCGCCGAGCTGCCGCCGCCCGGCGACTGGCGGCACGTGCGCGCCAAGGTCCACGGCACCGAGGTGGCGCTCCAGCGCTCCGGCCACCTGGGAGCGGAGGCCTATACGCTTTGGGTCTCGGCGTCGATCGCCGAGCCCCTGACCGAGTCGCTGCTGGAGAGCTCGTTCGTGAGGCCGGTGGGCTTCGAGGCGCTGGAGGTGCTGCGCGCCGAGGCGGGTCTGGCGCGCTTCGGCCAGGATTACGGCGCCGAGAACTTCCCGCAGGAGACCGGCGCGGAGGCGTCGGCGGTGAGCTACACCAAGGGGTGTTACCTCGGCCAGGAGGTGGTGGCCCGCATCCACTACCGCGGCGGCGTGCAGAAGAGCCTGCGCGGGCTGGTCTTCGATGGCCCGCCGCCGGCGCCAGGCGCGTCGCTGCTCCTCGACGGGCGGGAGGTCGGCGCCGCCACCACGATCGTCGATTCGATCGCCCTCGGACGCCCGATCGGTCTCGGCATCCTCCACCGGCGAGGCGCCGAGACCGGCACCCGGCTGGAGGTGGCAGGCGGCGGGGCGGCGGAGGTGCGGGACCTGCCTTTTTTCCCTGGGACCGCCGGCGTCCCGCCGGCTCTAACTAAAAACTAACTAAAACGGAGTTAGAGCCGGCGGGACGCCGGCGGTCCCAGGGAAGGGCAAGCAAAAAGCCGGAGGGCGAACCCTCCGGCCTCTTCCTTCGTTCAGGAAGTCTCTAGACGGCGAACGAAGAGCCGCAGCCGCAGCTGCCGGAGGCGTTGGGGTTGTTGAACTTGAACCCCGCGCCCGCCATGCCGAGGGAGTAGTCGATGCTGGTGCCCTGAAGGTATCGGGCGCTGATCGCGTCGACGTAGACCTTGAGGTCGCCCTGCTCGTAGACCCAGTCGGTCTCGCGGGCCTCGTTCTCGTAGTCGAGGGCATATTCGAAGCCGCTACAGCCACCGCCGCGGACGGCGACGCGAAGGCCGTGGGAGGGGTCGATCCCCTCCTGGTCGCGGGTGATCTTCACCATTTCGATCGCCTTGGGAGTGAGCGTGACGGGCACGTCCTCCTGCGGCGGCGCAGACGGGGTCGGTTGGCTCTGGGCCTGGTCCATATTTTCCATGGTCACTCCTTGCCCCACAGTGGTAGAGCGTCCTCCAAGATAACGGCCGGGCGGCGGCTTGTCAAATTCGCTCCCTTATTGAGACTGAGCCGGGATATGCTCTCGCCGTGCTGCGGGCGATCCTCTTCGATTTCAACGGCGTCCTGGTCGACGACGGGCCGGTCCATCTGGAGCTGTTCCAGCGGGTCCTCGCCGACGAGGGGATCGCGCTCGCCGACGCCGACTACTCCTCGCGTTGCCTGGGGATGGACGACCGCGCCGCCTTCGCTGCGATCCTGGCGGCGGCCGGCGAGGCGGCGACCGTGCCGCGGCTGATGCGGCTGACCGCGCGCAAGGCGAGCTACTACCAGGAGCGGGTGCGCCGTGAGGGCTATCCGTTCGCCGCCGGCGCGGCGGAGCTGGTGCGGGAGATCGCGGGGCGCGGCTGGATGCTCGGCGTGGTGACCGTCGCGCAGCGCGAGGAGGTGGAGGGCGCGCTGCGGCAGGAAGGGCTGCTCGACCGCTTCAAGGCGCTGATCACCGCCGAGGACGTGGGCGAGAGCAAGCCGAGTCCCGAAGGGTACGAACGGGCGCTGGAGGCGCTCAACGCGCTGCCGCCGCTGCCGGAGCGCCTGCTCCACCCCCACGAGGTGCTCGCCGTCGCGAACAGCCCGGCAGGGCTCGCCGCCGCCGCCGAGGTCGGGCTCGCCACTCTCGGCATCGCCCATCCCTACGCTCCCGCCCGGCTCCAGGGCGCGGACGCCGTCGTCGCCGGCCTCCGCGAGCTGACGCCGGAGCGCCTGGAGCGCCTCTATGCCGAGATCAGCCGCCAGTAGAGAGGATCAGTTGATCGGGATGCGGCCGGCGAAGCCTTCGTCGTAGGTGTGGAAGTAGGAGATGGCCTGCTCGGGGAACTGCCAGCAGTAGTAGCCGTCGCCGGTGTCCCAGTCGACCAGCCAGACCCCCTTGACCTCGCAGCCGAGGGCGGTCACCTCGCGGGTCCAGGCGCGGACGATCTTCTCCTGCGCCTCGGTGATGGCGCCGCGGCGCGAATCGACGTCGTCGCGGCCGCCGACGCTGCTGGCCAGCGCTTCGATCTGCCGTACCGCCGCCGAGGTCAGGTCGCGCACCAGGGGGAAGGTGTTGAGCGCCTCGTCGTAGGAGAAGGTGCGCTGTCCGGTCTTCTTCTTCGTCATGGGACCGACGATACTATCAGGACCGGCTCCGTTCGGCCTCGGCGAGCGGGCCGGGGCGGAAATGCGCCATCCGCGGAATCTGTTTTCACCGGCTGGAAGGGGCAACCAAGACCATGCTGTTCTTCGATCCCAGCTACTTCCTCTTCATCCTGCCGGCGCTGGCCCTGTCGCTCTGGGCGAGCTGGCGGACGAAGTCGGCGTTCAAGAAATACTCGCGGGTGCGCACGGCGCGCGGGCTGACCGGGGCCCAGGCGGCGATGGAGATGCTGCGCGGCGCCGGCGTCTCCGACGTCCGGGTGGTGCCCACGAGCGGCTTCCTCTCGGATCACTACAATCCGGCGGACAAGACCCTGGCGCTCTCGGAGGCGACCTACGCGTCGGCGTCCCTGGCCGCCGTGGGCGTCGCCTGCCACGAGGCCGGCCACGCCCTCCAGCACGCCCAGGGGTACAAGCCGCTGGGGCTCCGCTCGGCCCTGGTGCCGACGGCGAACCTCGGCTCGTCGGCGGGGTACTTCGTGATGATCGGCGGCGCGCTCTTCCACTCGCCGAACCTGATCTACCTCGGCGCCCTGGTCTTCTCGGCCGTGCTGCTGTTCCAGCTGGTGACCCTGCCGGTGGAATTCGACGCCACGGCGCGCGCCAAGCGGCTGGCGGTGGAGACCGGCATCATCCTGCCGCAGGAGCGGGAGGGGATGGACAAGGTGCTGAACGCCGCGGCGCTGACCTACGTGGCGGCCGTGGTCTCGACGCTGATGACCCTGCTGTACTATCTCCTGCGCGCCTCGGCGATGTCGCGCCGCTGAGCCGAAAAGCTTCCCAGACGGCGGCGCCTGGAGCGGGTCTGTCCATCGGACCCGCTCCTGCGGCAACTTAGTAGGAGCCTTTCATCGAGGAGCCCTCGAGGAGCCGAGCCGCCGATGCCGACCGCCCCGTCCAGGATCAAGCCGCCTGTCCGGCGTCCCCCCCCGTCGCGGAAGATCCGGGTCTACGCCTTCGACCCCAGCCTCGACTGGCAGCTCGACACGGCGGTGATCAACCAGCTGACTCTCCACGTGCCCTGGGAGGAGCTGAAGCCCGGGCCGGTCGGCGAGTACCTGGAGGTGGTGGACGTCGATCCGGCGAGCGGCTGCGTCTACGCTCCCGTCGATCTCGACGACCGCTTCATCCTGGCGGCGGACGGCCTCGATCCCTCCGAGGGCGATCCCCAGTTCCACCAGCAGATGGTCTACGCGGTGGCGATGACGACCATCCGCAACTTCGAGCGCGCCCTCGGGCGGCGCATCCTCTGGTCGCAGGCCGGCGCCGAGCAGGGCTATCAGTTCGTGCCCCGCCTGCGCATCTATCCGCACGCCCTGCGCGACTCGAACGCCTACTACAGCCCGAAGAAGAAGGCGCTGCTCTTCGGCTATTTCCCGGCCTCGGCCAGCAACCCGGGGCACAACCTCCCCGGCGGCACCGTCTTCACCTGCCTGTCGCACGACGTCGTCGCCCATGAGACCACGCACGCGCTGCTCGACGGCCTCCACCGGCGCTTCATCGAGCCGACCAACACCGACACCCTGGCGCTCCACGAGGGGTTCGCGGACATCGTGGCGCTGTTCCAGCACTTCTCGCACGCGCCGGCGCTGCGCGACCAGATCCGCCGCACCCGCGGCGACCTGGCGAGCCAGAACCTGCTCGGCCAGCTGGCCCAGCAGTTCGGCCAGGCGATCGGCAACCGCGGCGCCCTCCGCGACGCCCTGGGCGCGGTCGATCCGGCGACCGGCGAGTGGATTCCCAAGAAGCCCGATCCGGCCGACCTGCAGACGGCGCGGGAGCCGCACCAGCGCGGCGCCATCCTGGTGGCGGCGGTCTTCGACGCCTTCCTCTCGATCTACAAGGCGCGCATCGCCGACCTGCTGCGCATCGCCTCCGCGGGCACCGGCGTGCTGCCGCAAGGAGAGATCCACCCCGATCTCGTCGAGCGGCTGGCGGGCGAGGCGGCGCTCTGCGCCGGCCAGATCCTCAACATGTGCATCCGGGCCCTCGACCACTGCCCGCCGGTGGACGTCAACTTCGGCGACTACCTGCGCGCCCTGGTCACCGCCGACCGCGACCTGGTGCCGGAGGACGACCGCGGCTACCGCATCGCGGTGATCGAGGCGTTCCGGCGGCGCGGCATTTTTCCCGAGGGGGTGCGCAGCCTGTCCGCCGACAATCTCTGCTGGGCGGCGCCGGAGGGCGCCATGGCGGCGGCGCTCGAACACCTGCTGCCGGGGGTCCGGAAGCTGAGCAAGGTGCGTCCCGACTGGTCGCTGACCTCCGACCGCCGCAAGGTCTGGACGGAGATGCAGGAGAGCTGCGCGGAGATCCACTCCTGGCTGCTCTCGGACGCCGCGCGCGCGATGGCCTCTCACTTCGGGCTGGCGCTCGGGGCGGACGCGCCGCACTCGATCGAGCGCGGCAAGGACGGCCTGCCGCTGTTCGAGGTCCACTCGGTGCGCCCGGCGCGGCGCCTGGGGCCGGACGGCCAGACGCTCACCGACCTCGTCATCGAGATCACCCAGAAGCGCCATGGCTACGAGAAGGCGGACTGGCAGGACAAGGTCGACGCCGGCGAGAGCCCGCCGCCGTCGCACGACTTCTGGTTCCGCGGCGGCTGCACGGTGCTGATCGACCTCGACCGCGGCGCGGTGCGCTACTGCATCGGCAAGGGGATCAACAACGAGGCCCGGCTCGCCGCGCAGCGCGCCTTCGCGAAGTCCAACGGCTCCCTGCAGGCGATGTACCTCGGCGATCCCAGCCGGCAGGAGATGGCCGAGCCGTTCGCCATGCTCCATCGCCAGCCGGCGATCGAGGAGGAGACGCTTGTCTGATCCCATGCCCGCCGCCGCCGCCGCGCCGGCCGCGCCGATGACCGCCCCCGTGTCCGGCGTCAAGATCCGCATGTACCGCCAGGGGCTCGGCGACTGCTTCCTGCTCGCCTTCGCCACCGGCGCCGCGCGCCCCTTCTACATGCTGATCGACTGCGGCGTCCTGCTCGGCACCCAGGATGCCGTGGAGCGGATGCGGCGGGTGGCCGCGAGCCTGGGGGATTCGACCGGCGGCACGATCGACGTCCTGGTCGCCACCCATCAGCACTGGGATCATCTCTCGGGGTTCGATCAGGCGCGCGACCTCTTCGACCAGATCGCCTTCGGCGAGGTCTGGGTGGCCTGGACGGAGGACCCCACCAACGACCTCGGCAACCGTCTGCGGGCGCGCCGCAAGGTCCATCTGCGGGCGCTCGACAGCGCCGCGAAAAGCCTGCGGGCGGCCGGCGACGCCGACCAGGCCGGCACCATCGAGGCGGTCCTCGGCTTCTTCGGCGATCCCGCGGCGGACGGCCAGCCGTCGCGCATCGAGGCGGCGCTCGACTACGTGCTCGGCCGCGGCAAGCCGCCGCGCTACCGCGCGCCGGGGGAGATCGTCGGCCTGCCCGGCTCGCCGGCGCGCGTCTATGTGCTGGGGCCGCCGGAGGACGAGGCGCTGCTGCTCCGCTCGACCCCCTCCCAGCGGGCGAGCGAGGTCTACGAGAAGCGTCTCGGCCTCAGCGAGGAGAGCGCCTTCTTCGCCGCCGTCACGGCGAAGGAGATTTCCGTCCCGACCCCCGAGGAGCAGGAGCTGCGCGACCTCAGCTTCCCCTTCGACGACGTCTACCGGGTCGATCCCAAGCAGGCGAAGGAGGACGAGTTCTTCCAGGAGCACTACTACGGGAATCCGCCCTGCCCGCCGGCGCCGGCGGCGGCTGCCGGAGCCGCGCCGTCGCCGGCCGAGCCGGACCCGTCGGATCTGTCCTGGCGGCAGATCGAGGGGGACTGGCTCGCCGGCGCCGACACCCTTACGCTCCAGCTCGACAGCGACACCAACAACACCAGCCTGGCCCTGGCCATCGAGCTCTCCCCCGGCGGCAAGGTGCTGCTCTTCCCCGGCGACGCCCAGGTGGGCAACTGGCTCTCCTGGCAGACCGTCCAGTGGGCGGCCGACGGCGTCAGCGGCGCCGACCTGCTCCGCCGCACCGCCTTCTACAAGGTCGGCCACCACGCCAGCCACAACGCCACGCTGCGGGAGAAGGGGCTGGAGCTGATGGCGCGGCCGGACCTGGTGGCGATGATCCCGGTCGACGAGCAGATGGCGCACCGCCCCAAGGGGGGGAACCCCGACGGCTGGGACATGCCTTTCTCCCCCCTGCTCGACCGGCTGAAGGCGAAGACCGGCGGCCGCGTGCTGCGCGCCGACCTCGGCCCCCCTCCGGCCGGGGACCTCGCCGGCCTCTCCGCCGCGGAGCGCGAGGCGTTCGCGGCGGCCGTGGTGGAGGACCCGCTCTATCTGGAGATCACGATTCTGCCTTGAGGATCTCCTCCGGGAACGTCATCTCCTTCCCGTCGATGGGCTGCATGAAGACGTTGAGGCGCAGGAAGAGGCGGGCCTGGTCGGCGATGTTGCGGGTGAAGACCAGCACCTTGTCGTCGAGCGAGGCGAAGGTGCCCGTGACCTCGGGGAGCTCGGCCTCGGTGATGATGCGGCTCACCATGACGGCGGTCCCCCGCGTCACCTGGAAGAGGGTGATGTTGGGGTTGATCGGCATCCCGGCCTCGAGGTAGCGGCTCAGCTCGTCGGTGATCTCGCCCCGCTCGGTCTTCAGCGGCAGATCGTAGTAGCCGTTGATCCGCACCACTCCCAGGTCGCGCAGGTCGCGGCTGATGCTCGACTGGGTGACCTCGAACCCCAGCGTCCGCAGCTTCTCCACCAGTTCCTTCTGCTCCCGGATCACCTCGCCCTCGACGAGGAGCTCCAGGATCGCTTCCCTCCGGCGTTCCCGAATCTGCGGGTCTCTCGGCATGGTCGGTCTCCTCTCCTTGCCTATAGCCTATTATTTTGCGCAAATTTGTCAAGGGGTATTGACTTGGTCGAAACCAGATGCAATTGTATGTGCACGGGATGCGGGCAACCGGCGGCGGTGGCGCAGGGCATCAAGAGGATCGGAACGCGCCGCGGGTGAATCTGTGGATTCAAGCCCGGAGCCATATCGGCCCGGGATTCAGAAGAGCCCGCGGGCTCAAGGGAGAAAGACCATGACCAGGGAGACGACGTACAAGGGGAAGGTGGAAGGGTGGGACCGCCTCATCGAGCGCTTGACTGCCAATGCAACGGACCTTGCGCATCTGGAGGTGAGCCGTGCGAAGCTGGCGGGGCTGCTCGACCAGGCGCGGCAGGTGGCGGCGGCGCAGGCCGCGCAGACGGCGGCGAAGCAGCAGGCGTCGCAGACGATGCGGACGGTGATCGCCGAGGGGGGCCGGCTGGCGAGCGTGCTGCTGGCGAGCGTCAAGGAGTTCTACGGCCCCCGGTCCGAGAAGGTCGCCGAGTTCGGCGTGCAGCCGTTCCGGGGCCGGAAGACGAAGAAGGTGGTACCGCCGGAGGTGGCGATGCCCTCCGAGCCCACCCACGCGTAGGTTCCCGGT
>DATBAW010000563.1:0-27365 GCA_036271335.1 Thermoanaerobaculia bacterium
CGGCTTCATGCCGAACCTCATAGCGTGGCGGCCCGCGACGCCTCAAGAGCAGGGGCGGTGGTAGGGGCGTGCTGAGTTATGCTTTCTGCTACAGGAGGGATGTCATGCCAGACGAACTCGACAACCATCTCGAATCGGCGCTACGCAAGGATTTCCGCCGTCTCATAGAGACGGCCCGGCATGAGGCGCTTGTGAAGGGCTGGTCTCACCTTTCGGATTCGGCATGGTGGACTCGGGTCAAAGATGAGGTCATTACCCCCATCCTCGTCGAGGCGGTTGCGGCCTTGCAGCACTCCAGACTCTACGCGGACCAGAGGCCGAGGAATGGCGGTAGCGGGGCGCGCCTTGAGGCCGGATCGGTGGATAGCCCTACGCGCAGCACGCTGATTTTTGATCTGCATGAGAGCGGGATTCGAGTAGAGTCCTCGGAGTCCGGATTCAACGAAGATTGGACCGACCGCGCCTACGTTTCGGAGACTGTCGTTACGGAGAAGGTCGGAGACTTCCTCAAAGCCGTTGCCGGAAGGTACCAGCCGGGGCAACTCCGGAGCGGCATCCGGTAGGCCGCCTTCCGTACTTTTGAACTACCTTAAAGTATACCCACACCGAGACAGGACACTACCCCACGGGTCAAGGACTGCGACCCGCAGGTCAAGGACTGCGACCCGTGGGTCAAGGACTGCGACCCGTGGGTCGAGATGCGCGACCCATCGTGGCACGCGCCCGCAAGAGTTTCGCAAGGTTCCGCTCGTAACAATGGGCCGATGCACCGGGCGGGCTCCGGGAGCTTTCATCGGGGAAAGCTCGAGGAGCCCGCCGCTTCAGAGGAGACCCGAATGACAGCGAAACCCAGATTCCTCTCGCTCCTCGTCCTGCTCGGCGCCCTGATGATCCCCGCCCTGGCGTCCGGCCAGGGAAGACCGCATGGCGGCGGTCCTGGAGGTCCCGGGGGCCCCGGCGGTGGGGGTGGGGGTGGCGGCGCCATCACCGACGCGCGGTTCCTGACGCGCTACCTCAGCCTGACGGCCGACCAGGTGACGCAGCTGAAGACCTTCCTCGCGACCCTCCAGACCGCCGAGCAGGCGGTGCGGACCTCCCACACGGCGCTCTGCCAGCAGCTGCGCACCGACATCGACGCGAGCACCCCGGATCCGGCCACGGTCGGCAAGGACTACCTCGCCCTGGTCGACAGCCAGAGCGGGATCCGGACGGCCATCACCGCCTTCGAGGCCAGCCTCTCGGCCGTCCTGACGGCCGATCAGCTCACCAAGTTCCAGACCCTGATCCAGACCGACGACTCGACCGACGCCCTCCCCGGCTGCCCGCCGACGTCCGCGGCCTCCACCTAGCTTCCGCGCTAGCGGCCGGCTTTCTAGAGGCCGGCCGCTTCCTTTCCCTGCCGCCTGCGCGGCAGGAACCAGAAACAAGGACGTAAAGGACTGCAGGGACGCCAAGGACCTCAAGGACACAGAAAAAGAGCTGCGGTTGACGCGTTCTTGTCCTTGTGGTCCTTGCAGTCCTTTATGTCCTTTGAAACTTCACCCCTTCGCGCGATCCCGACAGGGCTCCTCTTTCAGCAGGTGCATTGATATGATCTCTGCACGCAATCTAGGAGGCGCTGGAACATGGCCGAGGAAGAGCTCGGCGGGGTACCGGGAGAGGGTACGCCGCTCGACCGCTGGATTCCCCTGCTCTACGACGAGCTGCGGGCCCTGGCCGGCAAGCTGCTCTCCGACCGGGGAGCCGCCGTCACCTTGCAACCCACCAGTCTGGTCCACGAGGCCTATCTGCGCCTGGTCGGCCAGCGGAACATGGACTGGCAGAACCGTCTGCACTTCTTCGCGGTCGCGGCGCGGGTGATGCGGCGGGTGCTCGTCGACCACTGCCGCGCCCACCTGGCTCAGAAGCGCGGCGGCGCCCTCCTGGCCGTCGAGCTCGCCGAGGCGGCGGCGCCGGCGCCGCGCGAGGTGGACGTGCTCACCGTCGACCGGCTGCTCACCGACCTCGCCGGATTCGACGCCCAGCAGGAACGGATCGTCGAGCTCCGCTTCTTCGCCGGCCTCACCGTCGAGGAGACGGCCGAGGCCCTCGGCATCTCCAAGGCGACCGTGAAACGCGACTGGGCGCTGGCCAAGGCCTGGATGGCGCAGCAGATGGCGGAGGCGTCAACCCCTTATGGCCCCGATGGCCCCGATGGATGCTGAGCGCTGGCAGCGCATCAAGGACGCCTTTGCCGCCGCCCTCGAGCTGCCGACCGAGGAGCGGGCCGAGTGGCTGTCCATCACCCTGCCCTACGATCCCTCCCTGGCCGGCGAGGTGAAGAAGCTGCTCGCCGCGTATGAGGCGGCGGGCGAGTTCTACGACCAGGGCGCCCTGGCCGCGCTCCCGGAGGTGAGGCGGCAGCTCGAAGGGACGGTCGAAGGGATGCGCGTCGGCCCCTACCGCGTGCTCTCGGAGCTCGGGCACGGCGGCATGGGGGCCGTCTACCTGGCGGTGCGCGACGATCCGAAGTTCACCCAGAAGGTCGCCCTGAAGCTGATCAAGCGGGGCATGGACACCGACGAGATCGTCCGCCGTTTCGTCGCCGAGCGGCAGATCCTGGCCTCGCTCGCGCACCCCAACATCGCCCGCCTGTTCGACGGCGGCTCGACGCCGGACGGCCGCCCCTACTTCGTCATGGAGTACGTGGAGGGGCAGCCGATCACCGTCTATGCCGCCGAGCGCAAGCTCTCGATCGAGGAGCGGCTGCGCCTGTTCCTGCGCGTCTGCGGCGCGGTGCAGAAAGCCCACCAGAGCCTGGTGGTGCACCGCGATCTGAAACCGGCCAACGTCCTCGTCGACGCCGAGGGCGAGCCCAAGCTGCTCGACTTCGGCATCGCCAAGCTCCTCGATCCCCACTCGTTCGGGGAGATGACCGCCTTGACCGGTCTCGCACCCGGGCCGATGACGCCGGACTATGCGAGCCCCGAGCAGAAGGCGGGTGGTCCGGTGACCACGGCGACCGACGTCTACGGCCTGGGGTTGCTGCTCTATGAGCTGCTGGTGGGGCAGAACCCGCAGGCGGTCGCGAGAAAGCTCGGTGAAGGTTGGGCCGATCGTCCTCCCAGTCAAGCGATCCTTGCGCTCGCCGAGGAAGGCGATTCCGCCTCGCGCCGCCTCGCCCGCCGGGTATCCGGCGACCTCGACACCATTGTCAGCAAGGCGCTGGAACAGGAGCCAGCGCGGCGCTATGGCACTGCGGCGGCCCTGGCGGACGACGTCGAGCGGCATTTGGCACAGCGGCCGGTAGCCGCCCGCCGTCCTACCCTGCGATACCGCGTGAGCCGGGCGCTGATCCGCTACAAGCTGGTGGCGGCGCTGGGGCTGGGGATCCTTTTGTCCGCGGTTTCCCTGTACGAATTCCTGGCTGTACAACAGGAGCGGCGCCGGGCCGAAGCCCAGCGCCAGGTCGCCCAGAACCTCAACGATTTCGTGAGGAGGATGATCGAGAGAGCCGATCCCGAGCAAAACCGCGGGCAAAATCTCACATTCCGCCAGATCCTCGATGCGGGAAATCAGGAGCTTCTAGCGAAAGACACTCGGTACGACCCCATTACCCGGGCATCGCTCCTCGAAACCCTGGGCAACACCTACGCTGACCTTGGCTCTTATCCGGATGCACGCAGAGATCTGGAACAGGCGCTGGCGCTACGCGAGCGGCAGCCGGACCCGAGCCGGGAAGACTCTCTGGCCATTGCTGCCGACTGGACCATGATCGGTCACATCACCTTTCACCAGGATCTGTATAGCGTGAGCCGCAACGCATATCTGCGGGCCATCGCGATCAAAAAGGAGTGCCTGGGCTCGGACGCGCTGCCGCTGGTACCGGATTGGAACGGTCTCGCGGTCATTGCGTTCGCCGAAGGGAAACCGGAAAAAGCGGGCCCCTATCTTGCCAAGTCACTCGCCGTGAGCCGCACGGCAACGGAGAGTCAACGGGAGCTGGCCGAAACTCTCAACGACCTCGGAAATCGGGCGGTTTCGAAAGCTGAGCTCGACCGCGCTCAAGTTCTCTTCGGAGAGGCCTGGCACTATTTTCGGTTGACTTTGGGCGCTGACCATCCGGACACGCTCCTGGCCGAGAGCAACGTTGCCTACGCCCTGAGTCGGCGCGGGGAATATGCCGCGGCGGAAACCCTCTATCAGGAGGTTGCCGACCTGCGCCGGCGAGTGGAGGGCCCCGATCATCCTGAATTCTCTGAGGCCCTTCTGAATCTCGCCATCGCGCAGCGCGCGTGTGGACGACTGACCCCAGCCCGCGCCACCCTGGCTGAGCTTTTACAGATCCGCCATGACCACAGATTCCCCGCCGATTCTTCCGAAGCGGAAACCTGGAATTTCCTGGGTGACATCGATCTCGACGAGAACCAGCTCGGTGCCGCCGAGGAAGCCTTTAAAAAGAGTTTTGAAATTTATCGGTCCTTGCCCGGAGATCATCGATCCAACCTCGCCAACGTCTTGGCGGGACAAGCTCAGGCCCGCCGCCGCCGTACCGACCTGATCGGCGCCCTCGCTCTGGCGCGCCGCAGTCTGGAGCTGACGCGCGCCAGTGAAGGCGAGAAAGGCCCCTCTTTCGCGGAAAGTCTCACGGCCGTCGCCGAGCTCCTGCAGCAGGAGGGCCAATTTCACCGGGCTGAATTGGCGTACCTGCAGGCCCTGAAGCTGCTCTCGGGCCCCGGCTGGCAGCATCACACGGACAAGGCGCGTGTCGTGATCGGCCTGGGAAGCCTGCTCGTCGAAACCAACCGGGCCGGAGAGGCTCAACCTTATCTGGAGGATGGGCTGAGCATCCGGTGGCAAGCTCATCTGGGCAACGATGCCGAGACTGCCAGGGCCGAGAGCGAGCTGGGCGCCTGTTATACAGCCCTGGGGGACGGGCGCGCTCGCGCCCGACTCGAGCATGCCTACCAGCGCCTTTTGGACCTTCAAGGATCAAATCATCCGGATACCCGTAAGGCCATGGATCGTTTGCGCCGTCTCGGCACTTCCGCCGGTTGAGCCCTTTTCCCCTGGCTTTCCGCGTCCTGGTTGTTCTTCAGCCCGGCGGCACCTGCCGGGCTTGAATAGGAGGTACCGGCATATGAATCTCCACAGGCTCGCTCTGTCCTTCGCTCTTCTGGCTGTTCTATCCGCCTCGGAGGCCATCGCCTCACATCAGGCTGCCGTCCCGGCCGGGGAAGCTCAGTTGGCCTTCCCGCCAGAGGTGCTCTCCTCCTTCGCCATCGATCTACAGACCCTGGCGGAGACCTACTGCGGGCCCCTTGGCAAGCAGACCAATCTTGCGAAATGCCAATTGGTGTCTCGCCCTTCCGGCATCGCGGTGGGAGTGCCGATGCAGCGTCAGCCGGCCCAGAGACCAGCGCCGCCTCCGCAATGGCAGGTCACCGGCATCGATCTCACGAGCTCTCCGGTGGCGACGTCCTGCGGCCCGTGGGAAGTCTCGCTGCGATTGGACGCCATCGATCCTCAGCCGGCATCTCCGACCCTGAGCGGCATCTTCAGGTTCAAAGCCCACCTTCATTTCTTTAACCCCGCCACGGGGCAGGTCGCCGACGATCCGCTGGTGCCTGGCGCTTCCGGCGACGATCCGACCGAGCCCGGCGATTGTCTTCCGGACTGGATCGTCGGTTATCCGGACCTGCTGAAAGAGTACGAGGCCATGGGTTGCGAGCTCTGTGACGGCTCGGACTCGAAGCGCTCCACCGGCCGTTTGAAATAACTCCAAATTCCGTTCAACCGTGGGAGGTCCTGCGGGAGCCGCGACGGCTCCGTGGGGGACTCCTGCATTTTCGACCCGAGAAAAGGAGAAGAAGATGAACGCGATGCGTCAAAAGGCCCTGCTCCTGATCGCCCTCGGCCTCCTGGCCTCCGCCGTCGCCCATGCCCAATGCAATATCAAGGATTACCTCTACGCCGACTTCAAGACCGGTCTCGTCGTCAACACCGATCCCACCGATTTCATCGTCCTCTCGCCGATGACCGCCAGCTCGATCGATGCCTGCAAGGGGTGGCTGGAAATGGCGGTGCAGATCAATATTCCGAAGGGGTGCACCGGCGCCATCATCGACACCGACTACGAGGGAACGCCCTATTCCTGGACGCTCAACATCGGCGATTCACCCACCAACGACGGCTTTGCCGGGGATGCCGGCACCACGGTGCACAACGCCGAGCTCTGGATCCTGAACGAGGACTTCTGGCTCGCCAACGCCGGCGGCGCTCCGAGCCTGATCGACAACCCTCTGATCTTCAATCATGTCTCGCTGCGGGACGGGGCGCTGAAGTTCCTGGTCAAAGACCAGTTCCTGAGCTGGGGACAGCCCTACCAGTCCATCCAGAGCCCGACCAACCACCTCCTCTTCGCCATCCCCGATCCCACGGTGACGCCGGCCGATCAGAACTCCATCTACGCCGGCTTCAACCGCGTCATCTACGGCGCCCCCTGGAACGGCCGCGAAGGGTGCGGGCTGCGGACGGCGGTGGTCCGGTTCCAGTGACTGGATCGGTTCGTCATAGGTAGACAAAAGGGGCGGCCGAGGCCGCCCCTTTTTACGCGCGAACCTCCATGACCGAGCTCTCCCTTACCGCGACTCAGCCCTTCCGGCCCAATAGCGGGGTCGTCTCTTGTCGTGAGAGACCGCCAGGATGAAGATGCGCTCCTCCTCTACACGGTAGATGAGACTGTAGGGGAACCGAGTCACTCTGGACTGGCGGAGGACATCGTCCAAGGCGGTGCCGGAATGCGGATGCCGCCGAATGACGGTCGTCGCGGCTTCGACGCTTTCGAGAAATGCCGCCCCCAGGCCGGCGGCGCGATCCTCATAGAAATCCTGGGATTCGAAGAGCTCCCGCTTCGCCAGCGGATGCCAGGCCGCTCGGATCACCGGAGGCGGGCTCGGGCCTCTCGGAAGACGTCGTCCGAGTCCTGCGCTTTCACCTCACCGCGCTGGATCTCCTCGAAGCGGTGATGGGCCTCCTCGGTCCACGCCTGCTCGACGCCCTCCTCGGACGCTTCGCCGAGGCTGAAAAGCAGGATTTTCGCCAGACGGGCACGTCCCGTTTCGGGGAGCCGGAGGATTTCTGCTTCGAGATCTTCGAGTCTGGAGGCCATCGGACTTCTCCTTGAGGAAAGGATAGCACCGGAAACAAAAGGGGCGGTCGAGGCCGCCCCTTTCACGCCGGAACCGCGAAAAATCCTACTCGGGCTGCCAGCTCGGCAACCGGCCCGGCGTCCAGGGAGCGCCGAGGGTTTCGAGCTGATCCTCCAGGCCTTTGAGATCGACTCCGATCGCCTGCCGCAGATCCGCCAGGACGGGGGCGAACTCGGCGGCGGCGATGGTGTAGTCGTCCTGGAAGGTCCGGGTGGCGAGCGCCGTGGTGCTCCAGTGGGCGCCGACGACGTTCTGCACGCGGTCGACGATGGCCGGCGGGGTGGGCTCGCTGTGCGCCGCGACCACCGGGTCGCCGGTGAGCTTGACGGCGATGTCCTGGAGCCGGAGGTCGAGGGCTCTGGCCTGCTGGATCAGCTTGAGGTCGGCCTTCGGAGTTTCGAGGATCGCCTTCTGGATCAGCCGGAGACGCGTCTGCGCCTCCTCGACCGACTGCACGGCTCCCAGCACCGCCCGCTGCAGGTGGGCGGTCTTGCGCTGGAAGGCGAGCTGGGCGGCCTGGTCCCGCGCGTCGAGCGCCGCCATGCCGAGCGGCGCGGCTTCGAAGGTCTGCGCCGTGCCCACGGGGGTCACCACGCCGTCCACCTCCTTGACCAGCGTCACCGTGTATTTGCCGGGGGCGGCCAGCGGTCCCTCCGGTCCATCGCCACCCTCGTCGTCGCCGCCACGCCGGCGGCGTCCGCCTTCCTGGACCGGATTCGACGGCGGGAAGCGGAGGTCCCAGGCGATCCGGTGGAAGCCCGCCTTGGCCGGCGCGGGCAGGCGGCGCACCACGTTCCCCTCCTCGTCCCGGACGATGAGGAGCATCGACGGCTCGGCCTCCCGCGCCTCCTCGGTGAGCGCCTGCCAGTTGGGGTAGATGACGCTCCCCCCTTCCTTCTCGGTCTTCTTCTCCAGCTCCTGGCGCACCTTCCGGCGGCTCTTGAGGTCGTCCTTCAGGTAGTAGGTGAAGATCGCTCCGAAGGGCGGATTGGGCGCGGTGTAGAAGGCGGCGCCCAGGAAACCCTTGCCGGGGAGGCCGAGCGGCGACGATTCGATGTACATCGCGGTCTTGCGGACCGGGAAGATCGTGGCCTCGGAGGCGAGCGTCCCGGGCTTGATCGTGCGCAGCAGGGAGTAGTCGTCGAGGATCCAGAAGCCGCGGCCGAAGGTGGCGACGGCGAGGTCGGGCTCGGTCCGGTGGATGGCGAGGTCGCGAACGGCGATCACCGGCAGGCTGTCCATCTTGATCCACTTCCTGCCGCCGTCGACGGTGAAGTAGAGGCCGAACTCGGTGCCGGCGAAGAGGAGGTCGGGATCGACGAAATCCTGCGCCACCGTCCACACCGAGCCGCGCTCGGGGAGGTCGCCGGCGATCGAGGTCCAGCTCTTGCCGCGGTCGGCGCTCTTCAGCAGGTAGGGCTTGAAATCGCCCGTCTGCATGTTGTTGAACGCCGCGAAGACGACGTTGGCGTCGGTGGAGGAGGCCTCGAGGTCGGAGACGTAGGTGCCGTCCGGCACGCCGGGGAACTTGTCGAGCTTGCGCCAGGCGCCGCCGTCGTCCTCGCTGACCTGCACCAGGCCGTCGTCGGTGCCGGCGTAGAGCAGACCGGCCTTCAGCGGCGACTCGTTGAGCGAGACGATGTTGCCGTAGAAGGAGGTCGAGGTGTTGTAGGCGACGGTGTCGGCGCCCCAGACCTTCCCCATCACCTTGAGCTTGTGGCGGTCGACCTGGCGGGTGAGGTCGGGGCTGACCGCCTTCCAGGAGGCGCCGCGGTCGTCGCTCTTGAACAGCTTGTTGGCGGCGAAGTAGAGCCGGGTGTGGGAGTGCGGGCTGACGATCATCGGGGAGTCCCAGTTCCAGCGCAGCGCCGGCTCGTCCTTGCCCGGCTGCGGCTGGATGGAGAGCTGCTCGCCGGTCTTGCGGTCATAGCGCACCAGGGCGCCGTACTGCGCCTCGGCGTAGACGGTGTCGGGGTCCTCGGGGTCGGCCTGCGACTGGAAGCCGTCGCCCCCCTGGGTGACGAACCAGTCGGAGTTGCGGATGCCGTTGTTGTTGATCGTCCGCGACGGGCCGCCGAGGCTGAAGTTGTCCTGGGTGCCGCCGAAGACCTCGTAGAAAGGCTTGGCGTTGTTGAGGCTCACCCGGTAGAACTGGGAGATCGGCAGGTTGCTCCGGAACTCCCAGGTTTCGCCGCGGTCCCAGGTCTGGTAGAGGCCGCCGTCGCAACCCACCAGCAGGTGGTCGCGGTTGGCGGGATCGATCCAGAGGGCGTGGTTGTCGACGTGCTTGTCCTTCTCGCCGAGCGGATGGAAGTCCTTGCCGCCGTTCTCGGTGACGACGATGAAGACGTCCATCGAGTAGACGCGGTCGGCGTCCTCGGGGTCGACGAAGAGCTCCTGGTAGTACTGGGGGCTGCTGGCGACGGTGTCGCTGCGCTTCTCCCAGTTGCCGCCGCCATCGGTGGAGCGGAAGAAGCCGCCGCTCTTGCTGGTCGCCTCGACGATGGCGTAGACGGTGTCGGGCCGGGTCGGCGCGACGGCGAGGCCGATGCGGCCGACGTCGCCGCGCGGCAGGCCGCCGGCCAGCTTCTTCCAGGTGGCGCCGCCGTCGGTGGACTTCTGGATCCCCCCTTCGGGACCGCCGTCGATCAGCGTCCAGACCTGCCGGCGGCGCTGGTAGGTGGCGGCGTAGAGGACGTCCGGGTTGCGCGGGTCGAGCGCGACGTCGGTGACGCCGGTGTTCTCGCTGACCGTCAGCACCGCCTTCCAGGTCTTGCCGCCGTCGGTGGTCTTGTAGAGGCCGCGGTCGCCGCCGGGAGACCAGAGCGGCCCTTGCGCCGCCACGTAGACGGTGTTCGAGTCGCGGGGATCGACGACGATCTTGCCGATGTGCTCGGACTTCTTGAGCCCGACGTTCTCCCAGCTCTTGCCGCCGTCGGTCGACTTGTAGAGGCCGTCGCCGTAGGAGACGCTGCGCTGGCTGTTGTTCTCGCCCGAGCCGACCCAGATCACCAGGGGATTCCTGGGATCGATGGTGATGCAGCCGATCGAGAACGAGCCCTGGCCTTCGAAGATCGGGGTCCAGGTGGTGCCGGCGTTGACGGTCTTCCAGACGCCGCCCGAGGCGGCGGCCACGTACCAGGTGGTGGGGGTGCGGGGATCGACGGCGATGTCGCCGATGCGGCCGCCGACCGCGGCCGGGCCGATGTTGCGGAGCTCGAGGCCGGCGAAGGTGGCGGCGGTCATGCCCCCCTTCGTCTCCTCGGGCTTGGCCGCCTTGTCGGGCACGCCGGTCTTCTGGCTTTTCTGGACCGCTTCGTCCTTCTTGTCCTTGTCCGCTCCCCCCTGGTAGGCGCTCGGGGGCGCCGCGAAGGCGCCTCCGGCCAGCAGGAGACCACTGAGAGCGAGCGTTCCGCAGATGCGTTTCATGCGATGTCCTCCAGAGAATGGGACGTGGAGGGCCGCGGATGCAGCCCGTCCGCGTCGTCCCGAGGAGGGATTCTATGGCCTGGAGGCGTCCGGACTGGAAGCTCCGCCGTTCCGCCGCCGGAACATCGCGTACGCCGGCACCCCCAGGGCGACCAGGCCGAGGCCGAGGAGGGATTCGTGGGGGCTCTCCTTCAGGGTGTTTCCGATCAGCAGCAGGCAGCCGAGGATGAACAGCGCGGGGACCACCGGGTAGCCCCAGGTGCGATAGGGGCGAGGGACGTCCGGCCGGGTGCGCCTCAGGATGAAGACGGCGGTGGCGATCATGGCGTGGAAGACGATCCCCGCGAAGACCGCGTAGGTGTAGAGCTGCGAATAGCTCCCCGAGAAGGTGAGGACCAGCGACCAGGCGGTCTGCGCCCACAGGCAGGCGACCGGCACCCGGTAGCGCGGATCGACCTTGGCGAGCGAGCGGAAGAAGAGGCCGTCCTCGGCCATCGGCAGGTAGATGCGCGAGCTGTAGAGGATGGTCGAGGAGAGGCAGCCGAAGGTCGAGACCAGCACCGCCAGCGACATCAGCCGCGCGCCGGTCGGGCCGAAGAGCGCCGCCGCCGCCGTCTCGGCGATGCGCGGCGTGGCCGCCATGGCGGGGATGTCGAGGGCGCGGACGTAGACGAGGTTCAGCAGCAGGTAGAGGAGGGTCACCCCGGCGGTGCCGAGGATCAGGCCGCGCGGCAGGTTCCGGCCGGGATCGCGCACCTCGCCCGCCGAGCAGGTGAGGCCGTACCAGCCGTCGTAGGTCCAGAGCGCCGCGATCATCGCCATGCCGAACGCGGCGAGCAGGCCGCCGGGGATGGCACCGACCGGACCGGTGAGATGGGGCGCGACCTTCGCGGGGGCGAGCAGGCCGAGCGCCGCGAAGACGACGATCGCGCCGATCTTGAGCACCGTCAGCGCGTTCTGCGTCCAGGCGCCCTCCTTGAGGCCGAAATGGTTGACGGCGGTGAGCAGGAGGATCGCCAGCGCCGCCGCGACCTGGCCGCCGGAGAGCGTCCACGTCCAGGCGCCGAGGGGTACGGCGAGCAGGATGTGCCGGGTGGAGAAGAAGGGGAGGAAGCTCCCCAGGTATTCGCCGAAGGCGACGCCGAGGGCGGCGATCCCTCCCGACATGATGACCAGGAACGCCGTCCAGCCATAGAGGAACCCCCAGAGCGGTCCATAGGCCTCGCGGACGTAGTGATAGAGGCCGCCGGCGCGCGGGAACATCGCGCCCAGCTCGCCGTAGGTGAGCGCGCCGGCCAGCGTCAGCAGACCGCCGGCCAGCCAGACGAGCAGGATGAGCCCGGTATGGGGGAGCACCTTGGCCATGTCCGCCGTGGTGATGAAGATGCCGGTGCCGACGATCGAGCCGACGGTGAGCAGGGCGCCGTCCCACGTGCCGAGGCCGCGGACGAGCCCGGAGTCGTCGTCGCGGGGCGCCGTGGCCTGCCGGGGCTGGGGGGTGGGGGTGGCCAAGGGCATCTCTCCTCCGGACGGCGAGCTCCGCGCCGTGAGCGGCGCGTCCTCTGTCAGTGGCTGTCGGTGGCCTATCTTGAGGGTTTCCGGCGCGGAGCGCCAGCGGAACCTTGACTCGGGGCCCGCCGGTCGCGTAAGGTGGCGGGGTCTCTATTGAAGCGTTGCCTTAAATTGCTGGCCCTCTCAGGATAGCCTCAGCAGGTTCGTCGTCGCGCAAGTGGCGTCCGTCTTGAATCGCCGCGCGAGCCCCCCGGGGTTTGCCGGTCTGTCAAAGGGGTGATCTATGGTGCAGAGAAGTCCGCGTCCTTCCGTCCGAACGCATGGCGCCGCCGCGTTGCGCGCCGGCGCTCTCCTCCTGACCGTCCTGACGCTCCTGCCCGCCGGCCTCCGGGCCCAGGCCCAGCCGCTGACGATCAAGCCCAGCGCGCAGCAGCAGATCGGCGCGATCGTCGGCATCAAGACCGCCAAGAGCGCGGTGCAGAAGAAGATCGACTCGCGCCTCTACATGGGGCTGCTGCACCAGCGCAACGACGCGCGCCTCGCCTCGCTGACCGCCTTCCGCTTCGTGAAGCCGGAGGCGGACGGCCGGATCGCTGTCGACATCGTGCTCTCCTCGGTCAACGCCATGAAGCCGGTCCTCAATGAGGTCATGGCGCTCGGCGGCGACGTCAAGGCGAAGAGCTCCAGGTACCTGGCCGTCCGCGCCCGCGTGCATCTCGAGGATCTGGAGACCCTCGCCGGGATCGCGGGCGTGCGCCGGGTGCGCCAGGCGGTGACGGCGCTGAACGAGAAGATCAACACCTCCGAGGGGGACAAGACGCACGGCGCGGACGAGGCGCGGGACTTCTTCGGCACGGACGGCACCGGGGTGAAGGTCTGCGTGCTGTCGGACGGCGTCGATTCGCTGACCTCGCTGGAGGCGAGCGGCGACCTGCCGGCGTCGGTCGACGTCCTGCCCGGCCAGAACGGCTCCGGCGACGAGGGCTCGGCGATGCTCGAGATCGTCCATGACCTCGCGCCCGGCGCGACGCTCGGCTTCGCGACGGCGGACACCAGCGAGTCGCAGTTCGCGCAGAACATCCTCGACCTCGCCACGTCCGGCTGCAAGATCATCGTCGACGACGTCATCTACCTCGACGAGTCCCCCTTCGAGGACGGGCCGGTCGCGCAGTCGGTGAACACGGTCACCGCCGCCGGCGTCCTCTACTTCTCCTCCGCCGGCAACGAGGGCAACGTCGACGACGGGACCTCCGGGACCTGGGAAGGCGACTTCAACCCCAACGGCAACCTGGACCCGGTTCTCGGCGACGGCGCCGGTACGGTGCACAACTTCGGCGACGGCGGCCAGTCGCTGAGCGTCACCGGCGCCGGCGGGAACTCGGCGGCGCTCATCTGGGCCGAGCACTACGACCTGAACACGGGCAATGCCTCGACCGACTTCGACCTCTATGACCTCGACGACTCCCTGTCGATGGTCTTCGACATGAGCACCAACACGCAGGACGGCTCCGGCGGCGACGACTTCCCGGTGGAGATCATCCCCAACGACGTCTTCAGCGGCGACCGTATGGTGATTGCGGAGTTCGCGGCGGGCACGACGTCCAGCACCCCGATGTTCAACCTCATCGTCTTCCGCGGCGTGGTCGACCCCAACCTGGCGACCAGCGGCGCGACGCGCGGCCACAGCACGTCCGCCAGCGCCTTCAGCCTCGCGGCGACGCCGGCCGTCGCCTCGTTCGACGGCATCTCGCCGGACGGGCCGTTCCCCGGGCTGTTCACCGCCGCCAACCAGAGCGAGGATTTCACCTCCGACGGTCCGCGGCGGATCATCCTCGACGGCCTCACCGGCAACGAGCTGACGCCCGGCAACCGGACCAGCACCGGCGGCGTCGTCCGCCAGAAGCCCGACTTCACGGCGGCCGACGGCGTCTCCTGCGCCGCGCCCGGCTTCGCGCCCTTCTACGGCACCTCGGCCGCGGCGCCGCACGCTGCCGCCATCGCCGCGCTCCTCAAGTCGAACATGCCCGGCCTGACGCAGGCCCAGATCCGGACCGCCCTCACCGCCTCGGCCATCGACATCGAAAATCCGGGAGTCGACCGCGACACCGGCGCCGGCATCATCATGGCGCACGCCGCCCTGGCGGCCGTGGGCGCCACGCCGAGGGCCTTCCTCGCCGCCGGCACCCCGGTCAAGACCCAGGTCAGCGGCGACGGCGACGCCTTCGTCGAGCCCAACGAGACCTGGAGCCTGACCATTCCGCTGTCCAACACGGGCGGCGCCAGCGCGACGGGGATCGTCGGCACCCTGACCACCTCGACGCCGGGGATCACCATTCTGACCGGCACCTCCGCCTATCCCGACCTGACGGTCGGCGCGCGGCCCGCCGCCACCGCCCAGAAGGGCGCCCTTCCCACCAAGGGCGGGGCCGGCAGCGCCGGGCCCGCCAACAACGTGACTCCCTACGTCTTCCGGGTCACCTCGGGGGCCGCCTGCGGCGAGATCATCCAGTTCACCCTGACCGTCACCTACAGCGGCGGCAGCTCGCCGCAGACCTTCCCCTTCACCATCCAGACGGGCGCGCCCGGCACGCCGGTCACCTTCAGCTACACGGGTCCGGTCGTACCGATTCCCGACAGCACCGGCGCGGATGTGGGCGGTACTCCGGCCTTCGCGAGCCTGCCGGTTTCCGGCCTCATCGGCGACATCTACGACCTCAACTTCTCGATTGACGGCGCGACCTGCACCGCCACCACGGGAGCCACCACGGTCGGCCTCGACCACAGCTTCGTCAACGACCTCCAGCTCACCCTCATCGGGCCCGACTCCACGTCAGTCCTGGTCGTTAACCGGACCGACGGCGGCGGCAACAACTTCTGCCAGACCGTTCTCGACGACCAGAGCGCGGGTGGCAGCATCCAGGCGGTGGCGTCGGCCCAGGCGCCTTTCACCGGCAGCTTCACGCCGAACTCGGCCCTGGCGGCCTTCCAGGGCATCTCCGGCAACGGCACCTGGCAGCTCGAAGCCCAGGATTTCTTCGTCGGCGACAGCGGCAACATCCGGGCCTTCTCGGTGATCGTCACCCCGGCGGTCTGTGACGCCGTCGCCACCGGCGCCGTCATCACGGCCACCAAGGCGGTCACGGGCGGCAGCCAGCAGCCGGGCGGCACCGTCATCTACACCGTCACCCTGAACAACACGGGCACCGCCGCGCAGGCCGACGACGCGGGGAACGAGTTCACCGACACCGTGCCTTCGCCGCTCGTGGTGGGGACCCCCACCGCCAGCGCCGGCACCGTCTCGGCGGCCGGCGTCAACCCGGTCACCTGGAACGGCGCCATTCCGATCGGCGGCACGGTGACCATCACCATTCCGGCGACGATCCCGACCGGCACGGCGGGTCAGACCATCTCCAACCAGGGGACGGTCAACTACGACAGCGACAACGACGGCATCAACGACGCCACGACGCAGACCGATGCCCCGGGCGGCACCGCCAACGACCCCACGACGTTCGTGGTCGGGGCCGGCCCCATCGCCGAGGTTCCCACCCTTTCGGACTTCGGCCTCGCCCTGCTGGCCCTGATGATGGCCGGCGCGGCGGTCCTCGCCCTGCGCCGGCGGCGCCAGTCCACCGGCGCCTGACGCGTCCCGCCCTCGGTTCTTCAAACCGGCCCCGCGGCATCACGCCGCGGGGCTTTTTGCTGTTTGGGCACCTTGACGCGGGCTCGCCGGGTCGCGTAAGGTGCGGGCCCCAGAGTTTGTCAATCCTGTCCACGAGGGGTGATCTATGATGCAGAGAAGTTTGCGTCGTCTTGTCCGAGCGCATGGCGCCGCCGTGCTGCCCGCCGCCGCTCTTCTCCTGACCGTGATGACGCTCCTGCCCGCCGGGCTGTGGGGCCAGGCTCCGCCGCTACGGATCAAGCCCGGCGCCCTGGTGACCAAGGGCATCGATTTCGAGGCCCTCCTCACCGCCGGCACTCCGGTTGAAACCCAGGTCAGCGGCGACGGCGATGCCTTCGTCGAGCCCAACGAGACCTGGAGCCTGACCATTCCGCTGACCAACACGGGCAACCACGACGCGACGGGGGTCGTCGGCACCCTGACCACCTCGACGCCGGGGGTCACGATTCTGACCGGCACCTCCGCCTATCCCGACCTGACGGTGGGGTTCGCCGCGCGGCCCGCCGCCGCCCTTCCCACCAAAGGGGAGCTCCCTCCCATGCCGACGGGCACCAACGTGACACCCTTCGTCTTCCGGGTCGGCTCGGGGGTCCCTTGCGGTGAGGTCCTCCAGTTCACCCTGACCGTCACCTACCACGGCGGCAACATCCCGCCGGGCAACTCGCCGCAGAGCTTTCCCTTCACCATCCCGACGGGCGCCGGCAAGCCGGCGGTCTGCGACGCCCCCCCCACCGGCGCCCTCATCACGGCCACCAAGGCGGTCACGGGCGGCAACCAGCTGGCTGGCGGCACCGTGATCTACACCGTCACCCTGAACAACACGGGCCCCGCCGCGCAGGCCGACAACGCGGGGAACGAGTTCACCGACACCGTGCCCTCGCCGCTCGTCGTGGCCACCCCCACCGCCAGCTCCGGCACCGTCTCGGCGGCTGGCGTCAATCCGGTTACCTGGAACGGCCCCATCCCGGCCGGCGGCTCGGTGACCATCACCATTCCGGCGACCATCCCGACCGGCACCGCGGGCCAGACCGTCTCCAACCAGGGAACGGTCAACTACGACATCGACAACGACGGCACCAACGGAGCCACGACGCTGACCGATGCCCCGGGCGGCGCCGCCAACGACCCCACGACGTTCGTGGTCGGGGGCGTTCCTATCGGCGCGATCCCCACCCTCTCGGACTTCGGCCTCGCCCTGCTGGCCCTGATGGTGGCCGGCGCGGCGGTCCTCGCGCTGCGGCGGCGTCAGGCCACCGGCGCCTGACGCGTCCCGCCCTCGGTCCTTCGAACCGGCCCCGCGGCTTGATGCCGCGGGGCTTTTTGCTGTCTGGGGAGGTTGATCAGGGAGAGGCTTTACTTCTTCTCGTTGAAGGTGACGACCGCCTGGGTGCCGTCGGCGGAGGAGGAGACGATCACGTTGGCCACCCGCTTGCCGTCGTCGCTCTTGCCGGTGACGGTGCCGCCGGTCTGGCCGTTCGAGGTGAAGGTGCTCTTCTCCGTCTTCAGGCCGGCGCTCTTGAGCTGGGTATCGTAGAACTCGAGCATCTTGTCCGTGGAATCCTTGGTGGCGACGGTGAACGCCGCCGTGCGCCCCTCGTTGTTGTTCATGTCGGAGGTCCCCTGCACCGTGCCGCCGGGATAGGCCGGCAGCCACGAGGGGAGGGTCTGGGGGGTGTTGGTGCCGGCGTTGAAGGTGGTGACCTGCCCCTTGTCGTCGGTCGCCTTCATCGACATGCCCTTGCCGTCGGAGGCGTCGAACGTCGCCGTCCCCTTGTCGGTCTTGACCGTGAACTTGGGGCCGCTGCCGTTCTTGATGTCGTCGGCGCTGAAGGTGGTCACCTCGCCGGTCTTCTTGTCCTTGACTGTCAGCGTGTTGGTCTTCTCGTCCGCGTTGACCAGCTCGAGGTCGGGGTTGGCCTTCACGACCAGCTCGGCGGCGGTCATGCCGGGGTTTTTCGCGAACTTGTCGACCCCCTTCTTGATGAAGTAGCCCGTGACGGCGAGGACCATGCCGCAGAGGATCAGGATGACGACGCAGCCGATGCCGATCCAGGCGAGGGGGCTCATTCCCGTCTTGGGCGGCACGGCCGGAGGCATGCCGGGGGGAGGGGGGACTGGAGGCGTTCCGTTCATGAGATTGCCCTTTCGTGGACTTTTTGGGACTCTCTGGGGAAAAGGTTGAAGCTCCCACGATATCACCGATCAGCTATGGACCGCCGCCCCTGGCGCTGCCTTGACAGCCTCCGACCCCCACCCTAGAGTCGTAGCAAACCAGGAAAATCGCCTTGCGGCTTCCGACCTTACCGTTCGATCCTTCGTGGGTACATAGCGCCTTCGTAGCGTTCGGCACGGTTGCCGCCGTCGCGCTCTTCCTTGCCGAGGCGAGACGGCGACGGACGCTGGACGACCGGCTGTTCATCATCCTCACCGGCTCCCTCTTCTGCGGCGCCGTCGCCGCCAAGCTGAGCACGGCCTGGCGCTATTTCGCCGCGGCGTCCGATCCGACCCTGCTGGGCGCCCTGGTCTATGGTGGCAAGAGCGTGCTCGGAGGCTTGGCCGGCGCCTATCTGGGAGCGATCCTGACCAAGCGGCTGATCGGCTACCGGGCCTCCACCGGCGACGTCTTCGCGCCGGCGGTGGCGCTGGGAATCGGCATCGGCCGCTTCGGTTGCCTGCTCACCGAGACGCCCGGCACCCCGACCGGCCTCTCCTGGGGAGTGACCGTGGACGCGGCGCGGGCCGCCCGCATCCCCACCTTTCCAGCGGCCTGGATCGGCGTGCCGCTCCATCCGTCGTTCGTCTACGAGATCGTCTTCCACTTCACGATGCTCGCCGTGCTGCTGCGGCTGCGCCGCCGGCCGGAGCTCCGGGACGAGCTGTTCAAGATCTACCTGCTCGCCTATGCCGCCTTCCGCTTCCTGATCGAATTCGTCCGCGGCAACGAGGTGGTCTGGGCGGGGCTGACCCGCTCACAGCTCTTCCTGATCCCTTCGACGCTGCTGCTCGCCGCGTATTTCGTACGCCGATTCCGGCTCGGCCGACGGCGGACGCAGGTCCTCATCCCCCTGGAGGGAGAACCATGACCGAGCCCAGCCTCGAACCCATCCTCGCCTACCTGCGAGAGCACTCCGGACAGTTCAGCCTGCCGGCCCTGCGCGAACAACTCGTTCAGAGCGGCTACGACCCGGCGATAGTGGATGACGCGATCGTGGTCTACCGTTCGGAGCACCCTCCGGCCGTCCGCCCGCACGTCTTTCGGCAGGCTTTGCAGGTCCTGGCGGTCAACGTCGTGCTCTTCGGCGGAATGATGCTGGTGCAGAGTGCGAACGAGAGCGCCGTGCTGAGCTTTCTCTTTCCAATGTTCATGGTCTTCATCGGCGTCGAGCTCCTCGGCGGGATCGTGGCCTGTTTTCCGGCGAAGAGCCGTTCCTGGGGCCTCGCGCTGCTCCTGGGCTTGATGCTCTCGGCCGGCCTCGGAATCCTTGCTCTGGGTGGGCTCTGCTTCTCTATTCTGGACTAGGCTTGGCCCTCCTCGTTTTGGGCGGGGTTTGCACGCTGGGTCCCTTCTGAAAGGAGATCTCTCGATGCCCGGAATGACTCTGCGGGGAGACCGGCTGCTGCGCTACGTCTCGGCCTTCTGCCCCCACTGCCATGCCGAGGACCCGGAGCGGCCGCTCGCTGCGGTCCGGCGGCTCTCCGGCTACCTCGCCGAGGAAGAGGGGCAGGTCTGGCTGGTGCGCGGCTGCCCGGAGCACGGCAAGGTGCGCACCCTCTACGACGAGTCGCCCGAGATCCTCGCCTATCTCGAGCAGTGGACCGCCCCGACCAAGCGCCACGAGCCGGACGTGCCCGGCAATTTCGATCCCATCCCGCAGGCCTATCTGCGGGGCCTGGGCGAGATGCAGACCCAGCACACCTGCATCCTGCTGGAAGACATCGAGCGCTCCTGCAATCTCTGCTGCCCGAACTGCTTCGCCGCCAGCTCTCCCGACTCGCGCGGCATGGTGCCGGTCGAGACGGTGCTGGCCAATATCGACGCCCGCCTCTCCCGCGAGGAGGGGCGGCTCGACGTGCTGATGCTCTCCGGCGGCGAGCCGACCCTCCATCCGCGGCTGCTGGAGATCCTCGAAGGGGCCCTGGCGCGGCCGGTCGGGCGCATCCTGATCAACTCGAACGGCATCGAGATCGCCCAGAACGACCGCCTGCTCGCCTTTCTCGAAAAACATCACCGCCAGATCGAGGTCTACCTCCAGTTCGACGGCTTCCGTCTCGAGACCCACCGCCACCACCGCGGGGCCGACCTGCGACGGATCAAGCAGAAGGCGGTCGAGCGCCTCTCCCAGGCGGGCGTCTTCACCACGTTGACGATGACCGCGTCGCTGGGGGTCAACGACGACGAGATCGGCGATGTCCTGATGTACGCGCTGGAGACCCCGTTCGTGGGCGGGGTGTCGATCCAGCCGCAGTTCGGCAGCGGCCGCTCGACGGCGATCGACCCGCAAGCCCGGCTGACCCACGGCGGCGTGCTGGCGCGGCTGGCGGGGCAGACCGGCGGCGTCGTCTCCTGGCGAGACCTGACGGCGCTCCCCTGCAGCCACCCTCACTGCTGCAGCATCGGCTACCTCCTGAAGACCGACGCCGGGGAGTGGAAGTCGCTGGCCGCCATCGTGGGGCACGAGACGCTCAAGGCGCACCTGGGGCTGGTGAGCAACCGGATCGTCGATCCCGACCTCTCGGCCGACCTGCGGCGGATGGTGAAGGAGTCGCTGCTCGGCCTCTTCTCGGAATCGAGCTCGCTGGCGCAGCCGTCGATGGGCGAGCTGTTCCGCAACGTCTGCACCGCCTGTGACCTCGGGCTCTCGACCCTGGCCCGTCTGGCCGGAGAGGCCATGATCGGCCGCAAGGACGCCCTGCGCGATCTGCTGGGACGGCGGGTCAAGCGGATCACCGTCAAGCCCTTCATGGACATGAGCACGATGATCGAGGAGCGGCTGACCCAGTGCTGCGTCCACGTCGGCACGGAAGGCGAGCTCGGGCACCAGTGCGTCCCCTTCTGCGCGGCGCAGGCGTGGCCGGCGCTGCACCGGCTGAAATTGTCGGAACGGGCCGGAGAGCGGATGTAGGGGCGGCCCTGTGTGGCCGCCCTGGGTGGGAGTGCTGGGCCTGGAACGACAGGGCGGCCACACAGGGCCGCCCCTACGAAGAGATTTGGCGTTCGATGATCTAGGATTTCTCTATGAGCGAGATCCTTTCCGAGCCCCCCGAGCTGGCCGCTGCTCGCAAGGCCCGCGAGGCGCAGGACGCGCTCGCCGCCGAAGGAGCGCAACCGCGATCGATCCCACCGCCGGCGATCCCCGATCCGCTCTCCCTCTGCGTCTACACGACGGTGGCGCTGCTCGCCTGGATCTTCACGCCGGCGCTGGCGGCGGCGGTCTGCGGCGCCGTCGCCTGCCATGCCTATTGGCGCTCCTGGCGGGCGGGCCTGCGGCGGAGCGACTGCATCCTGCGCGATCCGCGGCTGGTGATGCTCTACCTGGGGCTGGTCGCCGTGGCGGGAGCGGCGTGGACGGTGCTACGGGTCGTCCGCTGGCTGCACCGGTTCTGAGTCCGCCCAGGAGAAAACCGTTCCTGCGCGGCCCTCCCTTGCCAGATCTCCCTTGAGCCGCTAGACTCTCCCGGCTCCTGGAATCGGGGGTGGCCCTCTGGGGTGGTGGTGCCTGGGGTCTCGACCGCCGGCATAGCTCAGGGGTAGAGCTACGGTCTTGTAAACCGTAGGTCCCCGGTTCAAATCCGGGTGCCGGCTCCAACCCCCGATCCGGCGCAAGGCAGTTCTTTGGAGGTGTGGCCGAGTGGACAATGGCAGCAGACTGTAAATCTGCCGGGCTTCGCCCTACCTAGGTTCGAATCCTAGCGCCTCCACCATTTACCTTGTCCGAGACTGGGTTCAAGCAGTCGAGATCGCGGGAGTAACTCAGGGGTAGAGTCACAGCCTTCCAAGCTGTTGGTCGCGGGTTCGAATCCCGTCTCCCGCTCCATCACTTTCCTACGTAACCCTACGCAAGTATAGCACTTAGGGCCTGCTGCTGCTCGACTTGCGCTACGCAAGCCTACGCCATTTTCCGCTCGTTTGCTATCCTCTGTGCTGACCCGAAGAGCGATCCGGTCAGCAAGCGGGTCAGCACGGGCGCCCCCTCGCCGCCGCCCCGAGCGCGAGCGCGGAGATCCCGGCGACGGGCTCCCGGATCTCACGGGTCTGACCTAGACTCTATGCCTGAACTGGCATATGATGCGAGCCAGAGGACACGATGCCGGCCCGATACGACGCTCAGCCCAAACCGGTACGCTGGATCGGGAGCAGTCAGGAGGATCTGAGGGACTTTCCCGAGGAGGTCCGCCGGCGAGTGGGCGGTGCGCTATGGGATGCGCAATTGGGTCGCAAGGCCCTCTACGCCAAACCGCTTAAAGGATTTGGCAGCGCTGGCGTTCTGGAGGTTGTAGACGACTTCGATGGTGACACATATCGCGCCGTCTACACCGTCCGTTTTTCGGGAGTCGTGTACGTGCTGCACGCCTTTCAGAAAAAGTCCAAGCATGGCATCGGCTTCCCGAAACCTGACTTGGGCTTGGTCGAACAGCGACTCAAACGAGCCAGGGAGGATTACGAACAATGGTCAAGAAGCAAGCACCCGACATCCCGGTGACTCAGGGTAGCGGCAACGTGTTCGCGGATCTAGGCTTCGCGGAGCCTGAGGAGGAGTTGACGAAGGCTCAGTTGGCCAGCCATATCCGGCAGGTCATTCACCGGAGACGGCTGACCCAAGTGGCCGCTGCCGCGCTCATGGGTATCGATCAGCCGAAAGTGTCGGCATTGCTCAACGGTCGGCTTGCAAACTTCTCGACCGATCGTCTGATGCGGCTCTTGACGTCCCTTGGGCAAGACGTGGAGATCGTCGTCAAGGAGACTTCCAGCAGTCTCGACAAGGGGCGAATCCGGGTTACCGGCGAAGCAGCCTGAAGTAGCTCCGGCCACCCAAGGGCCCTGCCATGACGTCGTCGTCGGCCCCCTCGCAGTCGAAGCGCCACTATCCAAGGTGCCAGGGACCTATTTGGGGTCAGCACGGGCGCCGACCGCCCGGCACCTGAAAGGGGAGGCACCATGCCCGAGATCCTCAAGAAAAGCCGGCTCGACAAACTGGCGGCCGAAGCGCGAGTCCATCCCGAACGCTCCCGGCTGGTCTACGACTCGGCGATTCCCGGCTTCTTTGCGCGCCTCCGGGGCGGGCGCCTGTCGTTTGGTTTCGGGTACCGCTTCCACGGTAAGGAGCGCCGCATGGTGCTGGGGGAGTACGGGCCCTCTCACCATCTCCGGCAGCTCGGGGGCGGCGTCCAGGTCGGTCCAGGTGGCGAACCATCGTCCCAGGACGTGGAAGATGACCAACCCGGCCGCGTCCGGGTCGTAGGGGGTGAACACGTCCTCCGGGTGCTCGACGGTGGCAGGGTCCGGGGCGGTGAATTGGATCGCTACCAGCCGGTCATAGAGGTCGCGGCGGGTGCTCTCGGTGTAGCGGGTGAGGTCGGGGGGCGTAGGGTAGACTTCGGGTAGCTCGGGCATAAGGTCCGTCCTTTGCTCGGGTCAGGTCCGGCGGACGTGTTCCTGCACCCCGCCGGGCCGCTTGAGTTTGGCCCTGTTTCTGCTGACCCCATGCTGACCATGGGATCGCCTGGGCCTCTAACTGATTGGATTTACGTAGGTTAGAGCGATGGGCTTACAGCCTTCCAAGCTGTTGGTCGCGGGTTCGAATCCCGTCTCCCGCTCCATCTTATCTCTTCTAGTAAAAGCACTTAAGCCATTCTGTCGCCTTGGGTGGCAAGGGCTCCTCTACGGCCGGGGGCGCGCTAGGAGTGCGGGTTCTCCTGGTTCCACCGACTCGCTGTGTCCTGGGTCACCCTGGAAGGAGGACTGCGCGATGCTCGCGGTAGAGTGGTCCCCCGCGCACTAACTAGGAAGGTTACGAGGAGTCATCCAGGGTGCTTTGAGCGAGAAATCTTCCGTCTCTACGAACTTGCGGATAGCAATGCCGAGCGACTCGACGGATAGAGGCCGGCCGCTTTGTCGCGTCGGCTTGACCCAGCCTGCCCGCCAATGTTGCTAGAATTCTCCTGGTATGGCCAAAAGCTTCGACGTCTTCCTGAGCCACAACAGCAAGGACAAGCCCGCAGTGCGCGAATTGGCCAAGGCTCTCCGTGCCCGAGGACTAAGGGTATGGTTGGATGAATGGGAATTGGTTCCGGGTCGCCCCTGGCAAGAAGCTCTGGGAAGAGTTATTGAGACAGCTGGAGCTTCCGCTATACTGATCGGTAAGGATGGCATCGGTCCCTGGCAAGATGCTGAGATACAAGGCTGTCTTTCTGAATTTGCAAATCGCCAGATACCGGTAATCCCCGTTCTCCTGCCTGATGCTCCGGCACCACCCCATCTGCCCACACTTCTGGGACGATTCACTTGGGTTGACCTGAGAGAAGGGCTGACCGAGGAAGGGCTCGATCGGCTGGCCTGGGGAGTTACCGGCAGTAGGCCCGATCGCTCGAATACTTCTTCCGCGACCTCGGGTGCGGAGATGGTCACGGCCGAGGGACTACCGGAAGCGACCGAGGTGAGGCCTGTGTCGATCATCGAGTTGGATGGCGCTGGAACGAATGGTGAGGTGAACTTGGGTGCGCCAACTCGCAGATATTATCCTGGGGGTCTTTCTATCTGGAGTCTTGGTATAATATTAGCCCTAATCATAGGGACTTATGGGTACTTATATGTAAACCATGCTGGTCGGGGAGATAAGGCCAGTGGTCAATTGGAAACAAGTGGTTCATCTGAAGGGCGCGATGGCCGTAGGTCGGTAGATTGGCTGTTTTTGATTGACACTTCCCGGTCGATGGCTAAGATATTCAGTGAAGTAAAGGGAAGTCTTAAGGCTTTTGTCAGAACGGCGGAGCGTGGAGATTCGATAGCCATGTATACCTTCGATAGCAAGGTAGCGCCAGGGCAGTCTATCCTTTTGTTCGACGAAAATGATAAGATGAGGTTGTTGGGGCAGATTAACGGCCTCGAACCGAGGGGTCTTTTTACGCATACCGGAGAAGCACTCAATAGCGCGCTCGCGAGGCAGGAGGAGATGCACCCACCGGGAAGCGAATCGGATCGAGTCGGCGTGATCGTTCTTTTTACGAACGGTTTAGAGGATACGAGAGACAATCCAAAGGCTATTCGGGTTGAAGACATCCAATCTCAGCTTGCGAAGATGAGAAATTATTCTTTTTTTGTCTGGCTCGGCAAGGACGCGCAAGGGTTCAAAGGATCATCGCTTTCTACCGTTGCCTCAAATTTCAATGGCAAGGCGATGGTTCTTCAATATCCTGAGGCGAGAAATATTGATGGCCTGAAAGGGGAGTTGCAAGGTGTCGCTGCCAAGGAGGCCAGAATAGTGCCTCCAAAACACTGAAGAAATTAGACGAACCACGGCTTTCGTGCTTCGTCCTTCCTCCTTAACCACCATAAGGACAACCGGCCGAGGGATAACCAAAGCCCCTACCACTGTCGGCTGCGTTTTCGCCCGTCATCCTCTGGCCTCTTGAGTGAGGCCCCGTGCTTCTCGGCGCTTTCGTCTTGCCGCTCGAGGAAGTCACATCCTTCAAACTATTGGTCGCGGATTCGAGTCCCGTCCCCCGCTCCATTGGATCTCTTCTCGGAGAAGCAAGAACCGTCAGGTCATTCCGGATGGTGCGCCATGTCTCGCCGCGGCTGCGCCCTCCCCTCAGCGCGCTTTGCCCCCCAGTTCGGTGGCAGCGCCCTCCCGTCTCGCGCCTCTGCCCTTTGCTTTTACGGGTCTGCCCTTCAGGTCCGCGTCTCCTGCTCTCCGATCTGCGTCTCTGCCCTCGGGTTCCGCGTCTTCGCGCCTGGATGCTGGGCCTCCGCCCTCTGGTTCTGCGTCACTGTCCTCTGGTTTTTTGTCTCAGCCCTTCCGTTCTGCGCCTTTCCCCTCTGGAGGGCAGAGACTCCCCACTGTAGGGCAGTCCGGCGTGAAGGAAGGGCGCTGATCCAGAACTGGAGGGCAGAGTCTCCCCTTTCAAGGGCAGGACGGCAGAACCAGAGGGCAGACACGCTGAACTGAAGGGCGCACACGAAAAACTGAAGGCAGACCCGCAGAACCAGAGGGCAGACCCGCAGAACCAGAGGGCAGACGCGCAGAACTGAAGGGCGGGCACGAAAAACCAGAGGGCGGAGACGCCTTCCTGTGCCACCCGCACGGGCCGCCGAAGCGCTATTGAGGGAGAGTCGAATGCTCCCAGCCCAACTCCGGATGCTTCCCCTCGCCCAGGAAAAAACCTTCCGGCACGGCCTGAATGAGCTCCTCCACCGTGAAGTCGTAGCCCGCGGTTCTGCCGATCTGGACGACGGCGCCCCAATCCCCTGGGGATACGTCGGCGAAGGCCGGCAGGAGCTCATTGCGGAACGCGTCCTCTTCGAGCTGATCGATAAAGGCGTCAGCGGCGGATCTGGGTGCATCCGGATCGAGAGAGAAGGATCGGAACCAATTCCTGGGATTCAGGGCCCTTCCCAGGCGGTCGAAGAACTTCTTGAACTCCCTGCCCAGGCTGTTGAAGAACCTCACGATCTCTTGCCCGGCATAGCCGGCGTTTCGCAACACCTGGTTGAGGGGACGGGCGGTGAGCCCCAGGTTTCTGATCAGCCAGTTGCCGGCTTCTTCGACGGCATATTTCGCCGCCTGGAAGGCCGATGCGATCGCCTGCGCCGTGCAGTCGAAGACGACCAGACGCTCGCCGAGCGGCGGAGTGGGCGGCTGATCGGCGACGTCGTCCACCAGATCCTGGAAGGACTGGCCGGTCGAGATCCGGATGCTGATCTCCACCAGCGGTAGGTCCTCGACGAAGTCGCAGATCAGCAACTGGGGTTTCGTCGCTGGATTGGCGGCGAGCCAGCGGATGTAATCCCTGAGGATGCTCCGCGAGTCCCGGGCGTTCTGAAGCAGGTCCGTTGGCAGCGGAGCGAAATTCCGCACATAGGCCAGGTAGGCCGCCAAGGCCAGGGGCCCAAGGGCGTCAGGATCCCCGCAAGGATCGCGCCGACGACCGGCACAACCATCAGGGCAGGGAAGACCGGCAGAAGCCGGCAGCCATGTCTCTGGATATAGCCGCGGACGAAACCCTCGTCGTCGATCGGGCGGATACACTGCGCCTCCAGAAGCCTGCCGCCGCCAAACGAAGCGGTCCTGTTCTGGAGGTTCTCGATCACCCCGCGGTTGGTCGTGATGCTCGAGTCGTAGATCCCGAAAATGTCCCGGACGTCGAGCAGGAAGATGGCCCGTTTCGGGTCGCTTGCATCGACCAGCTCGGAGATGTTAGCGGCGTTGAGAAACGGCGTGATTCCGGCGATCAGGAAAAGCGGCGTCTTTGGCTGTAGAGGCAGCGCGGCGAGCGTAGGTGTCGGCGAGGTATGCGACGTAGCCGGGGTGTAGATCTTCTGGCGAAAGGGAATC
>DATBAW010000564.1:0-1905 GCA_036271335.1 Thermoanaerobaculia bacterium
CCGGCGCTCAGGCGGTGAATTTCACGCCGGTCAGCTCCTCGCTCAAGGTCCACAAGCGCTCCGCGGACCGCGAATCGATCGCCCAAGGCTCCACGCCGCCATTGCCGACGGTATCGGGCCGCCGCACCTCGGCGACCTCGACGTCGTGGCAATAGACGCCGCCCATCCCGGCGAGCTGGGGGCTCGTGGCGCACCAGACGGACGTCGCGGCCCCCTGTTCGAGCGTCTTGAAATCGCCCCCTTCCGCCACTGACTTCCCGGCCGGAGAGGAACCGTGTTCGTCCTCGCGGGTGATGCCATAGACGCGGAGCGCCTCGTCGGGCAGATGGCGGATCAGATCGGTCACCACGGCTCCGGGATGAGCCGCGAAGGCGCGCACCCCGCTCGCCTCGCCACGCCGGTCGAGCTCCACGGCGAACAGGATGTTGGCGGTCTTCGACTGGCCGTAGGCCATCATCGGTTCGTAGGCGCGGCGCCCGAAGTTGGGATCGTCGAAGTCCATGCCGGCGCGCTGGTGGCCGCGGGAGGAGAGCTCGACCACCCGCGCGCCACCGGCCGCGCGGAGGGCCGGCCAGAGGCACGCCGTCAGCTGGAAATGGCCCAGATGGTTCGCCGAGAACTGCGACTCGTAGCCCCGGCCGTCGCGGGTCAACGGCGCCGCCATGACGCCGGCATTGTTGATGAGCATGTGGAGCGGCCGGCCGCCGGCGAGGAATCCGGCCGCGAAGGCGTCGATGGAGGCGGGATCGAGCAGGTCCATCGGGACCTGCTCGACGCGCGGGATGCCGGCGAGGGCCTGCCGCGCCTTGTCCGGAGAGCGGACGGGAACGACGACCGCCGCGCCGGCCTCGACGAGAACCCGCGTGGTCTCCAGGCCGACTCCGGCATAGCCGCCGGTGACGACGGCGACCTTGCCCGTCAGGTCGATGCCGCGGAGCACCTCCCGTGCCGTGGTAGTGGGTCCGTAACCGGAATGGATGGGTGCTTGTGGGCTCAACATGGAGGACCTCCCTCTCTTGCGGGTTGATGGGACGGATTCGACGCGGGTGATGGGCGAGGCTCCCAGACGGTATCAGCGGGAAGTCTGAGCTTCTTCTTTCACAATCTCCACCCCACTCGAGGTTCCCAGTCGCGTCGCCCCTGCCGCGATCATCGCCCGCGCCGTCGAGGCGTCGCGGATGCCGCCGGAGGCCTTGACGCCGATCCTTCCCGCGACGGCCTGAGCCAGCAAGGTGACGTCGGCGATCGTCGCCCCTCCCTTCGCGAAGCCGGTCGAGGTCTTCACGAAGTCAGCTCCGGATTCCACCACGAGGCGCGTCCCAAGCAGCTTCTCCTCGTCGGTCAGCAGGGCCGTTTCGAGGATCACCTTAAGGATCAGTCCCTGGCGTTCTCGCCGCATCGCTTCGACCCAGCCGGCGAGGTCGTCGAGGACGCGCCGATCCTCGCCGCTCCTCAGCCAGGAGAGGTTCATCACCGTGTCGAGCTCGCCAGCGCCGTCGGTCACCGCCCGGCGGGACTCGTCCCGGCGGATCTCGGGATGGACATAGCCGAGCGGGAAGCCGACCACCGTGCCCACCGCGACCGAGGTGCCCTTCAAGGCTTCCGCGGCCAGCGCGACGTAGATGGGTGGAACGCAGACCGAGGCGAAGCCGTGCTCGGCCGCCTCCACCAGCAGTTGGCGGATTTCGGCCTCCGTGGCTTCCGGGCGCAGCAAGGTATGATCGATGAAGCGGGCGAGGCTCATCTCAGCGCGTGCTGCCGGCGGGCTTCTTCCAGCGCGCCCGCCCCAGCTCGACGCCGGAGTAGTAGTGCAGGAGGATCTCGCGGTAGGTGTGCCCGCGCTGCGCCATGCCGTAGGCCCCGACCTGGCACATGCCGACGCCGTGGCCGAAGCCGCGGCCGGTG
>DATBAW010000565.1:0-6999 GCA_036271335.1 Thermoanaerobaculia bacterium
GTGCTGATCGCCGTCTTCCTGCGCGGCGCCGCCGACGGCCTCAACATCGTGGTCCCCTTCGGCGACCGCGACTACCTGCCGAACCGTCCCACGCTCGGCATCCAGGAGCCCTCGGCGGCCGCCGGTACCGCCGTGGACCTCGACGGCTTCTTCGGCCTCCATCCGTCACTGGCGCCGCTGAAGGAGCTCTACGACGACAAGGTCCTCGCCGCCGTCCACGCCGCCGGCTCGCCGGACGACTCCCACTCCCATTTCCAGGCGATGGACTACATGGAGCGGGGGACGCCCGGCAGCACCTCGCTCACCACCGGCTGGATCGGCCGCCACCTCTCCACTCTCAAGACCGGCAACAGCTCGCCGTTCCGCGCCGTGGGGATCGGCCACATCGTCCAGGAGTCCCTGCGCGGCCCGGTGCCGGCGGCGGCCCTGCAGTCGATCGCCGATTTCCATCTCAAGGGGCTCGGTCAGACCGAGCTGGCGCGGTTCCAGGCGAGCCTCGCCTCGCTCTATCCCAGCGGCGACTTCCTCGACGGTCAGGCGAAGCAGACCTTCGCCGCGGTTTCCCTGCTGGCCGGCGCCAACCCCGGCACCTATCAGCCGCAGAACGGCGCCAAGTATCCGGATTCCGACTTCGGCAACGGCCTCGAGCAGGTGGCGCAGCTGATCCGCGCCGACCTCGGGCTGGAGGTCGCCTGCGTCGACATCGGCGGCTGGGATACCCATTCGGCCGAGGGTTCCACGACCGGCACGCTGGCCGACAACCTGGCCGACCTCGCCACCGGCCTCCAGGCGCTCTACACCGACCTCGCCGACCGCATGGCCCACGTGACGGTGGTGACGATGAGCGAGTTCGGCCGCCGGGTGAAGGAGAACGCCTCCGGCGGCACCGACCACGGCCACGGCAACTGCATGTTCCTCCTCGGCGGCGGCATCGCCGGCGGCAAGGTCTACGGCAGCTGGCCCGGCCTTGCCGCCGAGCAGCTCTACGGCCCTGGGGATCTGGCGATCACCACCGATTTCCGCACCGTGCTCTCGGAGGTCGTGGAGCGCCGCCTGGGTAACCCGGACGTCGCCGACGTCTTCCCCGGATTCACGCGACCGGATTACCTGGGAGTGACGAAACCGGCGACGGCCTGAGCGTCAGAACTCGCTGCTCGACCCGCCGCCACCGAACGACCCACCACCGCCGGTGAATTTCGGCTCGTCGTGGACCGGACGGGCGTCGGGCGACAGCGAGAGCACGGCGGCGCCGGCCTCCAGCAGCCGGCGCCGGGCCATCTCCTCGAACAGCGGCTCGGCGGTGAAGCCGTGCCGCTCCTTCTCCGCTCCCGAATCGAGATAGCGCCGCAGGGCGAAGACCGCCGCCACCAGCGTGGCGCCCGAGAGGATCAGGATCGTCCAGAGCGGCGCCAGGTGGACGTACCAGCGGAGGGTGACGAGCGAGGCGATGGCCGTTCCCAGTCCAAGGATGAGGAAGACCCAGCGGCGCGAGCGCAGCCCCAGCGCCAGATAGACGAGGGGGACCAGTGCAGTGGCGGCGATGGAGAGTCCGCGAAGCCCGCCGTTCGCGGTGAGCGGATGGCTCCTGCCGGCGTGCGAGACGATCTCGATCAGCCCGTAGTCGAACGATCCGAAGTGAACGGCGAGATAGAGCCCGACCAGCCCTACCGCCAGGACGGCCGTGCAGCCCGCACGCAGAGCCGGCGGCAGCCGCGCCGAGTCGGACCCCCGCACCAACGGGAGAGCCAGGACCAGCGGCAGGAGAATCCAGAGCAGGCGTCCATGCGGCAGGAAGGCCAGGCTTCCCAGCAGCGCCGCCATCGCCAGCCCGGCGTAGATCGGATATCCCCACCGCCGGGCAGCGGCCGCCAGCAAAAGGGCGGCGACGAGGAGCGTGGCCAGGATGGCGTGATCGTCCGACAGCTTGAGCTTCTCGAAACAGAGCCAGCCGCAGAAACCGATCAGATATCCCAGCCCCTCCATGGATGTCGCGGACTCGATGCCGCCCAGAGCCCGGCGCATGCCGTGGATCTGGTAGTCGGTCGCCGCGATCAGCCCGACGCCGAAGACGAGCAGCAGCGCGGGAACGACGCCTGCCGCGGAGGAGCCGATCACCGCCATGACGAAGCCGAGCGCGCCGTTGATCGCGATCAAGGTGAACAGGAAGAGGAGCGCGCGGAAGACCGGGCCGACGCGCTGGCGGTCGTCGGGATAGGCGGCGTCGATCGCGGCGACCGAGGTCTCGTCGATGACGCCGGCCTGCTTCCAGGCAAGCGCGGCGGCGCGGACGGCCGCGTTGCGGTCGGCCTGGGCGGCGGCGGGCGTCATTCGGGCACCTTCATGCGGCGCTGCGCCACGATCAGCCCCGCGATCACCGCGATCGGCGTCGAGAAGAACCAGAAGCACCCCAGCACCTCGGCCGCCTGCATGCTGTAGAGCGCCAGCCGGGTGAGCGCGACATAGGCCGCGACGACGCCGAAGGCGAACAGGGGGAAACGATGGCGGCGGTAGGCGCCGATGGCGAGAGCCGCGCCACAGAGCAGCAGCGCGAATGCGTAGGATATCCAGCCGCTCCCCCACATCCCCGAGCCCAGGCCGGCGAGGATCAGCAGCCAGCCCAGGGTCACCGCCGCCGGCTCGAAATGAGCCTTGCGCCCCGTGCGCTTGAGGAAAAAGCCGAGCACGGCGAACAGCACGCCGCAGGCGATGGCGTTCCAGCGCACCGCGCTCTCGTCCTTGAACCAGAGGTCGACGCCGAACCGCGCCGCCGACACCCCCCGCCAGGCCGCGAAAGTCGAGAGCGCCAGCGAGAAGACGATCCGGGAGTCGAAGCGGAACGCGGCGAGCGCCGTGAAGGCGGCGACGATCAGCAGGTGCCAGGCCCAGGCGGACCCCAACGGCGTGAATTTGACCTCGATGTAGGCGAGATCGGCCGCCGCCAGCAGCACGCCGAGGAGCAGCATGTAATCGAAGCCCAGATTCGGCGACGGCACCTCCCGCCAGGAGAACGGGGGCGCCACGCGGATCACCCAGGCGAGCGCCGCCGCCGCCGCGAGACCGATCAGCGCGGCGATCGCCACCGGTCCGATGCGGTCGAGGTTCTCCTTCACCAGCAGGCCGACGCCGCCGGTGATCAGCAGCACGCCCACGTAGAGCAGCGCCCGCAGCTCCCAGTAGACCGACACCAGCTCGCCGCGGGCGACCCGCAGCAGGCGCGGCGCCACGGCAGGCGGCAGGACACCGGCTTCGACGAGCTGCGGGATGGCGGCGGCGACGTCGGGGTTCATGGCAAAACGAGGGACAGCAGGGACTGCAGAGACTTCAGGGACCCGAGGAAAGACACTGCTCTTTTCCTGTCCCTGGTGTCCCTGCTGTCCCTTGAGTCCCTTCTAATCCTCATTCTCCACCGCTTCGCTCTCCGGCGCCAGAATCGGATTTTCGAGCGGCTCGTGGGTGGTGAAGACCGGCTTCGCGGCGGGGGCACCGGCGGGACGGCCGAAGCCGACGATCTGGTTCCAGCTCCGGTCGAGGTCGTCGCCGAAGATCACCAGCAGATCTCCCGGCTGCGCGGTCTCGAGGCCGAGCCGGACGGCCTCCTCTTCGTCATAGACCTCGGGGGAGATTCGCTCGGCCGGGAAGCCGGCGGCGATGAGCCCCCGACGGAGCAGCCCGCCGATCTCTCCAGCCTTGCGTCCCCGCAGGTGGTCGTCCTCGCGCAGGATGACGAAGTCGAAGGCCGGGGCGGCGGCGCGGGCGAGGTCGAGGATGTCCTCGTCGCGGCGATCGCCGGGAGCCGAGAGGACGCCGAGCCGCCGGCCGTTGACGTTGAGGCCGCGGATCGTCTGCGCCATCGCGGTCATGCCGTGGGCGTTGTGGGCGTAGTCGAGCAGCACGCGGAAGGGGTGCTCGTTGTAGAAGTTCATCCGCCCCGGCGTCTGATAGAAGTCGGTGGTGAAGGTGCGCAGCCCCTGGCGGATGTTCTCCAGGCTGATCCCCATGGCGTGGGCGATCGCCGTCGCGAACATGGCGTTCTGGATGTTGTGGATCGCGTGCCCTTCGACCGTCGCCGGGATCTGCCGCGCCCAGAGCAGCGGGATCTGCTCCTCCCCCTCGTAGAGCACGATCAGACGGCCGTTCAGCCCCTCCTCCAGCGCCACCGCCCGCCCCTTGTCGCGGATGTGCCGGCGCACCAGCTCGTTCTCCCGCTTCATCGTCACGTAGATCGGCTTGCCCGGGCTGTGCTCCGCCATCCGCGCCACCCGCTCGTCGTCGGCGTTGAGCACGCACCACTCCTGGGCGACCTCGACGACCACCTGCTTGACCTCCGCCAGCTCGTCGAGGTCCTTGATCCCCCCCATCCCCAGATGGTCGGCGGCGACGTTGAGCACCGCGCCCACCTTGCACTTGCGCCAGCCGAGACCGGCGCGCACGATGCCGCCGCGCGCCGTCTCCAGCACCGCCGCGTCCACCGAGGGATCGCGCAGCACGAGGTGGCTCGCCCAGGGGCCCGTCATGTCGCCGGACACCGTCAGCTCGCCGTCGATGTAGACGCCGTCGCTGGTGGTCATGCCGACCGTGTGGCCGGAGAGCTTGAGGATGTGGCCCACCATGCGGGTGGTGGTGGTCTTGCCGTTGGTGCCGGTGATGGCGGCGATCGGGATGCGGTACGGCATCCCTTTCGGGAAGAGCAGGTCGAGCACCGGGCCGGCGACGTCGCGGGGCTTCCCCTCGGTCGGCGCGGTGTGCATGCGGAACCCGGGCGCGGCATTGACCTCGACGATCGCGCCCCCCACCTCCTTGTGGCTGCGGGCGATGTCCGGCGAGATGAAGTCGACGCCGCCGACGTCGAGGCCGATCGCCTTGACCGAACGCTCGGCCATGATCCGGTTGTCGTAGTGGATGGCGTCGGTCTTGTCGACCGAGGTGCCGCCGGTCGACAGGTTGCCGGTCGAGCGCAGATAGAAGGTCTGGCCGGCGGGAAGAACGGAGTCCGCCGTCAGACCTGCCTCCTCGATCAGCCGCAGCCCTTGGGCGTCCAGCTCCAGGCGGGTCAGCACCTTCTCGTGGCCGATGCCGCGCCGGGGGTCCTGATTGACGATCTCGACCAGCTCGGCGATCGAGTGCGCGCCGTCGCCGACGACGTGGCCGGGCACGCGCTGGGCCGCCGCCACGACCTTGCCGTCGACCACCAGGATCCGGTAGTCGTACCCGGTCTGGAAGGTCTCGACGATCACCACCGACGAATGCTCGTAGGCCTCCTCGAACGCCGCCAGCACCTGCTCCGGAGTGGTCAGGTTGATCGACACCCCCTTGCCGTGGTTGCCGTCGAGCGGCTTGACCACCACCGGATATCCCAGCTTCTCGGCCGCCTCGACGGCGGACTCGGGACCGCGCACCCGCTCCTGTTTCGGCACCGGCAGCCCGAGATCGGAGAGGATCTGGTTGGTCAGCCGCTTGTCCGAGGCGATCTCGACGGCGGTGTGGCGGGTCTCGCTGGTGACGGTCGCCTGGATTCGCCGCTGGTACTTGCCGTGGCCGAGCTGCACCAGCGAGCGGTCGTTCAGGCGGATCCAGGGCATGTCCCGGTCCTCCGCGGCGCGCACCAGAGCGGCGGTCGAGGGGCCGAAGGCGCGGCGCTGGGCGAGGCGGACGAGGTCCTCCAGCTCGGCCTGGAAGTCGTACGGCCCCTCCAGGTGCGCCTCGCGCTCGGGCGGCAGCAGGTGGCGGATCAGGCGCAGGCCCAGCTCGGCGGCCTCCAGTCCCACCACCTCCTCCTCGTAGCTGTAGATGACGTGGTACTGGCCACGCGGCAGGTCGTGGCTGCGCGTCTTGCCGTAGCTGACGGGCGTGCCGGCGAGCCCCTGGAGCTCCAGGGCGACGTGCTCCAGCACATGCCCGAGCCAGGTCCCCTCGTCCTCGGTCATCCGCCGCACGAAGCCCCCCGCTTCGCCATAGGAGCAGGTGTGCTCACGCAGCGAGGGGATCGCCGCCAGCAGGCCATCCACGAAACCGGGGAGCCGGCCGGTCGGATAGTCCTCCAACTCGCCGAGATCGACGCGCAGGCGGATCACCTTGCGCAGGGCGTAGAGATTGGGGCCACGGTAGACGCGCGTGTCGAGGATCTTCATACGATCGGGGCTCCCTACTTCGTGGATGCGGCGACTTCGAGGATTTCGGCGGAGCTCTCCGCCGCGGCCGCGGGGACCAGCCCCGCCCGCCGCCGGACGTCGTAGCGGCAGCCGCTGGTGAGGAAATCGACCTTCAAACCCAGCATGGCGACCGGCTGGCCGCGCTGAACGGCGTGGCTGTCGGTGAAGCGCAGGGCCGAGGCGTCCACCACGGTCACGGCGCCGGAGCCGAGGACGGTCAGCACGCCGTCGGCGTCGATCATCGCGGCGGTGTCCTCGTCGACGCCGACACCGAGCGGCTCGGGGTTGTAGGAGAGGGCGGTGAGGAGGCGCCCCAGGCGGTCGCGGCGCCGGAAGTGCTGGTCGACGACGAGGTCGGGGGTGAAGCCGAGCCCCTGGGCCATCTGCACCAGCCGCCGGCGCGGCGTGCCGCCGCTCTCCCCCATCGAGATCATGTGCCGTGACAGCACGGCGGCGCCGGCGCTGGTGCCGGCCACCACCATCCCCTCGGTCTGGCGGCGGCGGAGCGCCGCGGCGAGCGCCGTGCCGCCGAGGGCCGAGGAGATGCGGAGCTGGCTGCCGCCGGTCATGAAGAACCCGGTCGCCGCCTCGACCGTCTCGTAGACCTCACGCCCGGCCTCGATCGCGTCCTCGCGGTTGCGGATGCGCAGCACGTCGACGGCGGCGGCGCCCATCCCCTCGAAGAGCTCGGAGTAGCGCTCGCCGGTCTCCGGGACCTCGGAAGCGGTGGCGAGCACGACGATCCGCGCGTCCGCGCCGCCGGACGCGGCGACGAAGCGGCGCAGGATCAGGCGCTCGCGGACCTTGTCCTCGGCGCCGCCGATCGCCATGATCAATCCCGGCCGTCCGC
>DATBAW010000566.1:0-8290 GCA_036271335.1 Thermoanaerobaculia bacterium
AGCAGGTCGCAGAGCTTGAGGGCGTGGAAACGCACCTCCGTCCGGATCCGCGCCGAACGCTCCTCTCCCGGCGTCTCGGTCAGCTCCTCGAGCAGGCCCGCCGCCGCCTGGATCTCCTTGTGGATCGCCTCGATCCGGTCGCCGGCCCGGTCGAGAGCGGCGTCGAGCGCCGGTCCGTATTTCTTCTCAGGATCATCCGAATCGCGTTCACTCATCCCTGGGCTCCTTGGAGGATTCTTCCGGGTGCACCGCGAGGTCTTTCCTCAGTGCGTCGAGCAGCCACCGCTCGCGGTCGCGCACCCGCTCCCACCGATAGGAGAGGCGGATCAAAGCCTCCCTCACCCGCCGCTCCGCCTCCAGCCCGGAGACTTCGTGGCGTTCGAGGAGGCGCGCGATCCTCGGCTGGAGCCGATCGAGCAGCCGCCGGAGGTCGTCCCGTGTCGGTTCGCCGGAAGAAGACATGTTCATCGATGCCCCTCGCCTCGGAAAACTCCCGGGCTCAGGGATGCGAAGATTGTCTCTCAAAGACTATGTTGCCGCAAGGGACCAAATTGGGACAACCTCCGGCATCCTTGTCGGGAACCTCCTATCCGTTGGGGTCGATCGTCCAGTTGTTGTCGGTGTGCGCGGGGATGGGGGGTGCGGCCGCGCCGTCAGGGTCGATCGTCCACCCATTCTTCAGGTGAGGAGTCTTTCCGAGGAATTGCCGAACGAGATCCCAGAGACTCACGGACGGCATGGCCGGGGCTGAGCGGGAGACGGTCCTGAGGACCGGTCCCTGGGCCGATGCAGCGACAGGGAGAAGCCCCAGGACCAGAACGGCTGCGAGCAGGGACCGAAACAGAGGGTTGCGGCGCATGGGAGGACCCTTCCCGGGCAGGTCGCCGGCACGGCCTTCAGTGGTCGGCCTCGCCTGCCCTCAAGAAGGCATAGTGTGCTGCGAACGCGCGGGTTGCGGCTGCACCCCTCCGGAACGGGTTGTGGAGAACGGCTCTAGCGACCGCCCGAAGGCTTGGGCTCGCTGCTCGCCGGCGCCTTCTGCGCCTCCTGGATGCAGGCCTGCGCCTCCTCCGAATGCGCCTTCAGCGCCTGCGCCTGCGAGCACGCCTCGAACGCCGACTGCCGCTGTCCGAGCACCAGGAAGCACTGTCCGAGCGCCAGGTAGCCGTCGTAATGCCCCTGAAAGCCCACCGACTTCGAAAACTCGTCCTTCGCCCGCGTGTAGAGCTTCATCTTCTTGTCGTGGTCCTGCTCCTTCTCGGCCTTCTGCCGGTCCTGGATGCCGTGCCGGTACTCGATGAGGGCCTTCTCCTCCGGGGGCTTGATGCGGCCTCCCATGGATTCCGTCATGCCCCCTATCTGAGCTCTCAGGGCGGGGGCGATCATCAGCGCGGCGGCGGCGAACAGAGCGATTTTCTTCATGGCGGACCTCCCTTGGTTCATGTCCAGAGCCGTAGACGGAGCACGGGCCCGAACTGTTTAGTCCTGGGTAAATGACGGATGGAGACGAAGCATTTCTCTCTACGCGAGCTGTGATACAAAAACAGCCCAGCCTCTTTCAGGAGATCTCCCCTTGCGGCCAACCCTGACGACCTTCGCCCTGGCGTTCCTGCTCCCGATCCTTCCGCTCGCCGCCCAGAACGGCTGCAAGGAGGCCGGCCCCTACCTACAGACCGCCGCCGCCAGCCTGCCCGCGCCGGAGGCTCCCGGCCGGCAGGCTTTCAGCTCCTTCCAGCAGGCCGCCGCCAAGGCGGCCGCCGCGGCTGGAAACCAGGCGCTGAGCCGGCGGATCGCCGCCCTGCGCCCCGAGGCCCCCGTGACAGCCGCCGATTCCGGGCTCGCCTCCTGCCTGCTGCGGCGCTACACCCTCGCCCGTTATGGCGAGCGCATGGTCGAGGACGTCCAGGAGCTGGTCGGCTTCCAGACCTTCGCGGTCGAGGGGAAGGAGAACTGGAGCCTGCCCGAATTCGCGCGTCAGAGGGCGTGGCTGGAACGGCGTGCCCGGGAGCTTGGCTTCGGGTTCAAGAGCTATGACGGCCGGGTGGAGGAGCTGACGCTGACAGGGCCGAAACCGGTCCTGGCGCTCCTGACCCCGCCCATCGCGATCCGGTGATGGGAGAGCTCACCACCAATCTCTCCTTTCTGCGGGAGGACAAGGGCGCTCCGGTGGCCGAGGTCAACATCCGCGTGCCGCGCGGGATCGCCAGGGACTTCATGGAGAAGCAGCTCGCGGACCGCGCCGCCGCCTTCGACCGCGCCAGCGGTGCAAAGATCGAGGTTGAGGTGAAGCTGACGAGCGAGCCCCATCTCAGCCCGGTCGACGGACCGCTGGTCTCACAGCTTCTCGACGTCTGGCAGGAGGTGACGGGCACTCCGGGCAAGCCGCTCGCCATCGGCGGCGGCACTCAGGCGAGGCTCTTCAAGGACGGAGTCGACTTCGGCCCTTCCGAGGACATCGCGCACTACCGCGGCCACGGCACCGACGAGTACCTGACGCCCGAGGAGCTCCACCGCATCGCGGAGCTGACCGTGGCCGCGGTGTGGAGGCTCGCCGGCCCCCACCCCTGACCGTTAGTTCTTCACCGACTGCGTCGGCCCCGGATGATGAAACGGGGTAGTTTCTTTCTAGAGTAGGGGCGGCCCTATGTGGCCGCCCTGGTCGGGGGTTGCCTTTTCGCGAGCAGGGCGGCCACATAGGGCCGCCCCTACAGGGTTTGATCGACGTTCTGACCCTGCGATCCGTCAGTGCGCCCGGGACTGCTCTTCCATCTTCTGGGCCTGGAAATGGGAGGTGAGCGGCTCGATCAGGGGATCGAGGTTGCCTTCCAGGATCGTCGGCAACTGATGGATCGACAGGCCGATGCGGTGGTCGGTCACCCGGCTCTGTGGGAAGTTGTAGGTGCGGATCTTCTCCGAGCGGTCGCCCGTGCCCACCATTTTGCGGCGCTCCTCGCCCATCGCGCTCGCGGCCTTCTCGACCTCGATCTCCAGCAGGCGGCTCTTGAGCACGCGCAGCGCCTTCGCCTTGTTCTTGATCTGGCTCCGCTCGTCCTGGCAGGAGACCACCAGGCCGGAGGGGATGTGGGTGAGGCGCACGGCCGAGTAGGTGGTGTTGACTCCCTGGCCGCCGGGGCCGGAGGCGCAGAAGCGGTCGATCCGCAGGTCCTTCTCGTCGACCTGGACGTCGACGTCCTCGGCCTCGGGAAGCACCGCGACCGTCACCGCCGAGGTGTGGATGCGCCCGGCGGCCTCGGTCGCGGGGACGCGCTGCACGCGGTGGACGCCACCCTCGTACTTCAGGCGGCTGTAGGCGCCGCGCCCCTCGACGATGGCGGAAATCTCCTTGATGCCTCCCGCCTCGGACTCCGAGAGGTCGATCACCTCCACCCGCCAGCGCTGCTGCTCGGCGTAGCGGCTGTACATGCGGAAGAGCTCGGCGGCGAACAGCGTCGCCTCGTCGCCGCCGGTGCCGGCGCGGATCTCCAGCACGACGTTCTTCTCGTCGTTGGGGTCCTTGGGCGTCAGCTCGAGCCGGAGCTGCCCCTCGAGCTCCGCCACCCGGCCGAGGAGCTGCTGCTTCTCGTCCTGCGCCATCTCGAACAGGTCGTCGTCCTTGGGGAGCGTCGCCAGCAGCTCGTCGTTCTCCTCGCGCAGCTTGCGGACCTTGACGTACTCGCGGTAGAGGCGGACGGCCGGATCGATCTCCGACAGCGTCTTGTTCACCTCCCGGTACACCTTGGGGTCCGAGAAGACGGCGGGGTCGGAGAGCCGCTGCGTCAGCTCCTGGTGAGTCTTTTCGATCTCTGCGAGCTTTTCGATCATGATTCTGTTCTCACGCTCCCGCCGCCACGGCGACCGGGTCGGCGGCCACGCGGGTGTCCTTCACGTCGTCCAGGAGACCGTCTTCCCGCAACGCCTCCTCGAGCGCCGCGATGGCCACCTCCAGCATGTCGTCCGTCGGCTCCTGGGTGGTGATCCGCTGCAAGGCCAACCCGGGTGCCACCAGCACCGCGAACAGCGGCGCCGCGCGGTGCTTCGCCGTGAAGCGCAGCACCTCGTAGGAGAGCCCGGTGATCGCCGGCACCAGCAGCAGCCGCCCCGCGAACTTGACCAGGAACGGCGCCGTCTTCGGGATGAAGGCGAAGACCAGGATGGACACCAGCAGCACGAAGAGCAGGAAGCTGGTGCCGCACCGCGGATGCAGCCGGCTCTGGACCCGCGCGTTCTCGACCGTCAGCGGCACCTGCTTCTCCCACGCGAAGACCACCTTGTGCTCCGCACCGTGGTACTGGAACACGCGGTGGATGTCCTTCATCCGCGAGATCAGGAAGATGTAGCCGAGGAAGAACAGGGCCCGCAGCGCGCCGTCCACCAGGTTGAAGGCCAGGTTGTTGAGATGGCCGCCGAAGACGAACTTCTCGGAGAGCTGGGTCAGCCAGAGCGGGAGGAGCAGGAAGACCACCGCTCCCAGCCCGAGGCCGATGACCATGGAGCCGGCCACCGCCCAGTTGGATTTTCCCGCAGAATCGGCCGCCGACTCGGCGCTCGCCGGCTTCGGAGCTTCCGCCTTCTCGTCCGGCGGCATCGCCTGCTCGGCTGAGAAATTGAGCGCGCGGATGCCGATCGCCAGCGACTGGAAGAGCACGGCGATGCCGCGCAGAAGCGGCAGCTTCAGGATCGGGTACCGCTTGGCGAGGCTGGCGACTTTGCCGCGCTGGAAGGCGATGGAGCCGTCCGGCCGGCGGACGGCCACGCCGAAGGCGCCGGGGGAGCGCATCATCACCCCCTCGATCAGGGCCTGACCGCCGACCAGCAGCTCGGCCTCGGAAGGGCCGGAGGGACTGTCGCTAGAGCTCATGCTGTGAGATCTCCGCCCCGGCCCCCGGCGGAGCGCCGGGGGCTCGATGAGGCTACCGGCGACCGGCCGCCGCCGAGGACGCCGCGTACCGGCGCTGGAAGCGCTCCACGCGACCGGCGGTGTCGATCAGCTTCTGCTTGCCGGAGAAGAACGGATGGCAGGCGGAGCAGATCTCCAGCCGTACCTCGTCCTTGGTGGAGTGAGTCTCGAAGGTGTTGCCGCACGCGCAGTGCACGGTCACCATGTGAAGCGGGGGATGGATGTCTTTCTTCACGGTCGATCCTTCTCTCTTTTCGTGGTTTCCCCAGAGGGGCCTTGGTCTCCAAGAACCCGGTAGACTAGTCGATCGCGGTCGATCTGGCAAGGCTGCCCGGTTCGTTCGTTGCAACAGACATCGGCAGCGCCGAATTCCCGCTGGACACCGACGTGCCCGATCGGCTATGCTCGGTCCTTCGCTTCAGAATTTCATCGCTCCTCGGTCTTTCTCTCGGGAAGGGGAACGAACATACCTGCTTCACGAATCGGCGCTGTCGCCCGCTTGGCCTCAAGCGCGAAGCACGCTTCCTCCTCATCGCCATCGCCGGCCCCTTGAAGGTCTTGAAGACTTCGATTTTTATGAGCTCCGACTTCGCTTCGTCCATCGCTCCACCTTCTTCTCTCCAGAGGAAAGCCATGCCTAGCCGAATCGGCCTGACGGCCCGCCTGCTCCTGTCCGCCCTGCTCCTCTCTTTCACCCTCGGAGTCGCCTGGGGCGACACTCCGGGAAATCGCCTGCAAGGAGTGGAGGGTGTGAAGGAAGGCACGGCGGCCATCATGGCTCGGCAGGCGGCCGCCCCGCCGCCCAAGGAGCACCCCGATCACGAGCTGGAATACCCCGACCGGCGCGGGCTGCCGCAGAACCCGCTGGCTCCGGCGACGTCGAGGTTCCCCGCGGCCCCCGCGACCGAGAAGGAGGCTCCGGCCGAGCCGGTCAAGATTCACACCACGAGCCTCTCCTTCGACGGCGCGACGCTCACCGACACCGCGGCTTTTCCGCCCGACTCGATGGGCACCGTCGGCCCGACGCAGTTCATCACCTTCGTCAACGGCCGCCTCCGCTCGTTCACCAAGGCCGGCGTGGCGGACGGCGTGCTCAACGCCAATCCCGACGTCTTCTTCTCCTCGGTGAGCACGCCGGTGGGCGGCTCGGTGGTCCTCGACTTCACCAGCGATCCGCAGATCCGCTACGACCGCTTCACGGGCCGGTGGTTCCTCTCGATCATCGACGTGCCGTGCACAGACGCCAGCTGCAACGGGACGGCCGCCAACCGGTGGCTCCTCGCGGTGAGCGACGCGGCGAGCAACGGCACGATCACCGGCAGCACGGTCTGGACCTTCTTTGAGTTCCAACCCGACCCCGGCACGAGCTTCTGCGACTATCCCTCCCTCGGCATCGACGTCAACGCGCTCTACATGGGCTGCACCATCTTCAGCAGCGCCGGCAGCTTCGTCGGCACCAACGGCTACGTCATCCAGAAGACGTCGAGCCTCGGCGCCGGGCCGCTCGTGGTCAACATGTTCGCCAATCTGGCGGCGGGCACCGGGGCCGGACCGGAATCGCCGCGCGGCGTCGACAACTTCGATCCCACGGCCACCGAGGGCTATTTCGTCGGCCCTGACAATGCGACCTTCAGCACGATCATGTTCCGCCGGGTCAGCAATCCGGGCTCGCTGACGCCGACCATCTCGGCCAACATCGCCGTCACCGTGCCGACGACGACGATCAGCCCCGGCAACTACATCGGCGTCGACCACCTGGGAAATACGGGCGGGGCCAACGGCCGCCTCGACATCCTCGACGATCGCATGTTTCAGGCCATGATCCGCAATGGCCGACTGTGGTCGGCGCACAACTTCACGGTGAGCACCACCGGCGTGGCCAGCACCGCCTCGACATCGCGCTTTGGATCCCGCTGGTATGAGTTCCAGAATCTGACCACCACTCCTACGCTGGTGCAGTCGGGCACGGTGTTCGACAACGCGGCCACCCGCGCCGCCGCCCGCCAGTACTGGATTCCGACGGTCGTGGTGACGGGACAGGGCCACTCCGTGCTCGGGACTAGCATGGCAGGCACGCCCGTGGGCGCCACGCCCGTTTACGTCGGCCGGCTCGCCGGTGACACCCTCGGTACGATGACCGGGCCGCCGACGGTCGCCGCGGTGACCTTCGGGACGACCACCTCGAACTACAACCCGGCGGGTGATCCGGGTGCCTCGGGCGCGCCGCGCCGTTGGGGTGACTACTCCTTCACGGTCGTCGATCCGCTCGACGACATGACGGTGTGGACGATCCAGGAGTACAACCAGGCGTCGAACAGCTACGCGGTGCGCGTCGGCAAGCTCGCGGCGCCGCCGCCGGCGACGCCGACCTGCTCCGGCAGCCCGATCTCCTTCAGCGGTCCGACCGGCGACGTGGCCGTCGCCGCAACCTCCAGCGGCGGCTCGGGCTTCTATGATCCGGGGGCGAACCTGACGCCGCCGGCCCTGCCGTTCAGCCACCTCTCAGCCACGGTCACCAACGCGACCGTCAACAGCGTGACCTACAACTCGCCGACCCAGGTGACGCTGAACATCACCGCCCTGGTCGGGGGTCTCCAGGACGTCACGATCGTCAACCCCGACGGCCAGAGCGTGACCGCCACCGGGTGCATCAACGTCACCGCCGTGGCTGCCGCGGACCTGGGGATCACCAAGACCGACGGCGTGACGACCGCGGTGCCGGGCGGCTCGGTGACCTATACCATCACCGCCTCGAACGCGACCGCCACCCCGGCGACGGGCGCCACGGTCGCCGACACCTTCCCGGCCATCCTCACTTGCACCTGGACCTGCGCCGGCGCCGGCGGTGGCACCTGCACCGCCTCCGGCTCCGGCAACGTCAACGACACGGTCAACCTCCCCGCCGGCGCCAGCGTCACCTATACGGCGGCTTGCGCCGTGGCCGCATCGGCGGTCGGGACCCTCAGCAACACAGCGACGGTGGCGCTCGCCGGAGATCCGAACAGCGCCAACGACAGCGCGACCGACACCGACGCGCTGACGCCCCAGGCGAACCTCGGGATCAGCAAGACCGACGGCGTCACCACCGCGACTCCTGGCGGCTCGGTGACCTACACGATCACCGCCTCCAACGCCGGGCCCAGCAATGCCACCGGCGCGACCGTCGCCGATACCTTCCCGGCTTCGCTGACCTGCACCTGGACCTGCGTCGGCGCGGGCGGCGGTACCTGCACCGCCTCCGGCTCCGGCAACATCAACGGCACCGTCAACCTGCCCAACGGCGGCAGCGTCACCTACACCGCGAGCTGCACCATCTCGGCGTCCGCCACCGGCACGCTCAGCAACACGGCGACCGTCACGGCCCCGGCCGGCGTCACCGATCCGACCCCGGGC
>DATBAW010000567.1:0-2642 GCA_036271335.1 Thermoanaerobaculia bacterium
TCCGTGGCGCCCGGCTGGCGGAAGGTCGCCGTCTGGTAGATCGGCGGCGCCGTGGCGCCATGGGGATCGTCTCCCGGCGGGAGGTGTACGCAGAGAGTGGAGGTCTTCATGCCGCACCTTCTTCCAACTGCGCGAAGTCACCCCGGAACGATTCCGCCGCCAGGTCGAAGAGGTCGGCCATCACCGCCTCGGTCGTCGGCCAGCGGCCGGCGCCGCGGGCGGCGAGCTCGATGCGCTCGCCGTTGACGAGCTCCACCACCAGGGCGTTTTCCGCCCCGGCCGGCCCGGTGAACGGGTGGTCGGGCGGGAGATCCACCGGCTGGACGCTGGCGCGCAAATCACCGTCCACGCGCTCGGCGCAGGCGACCAGGCGCACCCGTCTCCCTCGCCGGAGCGCCTCTGCCGGCGTGCGCTCGTCGAGATCGCCGATTCCTCGCCGCGGGATGCTCTCCCAGGGGAGATCGACGCCGAAAGCTTCGCGGGCGAGGAGAGAGAGCTTCTGCGCGGCGTCCGAGCCGTCGAGGTCGAGGGTGGGATCGGCCTCGGCGTAGCCGGCTTCGCGCGCCAGCGCCACCGCCTCCGAGAAAGTGGCCCCCGCCGCGCAACGGTCGAGGACGAAATTGCAGGTACCGTTGAGGACTCCGACGATCGACTGGACGGTCCCTTGCGCCGCCGCCCGGCGCACCGCCTCCAGGGCCGGCAGCGCACCGCCCACGGCAGCGCTGAAGCGGAGCGAGACGCCGCGCCGCGCCGCCCGCGCTTCCAGGCTCTCCACCTCACTGGCAAGCAGCGCCTTGTTGGCGGTCACTACATGGCGGCCGAGGTCGAGCGCCCGCGCGATCAACCGGTGAGCGGGCTCGCGTCCGCCGAGCAACTCGACGACGACGTCGGCGCCGCGCTCCATCAGAGCCGCGGGATCGACGCTACGGAGATGCCGCGGGATGACGGGGAAACGGTCGCGGTTGGGCTCGCGCACGGCGACACCGGTAACGCGGAAGAGGTCCGGCCGGGCGAGAAGGCGCGCCAACACGCCGCCGCCGACCGTGCCACAGCCGAGCAGGGCGACGCGCAAGGGTGGACCGGCCGGGCGCGACAGGACTGAGCGATCCGAGCAGGAAGCGCCCAGCTCGAGGGCGAGGAAAGGGGCGGTCAGATCCGAACCGTCGCGGCCCAGACGAGTGGGACGGTCGGCTCGGTCGCGTCCCGCGAAGCCGGGGACGACCACGATGGCGCGCTCGAGCTCGCGGCGCAGGCGAGGAACGTCTACGGCGACGGGGTCGCAGCCATCACCGTCGCGACTGACGGTGATCAGGCCCATCTGGATGGGATCGAGGAGGGTGGCGGGGAGGCCGGAACGGTCGAGGGCGAGGGTCAGGAGAGCGGCCGCGGCCGTCTCCCCGGTGCCGAGCAGGGCGGCCAGCCCCTCCCGTTGCGGTGGCAGGCCCAGCTGCTGCGCTCGCTTCAGCAGGTCGTCGGTGGTACAGCCGAGCGCGGAGACCACCGCCAGAACGCGACGGCCGGCCCGCCACTCGCGGTAGATCTCGTGGACGGCGAGCGGCAGGTCGGCTTCGGAGCGCAGCGCGGAGCTGCCGAATTTGAGGACGATCGTCGGGGATGAAAGGGTCATGATTCTTCTCCTGTTTGAAAAACGTTTCTGTCCGGGAACGCTCAGGCCTCCAGGGCCTGGCGCAGGTCGGCGATGAGGTCGTCGGGATTCTCGAGCCCGACGGAGATCCGGATCAGGCCGTCGGTGATGCCGGTGGCCAGCCGCTGCTCGACGGGCACGGCGGCGTGGGTCATCGAGACGGGATGGGTGATGAGGGTCTCGGCGGCGCCCAGGTTTTCGGCCAGGGAGCAGAGGCGGACCGCGTTCATGACGCGGACCCCGGCGTCGGCTCCCCCCTTGACCTCGAAGGCCATCAGCGCGCCGCCGCTCCGCTGCTGCCGCAGCGCCAGCGCGTGCTGGGGGAACGATTCGAGCCCGGGATAGAGGATCTTCGTCACCCGCGGGTGCCCTTCCAGGAAACGGGCGATCTTGAGGGCGTTGTCCGAGTGGCGCTCCATGCGCAGCGGCAGCGTCTTCACCCCCTGGAGGGTGAGCCAGGCGTTCATCGGCGACTGGATGGCCCCGATGGCGTTGCGCAGGAAGGTGAGCTTCTCGTGCAGCTCGGCGTCGCGGGTGATCAGCGCGCCGCCGAGCGTCGCGTTGTGCCCCTCGATGAACTTGGTGGTCGAGTGGAGCACGATGTCCGCCCCGAGCTCGAGCGGGCGCTGGAGGATCGGCGTCTGCAGCGTGTTGTCCACCACCACTACGGAGCCGGCGGCGTGGGCAAGGCGCGCGACCGCCGCGATGTCGGTGAGCTTGAGGGTGGGGTTGGCCGGCGACTCGATGAACACCAGGAGCGCCGGGCGGCTCAGGGCCGTCTCCCAGGCGGCCAGATCTGCCGCGTCCACGAACTCGCTCTTGACGCCGAACTTGGAGAGCACCTGCTGGAACAGGCGGACGGTGCCGCCGTAGACCACGTCCGAGAGCAGGGCGCGGTCGCCGGCCTTGAGCAGGGCGAGGGCGAGCACCGCCGTAGCCCCCAGGCCGGTGCCGTAACAGGAAGCGTGCTCGGCCCCCTCCAGCGCCGCCAGCCGCC
>DATBAW010000568.1:0-5018 GCA_036271335.1 Thermoanaerobaculia bacterium
GACCGCGGCTCCGAGGCGGCGATCCGCGAGACGCTCCACCGCGCCACCCCCGAGCTCGGCCTCCTCGGCGAGGAATTCGGCCAGGAGGGGAGTGAGCGCGACCGCTGGATCATCGATCCTCTCGACGCCACCAAGAACTTCGTGGCCGGCCTGCCTTACTTCGCCATCCTGATCGGTCTCGAGCTGGACGGTGAGCTCGTCTTCGGCGCCGTCCACGCTCCAGCCCTGGGGCCCGGCGCAGGACTGTCCGCGACTCCGGCCGATCGCGAGAGCGCCAGCCTCGGCGAGACTTGGTGGGGCGCGCGCGGCGAGGGTGCGTGGGGGAGCACCGGCACGTGCCTGGAGACCTGCCGCCAGCGGCGCCTGCGGGTCAGCGAGACCGCGGAGATCGAGCAGGCGTTCATCGTCCACGGCGGCCTCAAGCTCTTCCAGCGTCACGGCCACTGGCCGGCCTTCTCGGAGCTCATCGCCCGCGCCGACCGCACCCGTGGCTTCGGCGACTGGTGGGGGCACATCCTGGTCGCCGAGGGCCGGGCCGACGCCATGATCGAGGCCGAGGTCGCCCTGCACGACGTGGCCGCCCTGAAGCCGATCCTGGAAGCGGCGGGGGGAGTCCTTCAGACGCGCGGCGGCAGGCCGCTGGTGACGGGATGGATGGACGGGGCTTTCTCGGCGAACGCGAGGCTGGTGGGGAAGGTGCGGGAGGCGATGGGGTATTAGCGCAGCGTCTCTGGAACTCTGGCAGGCGCGGGAGGGGGATCGCCCTGGAGGGGCGGGCTTTGATCAGCCTGGGGTTTCAACCCCAGGCGTGGGCACCGGTGCATCGACCTTTTCGATGCCGCCTCGCCGATCCGCCTGGGGTTGAAACCCCAGGCGTGGGCACCGGTGCATCGACCCTTTCGATGCCGCCTCGCCGATCCGCCTGGGGTTGAAACCCCAGGCTCTTCAAAGCCCGCCCCTTGCAGGGCGGTCCCCCTCCCGTCTAGTTCGCGTTCGTGCTCCCCCTCCACTCCGCTACAATCCTCCGCTCCTCGCGCCGTCGTCGGGGACTTGTACCGTCCAGGGAGAACGATGTCCGCTTTTGCCCATCTGGAGTTCCATCGAACGGGAATCGGCCTGGTGCCCGACCGGCCCGGCGAGAAGCACACGGCGATCTACGTCGCGGTGGTGCCCGGCAGCGACCGGGCGTTGCGCTCCTGCACCTGCGCGGACAGCCGGAAACAGACGTGCGACCATCTCAAGGACCTCTCGCGGTCGGTCGCCGAGGTCGAGAAGGCGCGGGCGGCGCGGAGCTGGGAGGCCGATTTCGAGGCGTCCGTCTGGTGCCGGCTGGCGCGGCTCCTCTTCGAGGGGAACGCCCAGGCTTCGGCCAAGGTGCGGGTGCTGCGCGTGCCCCGCGAGCCGGCGCCGGCGATCCGCGTCACCGCGCCGAACGGCGACGAGCTGGCCGAGTATCTCGACAGCTCGCCGGCGCGCGTGCGCTTCCTCGAACGGACCGGCAAGGCCGCTCCCGACGGCGAAAACATCTTCGACCGCGCCGGCCTCCTCGAACGGCTGGCGCTCTTCCAGGCGACCGAGCAGGAGCGCGTCTTCCACAAGGCCGGCATGAAGACGCAGCGCCAGGCATGGGAAGAGAGCTTCTGGCACCGCCTCGCCTATCACTGCGTCCGCGAGTTCGCCGGCCGCGGCACCTTCCATCCCGCCATCGACGAGACCAGCGGCCGGTTCACCTTCACCTACCGACTTTCGCTGGAAGATCCGGTCGTCCGCTTCGCCGTGCCGCGCGACCGGGTGCGGGCGGTGCTCCAGCTGCTCGCCGCGGAATATCCGGAGCAGGAAGATCTCGCGATCCGTCCGGTGCCGCTGGCGTCGATCTTCCGCGTCACCCAGGAGACCGAGCTCGACCTCGAGGTGCGGCCGGTGATCCGCGCGCTGCAGGCGAACGGCGAGGAAAGGTTTTACGAGCACCGCGACTTCGAGCGCTTCCGGTACGGAAACCTGATCTATATCAAGGAGCTCGGCGTGCTGGCCGAGCTGGAGCGCGAGGGGAAGGAGCGCAAGTTCAAGGCGCCGGTCAACATGAAGCTCCAGCGCGGCCAGGTGGCGAGCTTCCTGGCCGAGAACCAGGACGCTCTCGGCACCGGCCTGCTGGTGCTCGACGAGCCGCTGCGCGACCGGCGCATCTTCAAGGAATTCGATCACATCGACCTCTCCGCCGTCGACGCGATCGACGTCGACGAGGCGCTCGCCCGCAGCTGGTACTGGCTGGCGATCGAATACGGCTTCGGCGGCCACGCGGTCTCGCTCGCCGAGATCCTGCGCGCCCGTAAGGAAGGCCTTCCGTACCTCGAGACGGCGGGCGGATGGATCGATCTCAACGCGCCCGCCTTCCGCGAGATCGACCGCCTCGGCGCCGCCAACGGCGACCGCTTCCGCCTGCCGCCGAGCGAGCTGCTCCGCCTTCAGGCCGCGGCGGGACGCCCGGTCAAGATCACCGGCGACGCCGACGCGGCGGCGCGCCTCGGCGGCCTGCTGGAGCTGAAACCTGCCGCGCCCTTCCTGGAGTCCAAGGGCCTTGTCACCACGCCGCGCGCCTACCAGCGGATCGGTGTCGACTGGCTCCTCTTCCTCGTCCAGAACCGCCTCGGCGGCCTGCTCTGCGACGACATGGGCCTCGGCAAGACGCTCCAGGTGCTCGCCCTCATGGTCACCCTGCTGGAACGGGGCGAGGCGGCCGAGCCCTTCCTGGTCGCCTGCCCGACCAGCGTGCTCAGCCACTGGCGCAACCAGATCCAGCGCCACGCGCCGGGACTGCGGCCGGTCGTCCATCACGGCGCGCAGCGACGGCTGCCCAGCCAGCTCAAGGCAGGGGACGTGCTGCTGACCTCCTATGGCGTGCTGCGCCGCGACGCCGAGGCCTTAAGCGCGGTGCCCTTCGCGCTGGCGGTGTTCGACGAGGCGCAGAACCTGAAGAATCGCGGCACCCAGAGCTGGCAGGCCGCCGATCACCTGGTGGCGGACGTCAAGCTCGGCCTGACCGGCACGCCGATCGAGAACACGCTCGGCGAGCTCAAGGCGCTCTTCGACCTCGTCCTCCCTGGCTACCTCGGCACGGACGCCGGCTTCGAGCAGCGCTACGAGCGTTTCGCGGACGCCGCTCGCGAGGACGACCGTCTTGGCGAGCTGCGGCGGGTGATCTCGCCGTTCGTGCTCCGCCGCCTGAAATCCACCGTGCTCGACGAGCTGCCGGAGAAGATCGAGGACGTCCGCACCTGCGCCCTCTCGGACGATCAGGTGCGCCTCTACCGCGACGCCGTGGACGGCCGGGGCGCCGAGCTGGCGCGCAAGATCGAGGCGGCGGCGGACGGCCACCTCCCCTATATCCACGTCTTCGCCCTGCTCAGCCTGCTGAAGAAGATCTGCGACCATCCGGCGCTGGCGATCGGCGACCTCGACCGCGCCGGCGAGCTCGCCTCGGGCAAATGGGACCTCTACCAGGAGATCCTCGGCGAGTGCCTGGAGAGCGGCCACAAGGTCGTCGTCTTCACCCAGTTCCTGGGGATGATCGAGCTGATGGCGCGCCATCTCGACGGCCTCGGCATCGGCTACGTCCAGCTGACCGGCGCCAGCGTCCGCCGCGGCGAGATCGTCGACCGCTTCAACCAGGATCCGGCCTGCCGGGTCTTCCTCGGCAGCCTGAAGGCGGGGGGCACCGGGATCGACCTCGTAGGCGGATCGGCCGTGATCCATTACGATCGCTGGTGGAACGCGGCGAAGGAGGATCAGGCGACCGACCGCGTCTACCGGCTGGGACAGCGGCGGGCGGTGCAGGTCTTCAAGCTGGTCACGGAAGGGACGCTGGAAGAGAAGATCGCCGCCCTGATCGAGAAGAAGCGTCAGCGGATGGCGAGCGTCGTCCAGGCGGATTCCCCCGAGCTGGCGAAGATCTTCACCCGCGACGAGCTGCTCGATATGCTGCGGCAGAGCGTGTGAGGGGGATGACGCCGAAGCTTGAGAGGCTGGAGAGACCTTGCCGCTGCGGAGACGCCCCGACGCCGCAGGCCTTCGAAGCGTTGGTGCACATTGTCTGGGGCGTCTCTACGGAACGAGGGTGAGACGGCCGGAGGTCGAGGTTGCGGAGGTGTTGGGAACGTTTCGCATCACGACGCTTCCATGATCACCATCCGTGGCCATCGCGACACCGTTCCGTAGAGACGTCCCCAGACAATGTGCGACATCCTGCGCAGGTCACGGGGACGGCGGGGCGTCTCCGAAATGGCGGCATCGTTCCATTCGCGGAATAAGGAGACGATATGGCCCGAGCCAAGAAATACTGGCTGATGAAATGCGAGCCCGAGGCCTACGCGATCGACGACCTCGAGCGCGACGGCACTACCACCTGGGAAGGAGTGCGCAACTTCCAGGCGCGCAACTCCATGCGCGACGACATGAAACCGGGCGACGGCGTGCTCTTCTACGCCTCGAACGCCGAGCCCTCGGGCGTCACCGGCCTCGCCGAGATCTCGCGCGCCGCCTATCCCGATCCCTACGCCTTCGAGGAAGGACATAAATATTTTGACCCCAAGAGCGATCCGGACAATCCCACCTGGTACATGGTGGACATCCGCTTCGTCGAGAAATTTCCCGACATCGTGCCGCTCGGCGTCCTGAAGGAAACCCCAGGCCTCCAAGCCATGGTGGTCACCCAGAAGGGCTCGCGCCTCTCCGTGCAGCCGGTGATCAAGAAGGAATTCGAGATCGTCACCAAGCTCGGCCGCAAGGGAGGATGGAGCGCATGAGAGAGCACGACGGCTACTGGGCGGATCTCATCGAGGTCCAGTGTCCCTACTGCGGCGAGGTCACGGAAATCTCGATCGAGCCGGACGTCTACGGCGTGCTGGTGCAGGACTGCGAAGTCTGCTGCAACCCCTGGCAACTGAGAATCACCCGCGACCGCGATGGGGATGTCGAGGTGCAGGTGGAGCGGGGGCAGTAGAGGCAGCCTGCCGGGCAACGGC
>DATBAW010000569.1:0-2314 GCA_036271335.1 Thermoanaerobaculia bacterium
GCCTACCTCCGCCGAGTTTTGCTCCCCTCTCAACGACCCGTGACCACGACGCTGCGGACCGACAAAAATCTCTCGAGTCCTGAGCCGCACGTCAGCGGAGGGAACCTGCGCTCCAGCGGTTCCTGGCGCGCAGGCTCCTAGCATCCGCCAGAAGCCGGCCGGCTGGACCGTCTCGGTGGCCTCTGCAACTCCGGCAGCCCGGGGTGCGTAAAAAGGGCTGGGCGGCCAGTACCGGCCCGGCTCACAGTTTTCGTTCAAGGGATCTTGCATGACCAGACATCTCCTGGGGTTGACGACCGCCGCCACGCTCCTCGCCATCCTCGCGTCCACCACCACCGCCCGTGCCGCGGACGCGCCGCCCAAGGCCGAGCCTTCCACCACCCAGCACAGCCTCACGATCGGCGGCCGAGCGATCCGCTACACCGCAACCGCGGGGACGCTGCTGGTGCGCAACGAGAAGGACGAGCCGGCGGCTTCGATCGGCTACATCGCCTACGTTCAGCGCCCGACCGAAGAGGGCGGCAGCGGCGCCGGCCGGCGTCCGATCACGTTCGCCTACAACGGCGGTCCCGGCTCGTCGTCGATCTGGCTGAACATGGGTGCGCTCGGGCCGCGCCGCATCGTCACCACCGACGCCGGACCGACTCCGCCGGCGCCCTACAAGGTGGTCGACAACGTTTACAGCATCCTCGACAAGACCGACCTGGTGCTGATCGATCCCGTCGGCACCGGCTTCAGCCATGCGGTCGGCGAGGCCAAGGACAAGGATTTCTGGGGGGTCGATCCGGACATCGAATCGATCAGCCGCTTCATCGTGCAATACGTCGACGACAACGGCCGCTGGGGCTCCTCCAAGTACCTCTTCGGCGAGAGCTACGGCACCACGCGCTCGGCGGGCGTGGTCGACTGGCTCCAGACGCACGCCAACATGGCGTTCAACGGCGTCATCCTGCTCTCGGTGGGGATCGACTTCGAGGCGATCTATCCGCTCCCCGGCAATGACAAGTCCTACCCGCTGGCCCTGCCGAGCTTCGCCGCGGCGGCCTGGTATCACCACGCCCTGCCGCGGCGGCCCGGCCCGCTCGAGCCCTTCCTCGCCGAGGTGCGCGCCTTCGCGCTCGGAGACTACGCCTCGGCACTGCTGAAGGGAGACGCGATCGGCGCCGCGGAGCGCGACGCGATCGCCGAGAAGATCCATCAGTACACCGGCCTCTCCGCCGACTACGTGAAGCAGGCGAAGCTGCGGGTCCGCCCGAGCCAGTTCGCTCAGGAGCTGCTGCGGAGCCAGCACCTGACCCTCGGCATCCTCGACGGCCGTTTCGCCGGCGCCAGCCTCGATCCGCTGAGCGAGGACGCGGACTACGATCCGCAGTCGTCCGCCATCGGGGCGCCGTTCACCGCGGCGTTCCTCGACTATCTCCATTCCGATCTGAAATTCGGGCAGGGCCGCACCTACACCGTCCTGGGCGACAGGATCTCGGTCCTCTGGGACTTCCGGCACCACGTCCCCAACCTCCCCTTTCCGCTGCCCGTGCCGGACACCAGCACCGACCTGATCCATGCCCTGGCCACCAATCCACACCTGCGGATCCTGACCCTCAGCGGCTACTACGACCTCGCCACGCCCTTCCTGGCCGCCGAAACGATGATGAGCCATCTCCTGCTGGAGAAGGAGCAGCGGTCACGCATCGAGATGAAGTACTTCGAGGCGGGGCACATGATGTACCTCCACGAGCCCTCCCTGAAGCAGATGAAGGAAGCCGTGGGCGCGTTCTACGACGCGACAGCCGGGAGGCCGTAGGCGATCGATACCGGCCGGCCCTCAGGCGATGGCGCCGGAGTGACCGGTCAGCCGCCGCAACAGTCCGATCTGGCCGCCGTGATACGCCTCGTGCATGCCGAGCAGGGCGAGCCGCTGAATCACCGGCTCGCCGCGCTCGTTGACCGCCGCCAGCTCCTCCTCCGAAATTGCCGCGAGAGCCGCGAGGAGGAGCTCCTGCGAGCGGTCGAAGCCGGCGCGGAGCGTCTCCAGCGGCACCGGATCGTCGTCCGGACCCAGAGGCGCGCTGCCGCGGGCGTAGCGGGCGGCCTGAGGCGAGTCCCAGGCGGGCGGCGCGCCAAGGAGGCTCAGGATTCGATTGCGGTAGTAGAGAAGATGGCCGAGCACCCAGTTCAGGCTGTTGCCTCCGGACTCCGGAGCGCGCAACGACTCCTCGTGCGTGATCCCCTCCAGATTACGGCCCAGGGCTCCGTGGCTGAATTGAAACATCGCGACGAGGGCGGGTCGGTTCATGGGTGGCTCCGGGTCGGCTGT
>DATBAW010000570.1:0-3154 GCA_036271335.1 Thermoanaerobaculia bacterium
CTGGACGGCCTCGCCGTCGACTTCGGGGAAGGTGGTGCGCAGGCTCTCGTGGCGGAGCAGGATCTCGTCCAGAGCGCCGCGGAAGGCGGCGGTGTCGAGCGGCCCCTCCAGGCGGAAGGCCGCCGCTTCGTTGTAGGCCAGAGTCCGCGCTTCGAGCCGGTCGAGGAACCACAGGCGCTCCTGGGCGAAGGAGAGCGGAAGGCGGCCGTCGCGCGGCACGGGGACGATCGGCGGCACGTCCGCCTCGCCGCCGCCAAGCCGCAGGCGCGAGATCTCGGCGGCCACGGAGGCGACGCTCGGCGCCGCGAAGAACGTGCGCAGCGGGAGCTCGACGCCGAACGCCTGGCGCACGCGCGAGATGGCCTGGGTGGCGAGCAGGGAGTGGCCGCCGAGCGCGAAGAAGTCGTCTTCGACGCCGATCCGCTCCACGCCGAGCAGCTCCTTCCAGATCGCGAGCAGCCGCTCTTCGGTCGCATCGCGCGCCGCCACCAGCGACCGGCCGCTCTCCGGCGAGCCGCCGGGAGCCGGGAGCCGCCGCCGGTCGATCTTGCCGTTCGGGGTGATCGGCAGGGCGTCGAGCAGCACGAAGGCGGACGGCATCATGTAGGCGGGCAGGCGCGCCTCCAGGAAAGCGCGCAGCTCGGGGACGACGCGGCGGGCGAACCGGCCCTGGAGGGGGTTGTTGGCGTAGGCAGCGAGGGACGCCGCGGCGAGGGGGCCCTCGCCCCCCGGGGCGATGCCCTGGCCTTCTGAGGAAGCGGAAGCCCGGGCCTTCGCCCCTTCCCCCAACCCGGAGGAGGCCCGGATCGTCGCCTCGAACGATCCATCCGCGCCTTGATCGGCCCAGCTCAGCTCGACCTCGTAGGGCAGGTCTAGCCCCAAGTCCCAGAGGTCCTGCGGCTCGACGGCTCCGCGGGCGGCCTCGGCGGCGCGGTGGCGGAGGTCGGCGGCGGTCTCGATCCCCTCGGGGGCTTCTTGCAGCAGCCGGACCGCGGCGGTGTCCTCCGCGACGCGGGCGTTCGGAATGTTGCGCAGGCGGACGACCTGCGGCGCCTCTTCGGCGAGCCGGCGGCGGAGGGCGGCGAGCGTCAGCCTTTCACGGCGCCAGTCCAGGACGCCGTCCCGGGCTGGCTCCTCCCGCCCGGTCCCTACCCGCAGCACGGCCTGGTAGCGGAAGCCGGTCAGCTCGTTGTGGGCACGGCCGTGCTTGAGATGGATCTCGATGTGTCCGAGCTTCGGCAGCCGCTCCCGCAAGGCGCTGAAGAAGGCGGGATCGATCGCCAGCTCACCCTCGTCCATGTGGCGGGCGTGCACCTTCTGGCGCAGCCGGGAGAGCGGCGTCACGGGATCGGCCTGGAACAGCTCCAGCGAGGTGTGGAACGCCTCGAGGAGCGGCAGGCTGCGCAGGTCGCCCAGGAACACGGCGCCGCCGGGACGCACGAGCTCGACGGCACGCTCCACCACCTCGGCGAGATAGTCGGCGCTCGGGAAGTACTGCGCCACCGAGTTGACGACCACGGTGTCGAGGGAGCCGGCCGCGAGGCCGTCGAGCTCGTGCGCGGACTTGCGCAGCAGCCGGACGCGGCCGTCGCCTAAGCCCACGCGGCCGAGCTGGCTTTCGATGGAGCGGAGGGCGCGGCCGGAGACGTCGATGCCGGTATACGCCTCGCAGCGCGGCGCGATGCGGAAGAGGATCATGCCGGTGCCGCAGCCGATCTCCAGCACCCGCCGTGGCTCGAGCGCGGCGATCCCGCGGATCGTGTCGTCCAGCCACTCCTCCATCTCGCTCGCCGGGAGCGGCAGGCCGGTGTAGGTGCTGTTCCAGCCGATGATGTTGAACGTCGGATCGGCCTCCGGCGCCTCTGCCCGGTAGAGGTCGTCGAAGATCTCTCCCCACTGCGAGACCTGCTCCGTCTGCTCTCCGCTCTTGGCGGTCTCGTAGGCCGGGCTCTGCACCACGTAGGCCACGAGGCGCTTGTCGCCCGGGACGTCCTCGCGGGCCAGCACGACGGTCTGCCGCACCGCGGGGTGCTCGGCGAGGCGGGCCTCGATCTCCCCGAGCTCGACGCGGAAACCGCGGATTTTGACCTGGTGGTCGATCCGGCCGAGGATCTCGAGGATCCCGTCCGCGCGCCGGCGCACCAGGTCGCCCGTGCGGTAGAGGCGGCTGCCGGCCGGTCCCGCGAAATCGGGCACGAAGCGCTCGGCGGTCAGCTCCGGCCGCCGCCAGTAGCCCCACGCGAGGCCCTGGCCGCCGACCGCCAGCTCGCCCACCACACCGAGCGGCACCGGCTGAAGCCAGCGGTCCACCACGTAGAGCGTCGTATTGGCGACCGGCGATCCGATGGGGAGCGGGCCCGGCGGCGCGGTGCGGATCGGATACCAGGAGGAGTACGTCGTGTTCTCCGTGGGCCCATAGGCGTTGAGGAGCCGCTGGGGCGGCCGGCCGGCGAGCACCCGCCGCGCCGCCTCCGGATCGATCGTCTCGCCACCCACCAGCAGCTCGCGCATCCCCGCGAAGGCATCGGGCTCCTCCCGGGCCATCTGGGCGAACAGGGCCGAAGCGAGAAACATGTTGGTGATCCGGTGCCCGGAGAGGGCCGTGGCGAAGCCCGGAGGCGACAGGACGGTGTCGCGCGGGATCACCACCAGGGTGGCGCCGTTGAGCAGAGCGCCCCAGATCTCATAGGTCGACACGTCGAAGTTGAGGCTCGACACCTGCGCCACGCGGTCGCCCGGTCCCAGGTGCACGTAGTTGGTCTCCCGCACCAACCGCACGACGGCCCGGTGCGAGAGGGCCACACCTTTCGGCCGGCCGGTCGATCCCGAGGTGTAGATGATGTGCGCGAGGGCCTCCCCTTCCAGTCCTCCGGTCTCCAGCGGCTCCCCTTCTTCCGTCTCGCCGGGGGTGAGGCACTCCCGGCCGGCGAGGAGTCCCTGCGGCAGACGCGTCCGGGCCGTGTCGCCCACGACCAGCAGGCGGAGGTCGCAGTCCTCCATCATCAAAGCCAGGCGCTCGGCCGGGTAGTCGGGATCGAGCGGCACGTAGGCGGCGCCGGTCTTGAGGATCGCGACCAGCGCCACCACCGCCTGGGCCGAGCGTTCGACGCAGAGGCCGACGAAGCTCCCGGGTCCGGCTCCCCGGTGCCGCAGC
>DATBAW010000571.1:0-11407 GCA_036271335.1 Thermoanaerobaculia bacterium
TGGAAGAGCCCGGGCCCCGGCGATCGCCGCGAGCGCACCTCCACCCCGCGGCCGGCGAGGGTGGCCAGGAACTCGGCCCTCGGCGTGTCGCGGTTGTGGGCCGGGCAGATCACGAGGCAGGCGTGGCCACGGCCGGCCAGCTCCTCGAGCAGCCGCCGGTTGGCCTTGTGCCCACCGCCGAAGGTGGGCAGATGGCGCTCTTCCTGGAGCAGGAGGACTCGCATGGCGCGGCGCAGTATTCGCCTAATAACCGCAGTCGTGAAGCTCGGCCTCGAGCTCGGTGCCGGCGACCTGATGGGCCAGCTGGTCGAAATTGACGATCAGGTCGGCCAGCCGCCGCGAGTTTCTCTTGTGGGTGGCGGGCTCCAGCCCCTGCGTCTCGGCGGCCACGCCGAGGAAGCGGAGCAGCCGCTCGATCGCCTCGCCACCGGCGAAGAGATCCTCGTAGAAGACCTCGGCGCAGGGTTTCGGCCTGCGGACGAGCTCCGCCATCAGGCCGTCGTAGAAGGCCTGCTCGCCGGCGAGATAGGAGCCGAGGCCGTCGAGCGACACCTCGACCTGGACCGGCTTCAGGTCCTCGGGGCGGAAGCGGTGCTTGTAGTGCGTCCACATCTGCTCACGCTCGGCCACCAGGGCGGAGACGAACTTCTTCAGCCGGTTGCGGCGGCGGAGCACGATCACCCGGATCTCCGGATCCGCGAACAGGCCCGCGAAGGCGCCGGGGTGCTGGCCGGCCACCAGCTTGAAGCCCACGGCCGAGCTGCCGAAGGGGTGCGCCCAGACCTTGTCGAGAAAGGCGGCGGGATCGGCGTCGCGCTCGGCCGGGGTGGCGAGGTGGAGCGAGCCGTCGCGATGGCCGACGGCGTAGAAGACCTGGTGCTGGTAGAACAGCTCGCCGTGGCAGAGCACCTGCGGGTGCGAGTTGAGCAGCGTCGCGAGATAGGTGCTGCCGCAGCGGGGGTTGGTGAGCAGGGCGAAGCGGGTCATGGCCGGCACGAAGGCGACCTCCAGGAGAGCAAAACCCCCTCCCCGAAGCGGCGGGCGCGCAGCGGCGGCGGCTCGGGGAGGATCTGACGGGCGGCCTGCGCCGCGGCGATCGGGCAGTCGGTGGCGACGAAGACGGTGAGGCGGTCGAAACAGCCCTGGGCGAAGAAGGAGCCGAGGAGGAGCGGACCCCCCTCGACCAGCAGGGTGCGCACGCCGTGGCGGCGGAGGTCCGCCAGCGGCTCGTCGAGGCGGTGGCCGCGGGCGCGGATGGCGACCGTCCCTTCCGCCGGCTCCTCCTCGAGCTCCGGGCCGACCAGGAAGGTGGTGCGGCCATCGGGGAGAGGGGTGCAGGCATGGCGGCCGCCGAACCTGCCGCCGAAGATGACGCGATGGGGCTGGCGGCGCGGCTCGCGGCCCAGGCGCTCCGGGCGCACGGAGAGGCGCGGCCGGTCCTGCTCCCAGGTGTGCGCCCCCACGGCGACGGCGTCGTAGAGCTCGCGCAGGAGGTGGACCCGCCGCCAGTCCTCCGCAGAGGAGATCTCGGCGGCGGTCGCGGAGCCGTCGGCGAGGACGGCGAAATTGATGTGGACGAACGGTTTCATCGGTATCGGGTCCGGCGCTAGTCGAGGAGGTGGCCCATCTTCCGGCGTTTGGTCTCGAGGTAGCCACGGCTCTCGGCGGTGGGGGCCACCCGCAACGGCACCCGCTCGGCGATGCGCAGGCCGAGCTGCGTCAGGGCCGCCAGCTTGCGCGGGTTGTTGCTGAGCAGGCGCACGGATTCGATGCCCAGCGCCTTCAGCATCTCGGCCGCGACGCGGTAGTCGCGCAGGTCGGCGGGGAAGCCCAGGCGCTCGTTGGCCTCGACGGTGTCCAGCCCCTGGTCCTGGAGCACGTAGGCGTCGAGCTTGGCCGAAAGGCCGATGCCGCGCCCCTCCTGCCGCAGGTAGAGGAGCACGCCGCGCTCCTCGCCGGCGATCCGCCGCAGGGCGAGGTCGAGCTGCGCGCCGCAGTCGCACCGCTGGGAGCCGAAGACGTCCCCGGTGAGGCACTCGGAGTGCATCCGCACCAGCACGGGCGCGCCGTCGTCCACCTCGCCGCGCACCAGGGCGAAGTGGTGCAGGCCGGTCAGGGGATCGACGTGGGCGTGGGCGAGGAAATCGCCGTAGCGGGTGGGCAGCCGCGCCGGCCGGGCTCCGGGCGCGAGCTGCGGCTCCGGGGACACGCGGGTCTGGAGGCTGCTGTCGGGAAGTGTCATGGCTCTCTCCTTTACGTCACCAAGACTCGGATTCAGAAACGGAGCTCGACGCGATGGAGCCGCCCCGGCTCCAGCTCGTCCCCGGCGTTCTCCCGGTACCACTCCCAGTACCCCGCCGCGCGGACGGCGTTGACGCTGATGTTGTTGGAGCTGGCGCCGTAGAGCAGGAGCCGGGGCGCTTGGGCGGCCAGTTGCTCGATCCAGCGGCCATAGATCTCCTGGCGCCGGCGGGCGTCCAGCTTCCAGTTGCTGTAGATGGTGAAGAATGCGTTGCTCCACCAGATCAGGGCCGAGGGCTCGTCGCGCAGGTGGGCGAGGAGCGGCTCGCCCCCCTCCAGCAGGTTGCAGGGAACGAGCTCGTGCCGCAGCCGGCGGTAGCGGGCCCAGTGGGCGCGGAGCACCGATTCGCCCCCCCAGCGGTCGATCTCCTGGCGCCAGCGCGCCGCGACGTCGTCCCAGTCGAGGTCCTCGGGGGTAGCGCCGTCCCAGAGCAGATAGAAGGCGCGGCTCGACGGCAGCCGGCGGAACAGGTGGCGCAGGAAGGTGGGGTAGTCGGCGCCGTCCCACTCCTCCAGCAGCAGGCGCCGGAACTCGAGGCCGGCCTCGCTGTAGTCGTAGATGACCACGCGGGTGCGCTCGTCGAAGCCGTGCGACTCCAGGATCCAGTTGGGCTTGAAGCCCGCGGCCACGCTGTAGAGGGTCGAGAGCGGCCCGGTGAAACCCTCCGCCGGCTCGCTCACGTCGTCGTAGGACTCGATGTTCCAGACGAAGACGCCGCGCGGCAGGTTGCCGGTCAGAAGCTTCGTGCTGGCCAGGAAGCGCGCGGTCCCCGTACCCCAGCGCCGGGCGGCGTCGGCGAGGTCGAGATCGCTGAGGTTGTTGAGGTCGCCGAGCGGCGCGTCCGCCCTCAGCCGCGCCGTGCCGGACGCCAGCGCCTCCGGGAAGGGCGTCACCGGCGAGCCGGGACGGTAGCGCGCGAGGTCGACCAGCAGGCAGTCCGGGCTGCCGGCCGCCGCGAAGTCGCGCTCCGCCGCCCAGCGCATCAGGGCCGCCACGAAGTCGGTGCCCCCCTGCGAATCGGGAGTCCAGACCTCCTGCAGGATATGTCCCCACGCCTGCACCAGGCAGTAGCGGTGGCCCCCCGCCGCCGCCCGCGCCAGGAGGCCGTCGAGGTCCCTCCCCTCGAGGATCGGGCCGGCGTGCTTGAAGCGCGTCCAGGAGATCGTCAGATCGCGCAGCCGGGCCGCCGTTGCGGCGTCCGCGGCGTCCGCGGTGTCCGCCCCATCCGCGGCATCCGCGGCATCCGATACCGCGGCCGAGGTGTCGAGCAGGGCGAAGGCCAGTCCTTCCATCGCGTTCCCCTCAGGCGCCTGGGATAGCATCGGCGCCGTGATTCCCTTCGTGATCGTTTCGTATCCGCGCTCCGGGACGCACCTGCTGCGGACGTCCCTCGAATCGCATCCGGCCGTGGTCTGCCAGGCCGAGCCGTTCAACTCCGACGACCGCCGCCTGCCGTATCCGCAGAAGACGCCGACGGCCGACGTGCTGGCGGGCTGGGTCTTCCACGACCGCTTGCCGGACGAGGTGAAGGCCGCCGGTTTCGTCCTCCAGGCCTACCATCCGCACGCGCTGGAGGCGTTCCCAGGCATCCGCCCCAACCCGGGCTGGGCGGACGTCTGGCCGCGGCTCGCCGCCATGGACGGGCTGCGGGTGCTGCATCTCGAAAGGCGGAACCTGCTGGCGCGTCACCTCTCGCACCGCATGGCGCGCGCCACCGGGTCCTGGCACGCCTGGGACCCGGGCGCCGTCGACGGCGTGACCCATCTGACGGGCCGGCCGCCGGACGGCCAGATCGGCCCTCCGCAGGGGGCGAGGCCGCGCCTCGCGATCGATCCGGCCCAGCTGGCGCTCGACTTCGCGGAGGTGGCCCGCTGGCGCCGCCACGCGGAGGAGGCGCTGTCCGGCCACCCCCTCCTGCGCCTCACCTACGAGGAGCTGTGCGGCGACGATTCCGCTGCCACCCTGGCCCGGGTGCAGGCGTTCCTCGGCCTGGAGGCGCGGCCGCTGCGGCCCGCCGTCTCCAGGCTGGAGGAGCGCCCGCCGGAGCGGGCCATCGAGAACTACGCCGAGCTGAAGCACCATTTCGCCGGATCCCCCTGGGAGAGCTTCTTCGTCTGACGTTTCAGGTCACTTCTTTCGGCAGCTCACTTCTTCTTGGTCGCTTTCTTGTGCGCCTGCATCAGCTCCACGGTGAGCGTCTGCGAGTTGGTGCAGGCCGCCGGCAGCGTGCTGGAGTAGGGGCAGGAATTGCCGTTGCCGTTGAAGAAGGCGTGGCTGACGAAGAACGCCGGCTTGTTGGGCGGATTGGTGCTGGTCTGCTCCGCGTTGTGGCAGGAGAAGCAGTTGACGTGGAGCCCCGAGGTGCTCCCCGCGATGGGGTTGGGCCACTGGGTGAAGGTCTCCAGGGTGCCGTTGGAGAGGAAGGTCGAGCCGGCCTCGTTGAACCCGGGCGTGCTCGTCGGCGGGCCGACGGCCGGCAGGGTGCCGTTGGTCCACACGGCGCCGACGAGGAAGTAGTTGCTCCATACCGAGCCCGAGGGGAGGAGCCCGGAGATGCTGTTGTTGATCGCCTGGATGGTGGCGATGTTGGTCTGGCCCGAGGTGCTGGTGTCGCTGCCGTAGGGATAGTTGCGGACCGCCTGGGTGATCGGATAGGGCGGCTTCTGGCCGCTCGTCCAGCTGTTGACCCCGGTGCAGCCGGTCTTGGCGACGTTGTTGAACGCCCAGCTCTTGAAGCCCGGGGGCGGGGGCATGGTCGTGGAGCAGGGACCGTCCGGAGCGTTGTCGACGTGCTCGAAGGTGGCCCAGACCATCTCCTTATGGTTCGCCGTGGTGTAGACGAGGTGGAAGCCGACGAGGCCGAGGTTGACGGTCTGGTTCTCGCCCGCGCCGCCGTTGGCCTGCGGGTTGAAGACCTCGACGTTCTGCAGGGTGTAGTAGCTGCTGGCGTTGGGCGCGCCGTAGGGGATGACGTGCCAGGAGATCTTGAGCTCGATGGCGCCGGCCGGGAAGCGCAGGTTGGCGGCGGCGGCCGTGGACTGGCAGGCGGTGATGTTCAGGTCGCAGCTCTGGATGAACGAGGTGGCGATGGGGTCGAGATATTGCTCGTAGTAGGTGACGTTGCCGTTCTGGTCGACCAGCACGCCCTGCGAGCCGGCCTGCTGGATGTCCTCGAGCGGCTCGGAGCCGCGCACCTGGAAGCGGCGCAGCTTGTTGATGCGCTTGTCGTTGAAGAGGGTGACGGGGCCTTCGATCTTGTTGGCCGAGGCCCGCAGCGTGTTGCCCGCGCCGAAGACGTCGGCGACGCTGGGGTAGGTCTCGAAGTTGAGGGCGCCGCCGCCGCCGGGGGCCGGCGTCGTCAGGTAGAGGAACGACTGCCAGGAGTACTGGTAGAAGGCGCAGAGGCTGTTCGGGTCGACGTTGAAGTTGGGCTGGCTCGGGCTGCTCACCCAGCTCGCGCTGGCGTTGCAGGTGACGGCCGCGGCCGGCATCAGCCCCACGGCGGCCAGCAGTACGGTGGCGATCAGGATGCTGCGGATGAAACGGCGCCTCGGATATCGCATCGGAACTCCCTCCTTCGCCCTCAGGCGATTGGGTGAATGGTTCACTTCTTCTGCACCGTCTTCTTGCCGTGCGCCGAGAGCAGCTGCACGGTCAGGGTCTGGGTGTTCTGGCAGGCGGCCGGCAGCTGGCTGCTGCCGTCCGGCTGGACGTAGGGACAGGCGTTGGCATTGCCGTTGTTGAAGACGTGGCTCAGCTTGAACTCCGGCGGGTTCGGCGGGCTGGCGCCGGCGGTCGCCGCGTTGTGGCAGGAGAAGCAGTTGACGTGGAGGCCAGAGGTGCTCCCCGACGGCGGATTGGGCCACTGGGTGAAGGTCTCCAGGGTGGCGTTGGAGAGGAACGTGGAGCCGGCCTCGTTGGCGCCCGTCTGGTTCGGCGCGATCGCCGGCAGCACTCCCCCCTTGGTCCAGAGCGCGCCCACCAGGAAGTAGTTGCGCCATACCGAGCCCGCCGGCAGGAGGCCGAGGACGCTCCGGTTGAGGATCTGGATCGTCGCCGGGTCGAAGACGCCGAAGTCGCTCCCCGTGCCGTAGGGATAGTTGCGGACGGCCTGGGTCTTGTCGTAGGGCGCCGTCGTCTTGGTGAACTGGTTGATCTTCGTGCAATCGGTCGACGCGGCCTGGTTGAACGCCCAGCCGCTGAACCCCGCGGGGGGCGTGGTGGCGCCCGTGCAGGGGCCGTCGGGAGCGTTGGCCACGTGCTCGAAGGTCGCCCACACCATCTCCCGGTGGTTCGGCGTCGTGTAGACCAGGTGGAAGCCCACCAGCCCGAGGTCGGTGACCGTCTCCTGGCCCGTCTGCGGGTTGTAGACGTTGACGCCCTTCAGCGTGTAGTAGGAATCGGCGTTCGGCGTGCCGGCCGGCAGCGGCCGCCAGGAGACCTTGATCTCGAGGCCGCCGGCGGGGAAGCGCAGCCCCTGGGCGACCGGCGAGGTCTGGCAGGCCTTGATGTTCAGATCGCAGACGCGGACGAAGTTGGTGGCGATGGGGTCGAGGAACTGCTCGTAGTAGGTGACGTTGCCGTTCTGGTCGACCAGCACGCCCTTCGAGCCGGCCTGCTCGATCTCGTCGAGCGGCTCCGAGCCGCGCACCTGGAAGGTCCGCAGGCGTTCGATCCGCCGGTCCTGGAACAGGGTGGGAGCGCCCAGCCGCCGGTTGGCCGCCGCCTTCAGCAGGGCGCCCTGGCCGAAGACGTCGCTCACCGAGGGGAAGGTCTCGAAGTTGAGGGCGCCGCCGCCGCCCGGCGCGGGCGCCGTCAGGTACAGGAACGACTGCCAGGAGTACTGGTAGAAGGCGCAGATCGTCGGCGGATCGACGTCGAAGTCGGGCTCGCTCGGCGCGCTCACCCAGGCGGCGCTGGCGGGGCAGGCCTGGGGGGCCGCCGAAAGCGGCGCCGCCAGGGCGGACAGCAGGGCCAGGATCGTCAACGTTCTCATGCGGACTTATCTCCTCTCCGCGATGCGGAAGGGTGGATGGGACAGCGGACGGCGCGGGGTAAGGCCGGCGTCGCATACGCGGCGCCGGGCCCGCGGCAGCTCGGCGAGCAGGGCTTCGCGGCCGCGGCGGACGAGGTCCTCGTCCACCCGGTAGATCGCCGCCAGGTGCTCGAACGATCCCGTGACCTCGACCCGTCCGTGCTCGCCGAGGACGTAGCGCTCGTCGAGCGCCCGGGCGGTGGCGAGCTGGAGGTCCCCCTCGCCGGCATCCGGGAAGGTCAGCCGGTCGTGGTCCATCGAGACCAGCTCCACCCGCCGGCGCCCGTCCCGCCAGCGGCAGGCGAGGCCGACGTTGCGGGCGACGAACGACTCGCCCCAGGAGCCCGCGCCGAGGGCGGCGACGGTCGCCCAGAGGCGGCCGAGCTGCCGCGCCAGCCGCAGGAAGAGACGGTCGGCGCGCCGGCGGTTGGCGGCGAGCACCGCTTCCACGTAGGCGCCATGGGCGAGGTCGGGAAGGGAGGGGAAGACGGGCTCGCCCAGCACGTCGGCTAGCAGGTCGTCCGCCCAGCGTCGCGCCTCGCCGGGAGCGGGCTCACGGCGAGGGGCTTCGGCGAGGTATTCCGCGAAATATTCAACGGCGCCGCCATGGGCCAGATAGCGCGCCGCGCGGTCGAGGCGGAGGGCGCTGGTGCCGACCATCACGGCTTGGCGGGGGGAGGCCCAGTTCACCAGCTCCAGCGTCTCGCCCAGGTCGCCCGGGAGCCCGAGGCCGCTCGTCGCGCCCTCGCGGCGGGCGGCGGCGAGCACCCGGCGAAGCTCGCGGCGCATGGTGGCGAAGCCGGGACCGAACGCCGCGGGATCGGTGAAGTAGTCGAGGAGGTGCGCCTCCCCCGTGGCGCCCGGCAGCGTGTAGACGGTGGCGATGGCGAGCGTGAGCGAGACCGCCGCTTCCTCGCCGTGCACGCGGCGGTAGGCACGGGCGAGCCGCGCCGAATTCCGCGCCTCCCATTGCAGGAGCGGGCCCATGCTGCCGCCGTCCAGCCGGTGGGACGGCGGCACGTCGCGGCCGTCGCGCGAGTGGACGGCGCTCAAGGGGTGGGGGCCACGGCGGCCGGCCCGCTTCAGCTCGATCTCCAGGTCGCTCCCCGGCGGGCGCACCACCAGGACGACGGTCCCCGGCGGCTGCTCGACCAGCGCGCCCATCTCGGAGCGGGTCCGCGCGTCCACCCAGTAGATCGCCGCGTCCTGGATCAGCCGGCGGCAGATCTCCGCCTCATAGGGAGGGAGATCGCGCAGCAGCCGCCGCGATTCCAGGGCGGCGTCGGCGGGGCGGTCGGGGAGCGGATCGCGGACTCCCCGCGAGACGCGCACCTGAGCGCGCACCCGGACCACCACCTCGGCGGGGGTGAAAGCGTGGCGGGCGAGAGGGAGCCGGCATTCGTGGCGGGCGGCGGCGAGGAAGCCGCGCCAGGCCGCCGGCGTCGTGGCCGCGCCGCGCAATCCCGCGGCGGCCCGCTTCGTGGGGAGCAGGCGGCGCCGCAGCTCGGCGGCGGGCGGCAGGTCCAGGCCCAGATCCAGGTCGAGACGCTCGCGCCGCGACTGGAGGCTCCGGAGCAGCTGGAGCTGGAGCATCAGGACGGCGAGCCGGCGCTCCTCCCAGCTTTCGCCGGCGCGGCCGGTGGCCGCTTCGAGCAGCGCCGTGGCGAGGGACCACGAGAAGCCGCGTACCCTCAGGAGCTCCCCGCACAACTCCTCGATCCGAGGCTCGGGACCGAGCTCGGCGGCGAGGACCTCGCGCAGGGCGGGCGCGAGCTGGCGCGTCCGTCTGGAGCGAGGGAACTGCGCGATGCGGGGAGCCATGGACATCACTTGGGCTTCGCCACCCGGGAACCTGCTTTGGGAGCCGCCGCCTTGGACGTGGCGCGGGACGCCGCCTTGGGAGCCGCCGCCTTGGACCGGGCCTTGGGAGCCGCCAGCTTGGAGCGGGACCCGGCGGCGAGCTTGGTCTTGAGCTTGCTACCGGTGCCGACCGCCTGGGACAACGCCGTGAGCAGGTCCTTGGCCGTGGCCGCGGAAAGAGTGACGTTGACCGTCCCCGCGCCCCCGCCCGCGGTCAGCGAACCGCCCTTGTTCTGTGACTTTGACGACTGAGCCATCATTGCCTCCTTTCGTCCGGCGCCGGATAGCGCCGGTGTAATTGTTGGTAGAGCACGGCCGGCGGATAGCCGGGATCCTTGGGCCAGCCGTTGGAGCGCCATTTCTCGTGCCAGAGGTGGACGGCGTGGGCGCCGTCCGGGATCTCGCCCGGTTGGCGCAGAGTCTCGGCCTGCCACCAGTCGACCGGGCAGAACACGTCCGGCGGCACCATGAACCGTTCGGCCCCGTGCCGCTCGAGCACCTCCCGCACCAGCGCCGGACCGGTCGAGCCCCAGACGGTGGCGCGCTGCTCGTGGCGCAACGCCCGCTCATAGAGCTCGGCGGTCAGCGGACTGCCGGCGGGCGCCTTGAGCAGGCTGTTGGTGACGGTGACGCCGCCGAGCTTGCGCCGCTCGGAGGCGAAGACGTGCTCCGCCGCGAAGTCGAGCGGGCGCAGGCAGACCATGTCGAGATCCGTCCACCAGCCGCCGCGCTCGTGGAGCAGCTTGTAGCGGAAGAGGTTGGAGAAGGCGGCCAGGCTGCCGGCGCCGGGGCCGGCGGTGTAGCGGAAGATGGCGCTCGCCGGCAGCACCTCCGCGGCCTCCATGCGCCGGGCGCCGGCGGGCAGGGCCAAGTCGCGCTCGTAGGAGTAGACGTGGACCTCATGCCCCTGAGCCAGGAACGAGCGCACCGCCAGCTGTTCCATCGCGGAGAGCTCGCCTTCCACCCAGAGCCCCTGGACGACTGTCGTCGCGGTCGTCGCGGTCATCGCGGCGCCCCCGCCAGCGACGCCTGAACGGCGCCGAGCCCGGCGAAGACGTCGGCGCCGTGCTCGCTCCACATCTGGCGGCACTCGGCCTCGAACCAGGCGGCGCCGTCGACGTCGACCTCGCCGCGCCAGGGGAGGTACGGCTCCCACCAGGCCGCGGGAACCGGCCGCATCCGGACCTCCGACTCGTCGAGGTAGCGCAAGGCGTAGAAGGCCTGCCGCTCGGCGGGCGTGCGGAACCTGGGGTAGCGGACCGCTTCGATCATCTGGTACCAGACCGTCCGCGCCTGGAGGCGCCGCCAGTTGACGGCCGCGAGGTGGAGCACGCCGCCGGTCGCGCCCTCCGGCTCGTCGCAGAAGGCGCGGTCCCCGACGATGCCGCGGACGCGGCGGGTGTGGAAGTCGAAGCCGTCGAAGGCGGGCGCGTAGTGAAGGGCGGGGGCGTCGCGGAAGCCCAGCATCATGATCTTCCGCGCCACCCGGCTCGGCTCCTCGCGATAGGCGTCGAGGTCGCGCCAGAGGGCGAGCCAGGGGAGGGACAGCGTTTCCCCCGGCGCCAGGGTGGCGAACAGATCGCGGATGCCGGGGAGCAGGTTGCCGGTGAGGACCTCGTCGGCGTCGAGCACGCAGAGGTGCGTGGCGCCCGCCGCGCGCCCCGCCTCCAGCAGCCGCTGGCGGCAGGCGACCTCGTTCCAGACCGGGTTGTCCTCGCGCAGGCTCCGTACCCGGCCCGGATGCTCGGCCGCGATCCGCTCGACCAGGGCCGCCGTGCCGTCCGTCGAGGCATGATCGAGCACCACGATCTCGTCGACGAACCGCAGCACCGCCCGCAGGGACAGGCCGAGCACCCATTCCTCATTACGGACGGTCATCAGGCCGACGAGCTTCAAACGGTGCCTCCTCCGGGGTTTCGTAGTTCAGGGTACCATTAAATATTAGTCAGAACATTCCAAGGATCGTGCCAGTCCGCCTCCCCTGAGGAGCGCGGCCGGGAAGGGCGCCGCTGACGTGTCAGCCGCCGCTCCGACACGTCGGCCGACATGTCGGAGCCCGGCATGCCGGAGCCGTCGCCTGTGCTAGCGTCCCTCTCCATGTCCGCCGATGCCGAGCCCCGGGCGAGCGTCCGTTTCGTGGTGCTGGCGGCGCCGCGCACCGGCAGCAACTGGCTGTGCACGCTGCTCGACTCCCACCCCGAGGTCCTCTG
>DATBAW010000572.1:0-5735 GCA_036271335.1 Thermoanaerobaculia bacterium
GACCTGCTGGTGGACGTCGGCGGCGAGCGCGAGACGCTGGAGCGGGCGATGGCGGCGTACGCCAGCCAGGAGGAGCGGCACCCCTACTGGAACGCCGCGCTGGGCTTGCGCCGGTTCCGCACGCTCAGCCTGCCGGCGGGGGTGGAGCTGGCGGAGGGGTATCGCCGCCTGCGCGTCGAGGACTTCACCACCCGCAGCCCCGCGCAGCTCGTGCGCCATCTCGGCGGCCTGCCGGAGATCCACGAAGTTCGCGAGGGGCCAAAGATCTCGGTAATCGTGCGCACCCGCGACCGCCCGCGCCTGCTGGCGGAAGCCCTGGACAGCCTCGCCGCGGGCGCGTACCGGCGCGCCGAGGTGGTGCTGGTCAACGACGGCGGCGCGCCGCCGGTGGTGCCCTCGGGTTTCCCTCTGCCGGTCGTCCGCGTCGACTTCACCCAGAACCGGGGGCGCGCCGCGGCGGCGGAGGCGGGAGTCGCCGCCTCGACCGGCGAGTTCGTGGCCTTCCTGGACGACGACGACCTCGCCGCTCCCGAGCACCTGGCCACGCTGGCGGGCCTGGTCTCGGGCACCGGGGTGCGCGTCGCCTATACCGACGCCGCGGTGGCCCTCTACGATCTCGACCCTGCGGGAGGCTGGGTCTGCCGCGAGCGCCGCCTCCCCTACAGCCGCGACTTCGATCCGGACGTCCTGCTGGTCGACAACTACATCCCGTTCAACACGCTCCTGATCGAGCGGTCGCTCTTCGCCGCGGCCGGCCCGTTCGACCCGTCGCTGCCCTTCTTCGAGGACTGGGACTTCCTGATCCGCCTCGCCGGGCTCACGCCGTTCCGCCATCTCGCGCGGGTCACCTGCGAGTACCGGCACTTCCGGGGCGGGGGGGATCACATCTTCGGCGAGAGCCCCCGCGAGCGCGCCGATTTCCTGGAGGTCAAGGCGCGGGTGCTGGCCCGGCACGCCGACCGCCTCCGCCCCGAGGTGCTCGCCCGCGCGGTCGACACCCTGCGTGCGGAGCTGGTCGCCGAGCGCGAGGGGTGGAGCGGGGCCCGCCGCGACCTCGCCACTCTGCGGACCGATCTCACCACCCTGTCGCAGACTCACCAGGAGCTGGCCCGCGAGCGGTTTCTCTGGGAGGAGCGCTTCCACGCCGCGAACGGGACGGTGGCCGCCCTCGGCGAGGAGCGGGAGGCCCTGCGCGCCGAGATCCAGCGGCTGGGCGGCGAGATCCAGCACTTCTCCGCCGAGATCGCGCGGCACTCCGCCGAGATCCAGCGCCTCTACGACGACGAGGGGAAGCTGCGCGCCGCGGTGGACGACCAGACGGCGCACCTCGGCCGCACGTACGCGGAGATCGAGCGCCTGAACGGGATCATCCGGACCATGGAAGCGACCCGCGCCTGGCGGCTGCACCAGTGGGTGGGACGGCGCTCATCGTGAGGATTCAGAACGCTTTGCCGATCGCGACGGTCTGCCCTTCGAATCCTCACCCCCTGACCCCCTCTCCACTCCGTGGAGAGGGGGAAAAGGTCGGAGTCCGGCCTGCTGAATCGCCGCGATTCCGTGCGCAGGCGCCCCCCCTCTCCACTCTGTGGAGAGGGGTTGGGGGTGAGGCTTCGAAGGGCATGTCGTTCCGGAGTGCAATTCGCCCATGAGCCGTATCGCTCTCCTCTCCAGCGAGCCCATCCGCCCCCTGATGGCGGGGATCGGCATCCGCTATCTCGAGTTCGCGCGGCGGCTGCCGACCCACGGGGTGGACGTGGTCCTCATCTCGCCCGCCGATCCGAGGGAGACGGCGGCGCTCGGCGGGCTCGGCGGCGTCGAGGTCCACCGCTTCGAGCCCGGCCGGCTCGCCGCGATCCTCGGCGGCTGCGACGGCGCCGTGGCTCAGGGGCAGCTCGCCAACGACTTGGTGCTCGAAATGCCAGACCTGCCGGTGGCGATCGACCTCTATGATCCCTGGCTGATCGAGAACTTCGCCTATTTCGAGACGCTGGGGCTCGACCCCTACCGCAACGACCACGCCACCTGGGCGCTCCAGATGTCACGCGGCGATTTCTTCCTCTGCTCGTCGGAGGAGCAGCGGACGTTCTATCTCGGCTTCCTCGCCGCCCTCGGCCGGGTCAACCCGGAACGGATCCAAGGCGACCCGGACCTCGACACGCTGCTCGCCCCCGTCCCCTTCGGCGTGCCGGACGAGCTGCCGCGCCATCGCCCCCTGCTCCCCCCCCGCGCAGCCGGCGAGCGGCGCCTCCTCTTCGGCGGCCTCTACGACTGGTACGACCCCTGGACCCTGCTCGAAGCCCTGGCGCTCCTCGAGGGCCCCTGGACCCTGCTGCTCATCCGCAATCCCAACCCGGAGAGCACGCCCCAACGCCTGTTCGCCGCCGTCGAGGCGCGCTGCCGCGCGCTCGGCTGGTGGGGGAACCGCGTTCAGGTCCACGACTGGGTGCCGGCCGAGCGGCGCTACGACCTGTTGCGCGACGTCGACCTCCTCGTCGCTCCCCACCGGCCGAGCCTGGAGACGCGCCTGTCGCTGCGCACCCGCTTCCTCGACGCCCTGGCCGCCGGCTGTCCGGTGGTGACCAGCGAAGGGGGCGCCATGAGCCGCCTCCTCGCCGACCATCGCGCCGGCTGGATCGCGCCGGCCGGCGACGCGCCCGCGCTGGCGCGCACCCTCGCCGAGGCGCTCGACGCTCCCGGCTCCCGCCAGGAGGGCGCCCGCGAGCTGCTGGCGGCGTTCCGCTGGGACCGCGTGCTGGCTCCGCTGGTCCGCTTCTGCCGTGACCCCTGGCGAGACCCGACCAAGGAGCGCTTCGCGCAGCGCGCCGCGACGGTGGCGCCGCCGGACCGCCTCGCCTTCCGCATCCGGCGCCGGCTGCGGATCTGGAGGGGGACGGCTTGACGCCCTCAACCCTCCGCAAGGTCACGGTCGCGATCCTCTCCTGGAACGGCCGGCAGCACCTGGAGACCTGCCTCGCGGCGCTCGCCGCGCAGCAGGACCCCGGCGTCGACTGGGAGATCCTCGTCCTCGACAACGGCTCGACGGACGGCACGGCCGCCTGGATGCGCGAGCGGTGGGGGAGCGACCGCCGCGTCCGCCTCGTCGCCAGCCCGATCAACCTCGGCTTCTGCGCCGGCAACAACCGTCTGGTGGCCGAGGCGGCCGGCGACGCCATCGCCCTGCTCAACAACGACACCCGGCCCGAGCCCGCATGGCTCGGCTCGCTGGTGGAGGCTCTGCGCTCGGCTCCCCCCGACGTGGCCGCCGTCTCGGGCAAGATCGTCGACTGGGCCGGCGACCGGCTCGACTTCGGCCGCGGCCTGATGACCTTCGACGGCCACGCCTTCCAGCTCGATTTCCGCCGGCCGCTCAAGACGGCGCGGGTGCCGGGGGCGGGGGAGGAGCTCGCCTTCGCCTGCGGCGGCAACCTGCTGGTCCGCCGCGCCTCGTTCCTGGCCGCCGGCGGCTTCGACGAGAGCTACTTCGCCTATCTGGAGGACGTGGATCTGGGCTGGCGGCTCTGGTCGGGCGGCGAGCGGATCGTCTGCGCTCCCGGCGCGGTCGTCCATCACCGCTCCAGCGCTACCAGCGATCTGCTGGGGCTCTACAACCGCGGCTTCCTCTTCGAGCGCAACGCCTATCTCACGGCCTACAAGAACTACGAGAACGGCCTGTGGGAGAAGATCCTGCCGGCGGTGCTGCTCACCCTGCTGTCGCGCACCCAGGCGCTCCTCCTCGCCAATCCCGGCATGGACACGCTGCGGATCGACCCCTACGCCGGCCACATCGCCAATACTGGCTTCGTAAAAACGGGCCTCGCCGCTACGAGCCCGGCGCCGCTCCCCCGGATCGAGCTGCCGCCGGCCACCTCGTGGGAAGGGTTCAAGGTCCGCTGGCGCGGCTACGGTCCGCGCGATTTCCTGCGGCGAGGCCTGCGCAAGCTCGGCGTATCGCCGCCGCCCCCGGTCCCGGTCGCCAGCTCGGAACCCCCCTGCCTCTCCGACGAGCGGACGATCGCCCAGTTCCGCGCCCTGCACTGGGTGACGGGCCATCTGGACGCCGCCGCCGCCACGCGCGCCGCCGTGCAGAAACGGCGGCGGCGCTCCGACCGCGAGATCTTCGAGCGCTTCCCGGCTTATCTGGTCCCGACCTATCCCGGCGACCACGAGCTGTTCGCGAGCCCGGGGTTCCAGGCGTGGCTGCCGCCGGAGCTGCCGCTGCGGCGGGTGAATCTGGGAGAGATCATGGATCTGGGCTGACCTCTAGCGGCTGACCCCTATCCCTCGACGACCTCTTCCTCTCGCACCATCAGATCGTCGTTCACCGCTTCCGGCCCGGTCGTCTTCACCCAGCAGCGCAGCACCTCGGCGACGCTCCAGGCCTGGGCGACGCAGCCGCGAGGGGTGAAGGGCGCCTCGGCGTCGAAGACCTCGCTGATCGAGCCCAGGCAGGCTTCGCCGAGGTGGGGGACGAAGCCTTCGAGGAACCGCCGCGCCTGTTTCGCCTCTCCCGGATGGACCCGCAGCCAGGCGTCGACGTAGGGGCCGATCAGCCAGGCCCAGACGGTCCCCTGGTGGTAGGCGGCGTCGCGGGCCCGCAGGTCGCCGTCGTAGGTCGGTTTGTAGTCGGGATCGCCCGGCGCGAGCGACCGCAGGCCCACGGGCGTGAGCAGTTGCCCGGTCACCACTTCCATCACCGGCTGCCAGCGCGCCGGATCGAGAACCGGGTACTCCAGGGAGATCGCCAGCACCTGGTTCGGCCGGCAGGCGGGATCGTCCCCCGGCTGGTCGTCCACCACGCTGTCCACCACGTCGTAGAGATGGCCCCCCTCGGCATACCAGAAGCGGCGGTTGAACGACTCGCGGCAACGCTCGGCGTGCTGGGCAAGGTGAGCGGCCGTCTCTTCCCGCTTCGAGGTGCCCTCCTCGCGAACCCAGGTTTCCAGTAGGCGCAGGGCGTTGTACCAGAGGGCGTTGAGCTCCACGGCCTTGCCGCGCCGCGGGGTCACCACCCAGTCGCCCACCTTGGCGTCCATCCAGGTGAGTTGCACCCCTGGCTCGCCGGCGTGCAGCAGGCCATCGGAATCGACGTGAATGCCGTAGCGCGTCCCCCGCTGATGCCAGGCGATAATATCCGCCAGCGGCTCGTAGAGCTCGGTACGGACGAAATCATAATCGCCCGTATAGCGGAGCAGCTCATGCACCGCGTGGAACATCCAGAGCGTTGCATCCACGGTATTGTATTCGGGCATCTCGCCCGAATCGGGAAAGCGATTCGGTAACATCCCATGATCGATGCTGCGCGCGAAGGTTCGCAAAATATTGCGCGCTTCGTCGTATCGGCCCGTCACCAGCGTCAGGCCGGGCAGCGAGATCATGGTGTCGCGCCCCCAGTCGCCGAACCACGGATATCCGGCGATAACCGACTTTTGATCGCCGCGCGCGACGATGAACTGGTCGGCGGCGTTCGAGAGAACCACCGCAAATACGTCTTCGGCCGGGGAAGCCGCGGCGATGGCGCCTCGTCGACGAACTTCGACTTCTTTGAGCCGTGGCACTTCCGCGCAGGCGTGCTCGAGGGTAGACGCAACGATACTAGCCGGTCCAGTCGCCAGATCGAAGTGCAGCGAGAAAGGACCGTAGAGGTCCTCCATCGAATCGAGCCCACGTTCCCGCTCGCGTTCGTATTCGAAGTTGTAAAACCAGAAGCCGGAGGTGTCGATTGATGCCGCGTTGTG
>DATBAW010000573.1:0-7656 GCA_036271335.1 Thermoanaerobaculia bacterium
TACGTCGTCTGGTTCGAGCTCGCCCGCACCCGACTCTGCTCGCAGTCCGGCTTCCACTACGCCGACATCGAGCGGCTCGGCTATCTTCTGATGGTCACCGGCGTCGAGGCCCGCTATCACCGCCCGTCCCGCTACGGCGACGTGGTCCAGGTGGTCTGCTGGTGCGAGCGGATGGCCAGCCGCGGCCTGCGCTTCGCCTATGAGGTGCGGAAGGAGGGCGAACGGCTGGTGACCGGCGCCACCGACCACATCTGGATCGAGTCGGCGACCGGCCGCCCCTGCCGCACGCCGGAGGCGGTGCGGGAGCCGTTCGAGAGACTGGCGGGGATCGCGTGAAACCAGCCCGCTGAACCCCGACGCCAGGGCCCAGCGAGCGTCGAGGGCCGACGGGCTCAGAGAGTGCAGGAGAGCGTCTGCGATTTGCAGGCGGGGTCGCACCCCGCGGACTGCACGCCCTTGCCGGCGGCCTGTCCCTGGGCCTCGGTCAAGTGCTCCGCCGTCAGGCTACGCACGGTCTCGCGGTCGAGCGCCAGCTTCTTCCGATCCTGTTTCTTCATGATTTGCTCCTCCTTGAACGATGGCCGGCAGTATACCGTGCGGAGATGACGGCCGGCGTCAGCCTCGTTCGCCGCCTTGTCCGGGCTCGGCGAGGATCTCCCTCAGGAAGACGCCGTAGGCCTCCCCGGCGGGCAGCTCCAGGTTTCGCTTGATGCGCCGGCGGCTCGCCAGGACCGCCTCTCCGGTGAGCGCGTTGACCGCCGGTTTCTGGTACTCCTCCCAGTAGAGGCCGGATCCCCGCGTCTGCCAGCCCGGCAGGCGGTCGAAATCGATGCCTCCCTGCGCCCCGAGCAGCTCGATCTTCGCCGCCGTGGACAGGCCGCCCACCTCATGCGTCGCCTGGCGGGCCGACCGTCCCAGCTTTCTCAGCGCCCAGTAGCAGTGAGCGCTCAAAGCATTCCGATGCGCGTCCTCGGAACGCCACCGCAGATAGTCCACGAGGATCGCTACGCTGGGCAGCTGGGAGATCCGGCAGTCGAACGCCGCCAGGGTCCCGAGCCGAAGCGAGAGCTTCGCGCTCGCCTCGCCGGCGAGAACCGAATTCAACTTGCGCAACTTGCGGCCGAAGGCGTTCTCGTCGCGATCGAGGACGAGCGAGATCTCGTCGCTCTGCGAATAGGCGAAGAGCACCTGGAAGCCGCAGTCCATGAGGTGCTCCGTGGTGGCCAGCATGTGATCCCGGAAGCCGGCGTCGAAAGGAGCTTCCAAGGAGAGAATCTCCTTCGTCAGGCGGGTGAAGCCGCGGCCGTCGATGCGGGCCACCATGAACAGGCCGGGCAGCACACAGAGGTCGTGCGCGGTTTCGTAGACCCGCATCCGTTCATCGAGATCATCGAATTTCATCGGACCACGCCTCCACCACGAAATTTTCGGGCTCGATCAAGCGAACATAATACAGCTCGTCGAACCCCTCGTCCCGCGCCGGAAGCTCCAACCGGCCGTAGGTGCCGAGAACCCCAGGATCGGGAATCCGCTCGTCCCCGGCGCGAGACGCATTGCGCCGCAGCGCATCCGCCAGCCTGGATTGGAAATAATAGCCGACTGTCCTGAAACCGGCGGCCCGGGCGAGCGTCAGAACCTCGGAGCGGTCTTCTCTGCGCGGGTTGGTGTTGTCGATCACGAAGGGTTGTCCCGTCTTCAGACACATTTCCAGTAGCAGACGCTCACGATTCCGCGTCCGCAGCAGATCGAGGCTGATCCTGACGTGCGTCCTGAAAAAGCGATGCTTGTAGAAGCTCGACTTTCCCGTCGCCTGCAGGCCGATGAAGAGGATGGCTTCCATGCCTTGAAACCCTTCCCACAAAGAGAAAAGGGGCCGGTGTACGGCCCCTTTTGCAGCGTCTCCGAACCGCTCGGCCTAGTACCGATAGCGCTCCGTCTTGTACGGCCCTTCCTTGGGCACGCCGATGTACTTGGCCTGATCGTCGCGCAGCTCGGTGAGCCTGGCGTTGAGGGTGGTGAGCTGGAGGCGCGCCACCTTCTCATCCAGGTGCTTGGGCAGGGTGTAGACGCCCACCGCGTATTCACCCTTCTTGGCCCAGAGCTCGATCTGCGCCAGGCACTGGTTGGCGAAGGAGGAGCTCATCACGTAGCTCGGGTGGCCTGTGCCGCAGCCGAGGTTCACGAGGCGCCCCTTGGCGAGCAGGATGATGCGGTTGCCCTCGGGGAAGATCACGTGGTCCACCTGCGGCTTGATCTCCTCCCACGGATACTGCTCGAGGCTGGCGACGTCGATCTCGCTGTCGAAATGGCCGATGTTGCAGACGATCGCGTTGTGCTTCATCCGCCGCATGTGATCGTGCGTGATGACGTGGAAGTTGCCGGTGGCGGTGACGAAGATGTCCCCCTTCTCACAGGCCTCGTCCATGGTCACCACGCGGTAGCCTTCCATGGCCGCCTGGAGAGCGCAGATGGGATCGACCTCGGTGATCCACACCTGGGCGCTCAGGGCGCGAAGGGCCTGCGAGCTCCCCTTGCCGACATCGCCGAAGCCGCAGACGACGGCGATCTTGCCGGCCACCATGACGTCGGTGGCGCGCTTGATGGCGTCCACCAGCGATTCGCGGCAGCCGTAAAGGTTGTCGAACTTGCTCTTGGTGACGCTGTCGTTGACGTTGATGGCGGGGAACTTCAGCTCGCCCCGCTTGGCCATCTCGTAGAGCCGGTGGACGCCGGTGGTGGTCTCCTCGGTGACCCCCTGGATCGCCGCCAGCTGCGCCTTGTACCAGCCGGGCTGGGCGGCGTTGCGCGCCTTGATCGCGGCGAACAGCACGTGCTCCTCCTCGCTGGTGGGATTGCCGAGCACGGAGAGGTCGTCCTCCGCCTTGGCGCCCAGATGGATCAGCAGGGTGGCGTCGCCGCCGTCGTCGAGGATCATATTGGGCGCACCCTCGGGGAAGTCGAAGATGCTGTGCGTGAAGTCCCAGTACTCCTTCAGGCTCTCGCCCTTGAACGCGAAGACCGGGATCCCCTCGGCGGCGATCGCGGCGGCGGCGTGGTCCTGGGTCGAGAAGATGTTGCAGCTCGCCCAGCGCACCTCGGCGCCGAGCGCCTTCAGGGTCTCGATGAGCACGGCCGTCTGGATCGTCATGTGGAGGGAGCCGGCGATGCGCGCCCCCTTCAGCGGCTGGCTGGCCGCCAGCTCCTTGCGGATCGCCATCAGGGCAGGCATCTCGCCCTCGGCGATCTTGATCTCCTTGGCGCCCCAGGGGGCTAGGGAGAGATCGGCGACTCGGTAGTCTCTATGGGTGGTCGGGGGTGCGGACTGCGTGGCGACGGTCATGATGACCTCCTCAGAGGAACCCGGACCGACAGGATCTGTCTCACCGTCGGACCCGGAAAGGGTTGAGGTGAGCGCCGTTCCTTTAGCCCGGTCTCATGCCGGCGTCCGAGCCTGGGAGGGGGACCCTCCTGCAACGCTCCTCGGACAGGTGTCCATGATACTACGACCCGCTCAACTTCTCCACCAACAGCAGACTCACCAGCTTCGGCGGCACCTTGACGCCCGTCGCCGCCGCCTGCTTCATCACCTGCGCGATGAGGAAGCCGAGGAGGCCGGTCTGGCCGTTGCGGTAGCGCTCGGCCTCGGTGGGACGGGCGGCGAGCACGGCGTCGAGGGTCGGCGCCAGCTCGGGGCGCAGGCGATCGAGTTGCTCCTGCTCCTCCGCCGTCAGCGGCTCGACGGCCTTGGGCTCCTTCGGCTCCTTGGGCGCCTTCCTGGCGGCGGGCTCCGGGGCTTTCTGAGCCTCCACCTTCTGGACCTCCTGCGCCCAGGAGTCGCGGAGCGGCACGATGCGGTTGAAGACGAAGTGACCGGGCCTTGAATCGACGGGATCGCGGAAGAAGTAGCCCTGCCGCTCGAACTGCAGGCGCTCGCCGATCGCGGCGTCGGCCGCTCCCGGCTCGATCCGGCTGCCGGTGAGCGTTTCGAGCGAATGCGGATTGAGGCAGGCCTCGAAGCCCCCCTCCTCCAGGTCCGGCCGCTCGACGCGGAACAGGCGGTCGTAGAGCCGCGCCTCGACCGGCAGCGAGTGCTCGGCGGACACCCAGTGCAGCGTCCCCGGCACCTTGCGGCCATCCGGCGCCGTGCCGCCGCGGGTGGCGGGATCGTAGGTGCAGCGGACCTCCAGGATCTCGCCCGTCGCCGGATCCTTGACCACGCTCTCGCAGCGGACGAGGTAGGCGTAGCGCAGCCGCACCTCGCGGCCGGGGCTGAGGCGATGGAAACCTTTTGGCGGCACCTCCGCGAAATCGTCCTGCTCTATGTACAGGGTGCGCGAGAACGGCACCTTGCGGGAGCCCTGCTGGGGCAGATCAGGAGGAAACAGGGGAGCCTCGAAGTCCTCGACCTGATCCTCGGGATAATTCTCGATCACCAGCTTCAGCGGACGCAGCACACAGAGCACCCGCGGGACTTGAGGATTCAGATCCTCGCGCTGGCAATATTCGAGCAGTGTCACGTCGACGGTGCTGTTGGCCTTGGCGACGCCGATGCGGTCGCAGAAGTCGCGCAGCGCGGCGGGGGTGAAGCCACGGCGGCGCAGGCCGGCGAGGGTGGGCAGGCGCGGATCGTCCCAGCCCGCCACCAGCTTGCGCTCGACGAGCTCCAGCAGCTTCCGCTTGCTCATCAGCGTGTAGGTGAGGTTGAGGCGCGCGAACTCGGTCTGCCGCGGCGGATCGGGGAACGGCAAAGTGTCGACCAGCCAGTCGTAGATGTCCCGGTTGTTCTCGAATTCCAGGGTGCAGAGCGAGTGGGTGATCCCCTCGATGGCGTCCGAGAGCGGATGAGCGAAGTCGTACATCGGATAGATGTGCCAGGCGTCGCCGCACCGGTAATGGCTGGCGTGCTTGATCCGGTAGAGCAGCGGATCGCGCATCTTCATGTTCGCCGCCGCCATGTCGATCCTGCCGCGCAGCACGTGGGCGCCGTCCGGGAATTCGCCGGCGCGCATGCGAGCGAAAAGGTCGAGGTTCTCCTCGACGCCGCGGTCGCGATGCGGGCTGTTCCGGCCGGGCTCGGTGACGGTCCCGCGGTATTCGCGGATCTCGTCCTCGTTCAGGCTGTCGACGTACGCCTGGCCCATGCGGATCAGCTCGAGGGCGAAGGCGTACAGCCGCTCGAAATAGTCCGAGGCATGGAACAGGTTCGCCCACTCGAAGCCCAGCCAGCGCACGTCCGCCTGAATCGACTCGACGTACTCCTGGTCCTCGGTCTCCGGGTTGGTGTCGTCGTACCGGAGGTTGCAGGCGCCGCCGTTCTCCAGCGCCAGGCCGAAGTTGAGGCAGATCGACTTGGCGTGGCCGATGTGGAGATAGCCGTTGGGCTCCGGAGGGAACCGCGTGACCACCCGGCCGCCATGCCTGCCGGCGGCGCGGTCGCGCTCGACCATGTCGCGGATGAAGTCTTTTCCGGGGGTGGCGGGTGCGGTGTCGGTCATGCGCGAGCCCTCGTCAGTGGACCGACGACGGTATCACAGGCGGTCTCCAGGCTGGCGCGATTCGTAGGGGCGCAGCATGCTGCGCCCACAACGGTTCATCGGCAGGATAGGGCTCAGCATGCTGCGCCCCTACGAACATCAGGCCCCCGGCGTCCCGACAGGCCCTACTGACCGACCTTCGGCGCCGCCGCCGTCGCGGTCGAGCTCACCGTCCGGGCCGCCGACCAGACGTAGGTGTTGCCGTTGCTGCCGGGGATCGAGCAGGTCTGCCCCGTCTCACCGACCTGGTAGGTGCCGGTGTAGGTCGGGCACTCGCACTGGACCGTCTCGCCCTGGGTGGTCGTCGTATGCCCCTTCTTGAAGAAACAGGGGGCGGTCATGCAACCCGCATAGAGCCCGGAGCAGTCGGAGGGGTGCGGATTCAACGGATAGTCCGTCATCGCGAAGCTGAAGGTCGAGTCGAGATCGGCCTTCGGCATCAGCGAGCCGGCCGGATTGCCGGGGCTCTGGTTCTTGACGGAGGCGCAGACCGGAGCCGGCTTCAGCGCGGTGCAGCCTGCCGCGTTGGGATTCTTCCCGCAGACCGAGATGTTCTGGCACCCCGAGCCGTCCGGACCGCAAGCGCTCACAGTCGCGAGATAAGCGCCGCGATTGAGGATCCCGTTGATGTCGACGTAATAGGCGCCAGAGGTGTACGCTTGGCAGGTGCAGTTCGCCACGTCGCCGTGCAGAACGCAGGGGAGCGGATTGTTGCTGCTCGGATGCGAGCCCGTCGCGTTCGGCGGTCCGGAAAAGAAGCAGAGCGCGTAGGTGCCGCCGTTGCAATACAGCATGTTCGGCGAATTCACCGGATTGCCGGAAACGACGTCCGCCTCCGCGGGCCCGTATTGCGTCGTCCAGCAGTCGGTCTTCACGAACGGTTGATTGCTGCAATGGGTGCCCTCGCACTTCGGCGAGGTCGGACAGGGGACGCCGCTCACCGGCGGGTTCGCGGCCGGCGTCGCGGCCGGCGCGGTCACGGGCGCGGCGGCGGTGTCAGTCGTGGCCTGCGCCGGAGCCTGGGTCGAGGTCTCGGGCGCGGCCTTCGCCGTGGTTCCCTGATCGGCCGCGGGGTTGCCGCAGGCCGTGACGAACGCCGCCGCGACGGCGAATCCCAGGATCGCCCACATCTTGCCGTAGAACGATGATCTCATTGCAGTCTCCCTCCGGATCGGTCGGTTCGAAAAGGAAGTGGGACGACGGCTGCGGTTATCGCACCCGCTTTCGCAACAACTCCTGGCACTCCTCGGCGAGCACCCCGGCCAGGATCTCCGGCGGCGCCGGCCAACCCGCGATCTCAGGGTCCTGGAGGATCGCATAGCGCGACGACGCCCCTCCCAGCTGCCCGGCGGGGACGCCATAGACGACACGGCTCACCCCCGTCCGCCGGACCACGTAGGCGCAGAGGACGCACGGCTCGACCGTGGTGTAGAGCGTGCAGCCGGAGAGATCGGCCGATCCCAGGCTCCGGCAGGCCGCGCGGATCGCCTGGACCTCGGCGTGCGCGCTCGGATCGGGCAGCGCCCGGGTCTCCTCGAACCCTTCGCCGACGACGGCCTCCCCTCGGACGATCAGGGCGCCGACCGGGACCTCGCCGACGGTCAGCGCGGCACGCCCCAGCTCGAGGCAGCGCCGCATGTGAGCTTCGTCGATCCGGGTCGTCATTCCTGCGCTAGGATACTCCGTCTCACGACACACCGATCTTTCGGAGGCCATGATGGCAGACGCTGCGGACGTGCAAGGACTCGCGCAAGGCATCGACGTATCCCAGGACCAGGGCCCCGTGGACTGGCCCTCCGTGCTGGCCGCGGGAATCACCTTTGTGTTCGTGAAGGCGACCGACGGCGAGACCTACGTCGATCCCCTGTTCGCACAGAACTGGGCGGGCGCGAAGGCGGCGGGCCTGCCGCGCGGCGCCTATCACTTTTTCCGCGCCGAGGACGATCCGCAGGCGCAGGCCGAATTCTTCTGGAAGACCGTAGGCGGCGTCGGCGAGCTGCCGATGGTGGTGGACGTCGAGGAATCGATGGGACAGTCCAATTCGGTGGTGATCGCCAACCTGACGAGCTTCCTCGCCAGCCTGCAACAATGGACGAACCAGCAGCCGATGATCTATACCGAT
>DATBAW010000574.1:0-3293 GCA_036271335.1 Thermoanaerobaculia bacterium
CCGCGGTGCCCTGATGGGCCGCTTTCATCAGCTGTCCGGCAGCGGCAACGACTTCCTGGCGCTGGCCGAGCCGTCGCAGGTGCCGGACGCCGGGACGATCCGCGCCTGGTGCCGGCGCGGCGTCTCGATCGGCGCCGACGGCCTGTTCGTCCTCCGGCGGGAAGAGGGGGGCGCGGCCATGGACTACTTCAACGCCGACGGCCTCCCCGCCGACCTCTGCCTCAATGGCACCCGTTGTGCCGGCCAGTTGGCGTTCCACCTCGGCTGGGCGGCGGAGAGAGTGTCGATCCGCACCCCCGCCGGTGCCTTCGCCGTCCGGCGACTGGACGAAGCCCGCGTCGCCGTCGAGGTCGCCATACCGGCGGAGGAGCCGCGGGAGATGACCGTCGAGATCGACGGCAAGCCTTACGTCGGATACCGGCTGCTCGTCGGGGTCCCCCACTTCGTCCTGCTCTGGCCCGAGGATCTTGGCGATGCTCCGGTGCGCGAGCTCGGGCGAGCGCTCCGCTACCATCCAGTCTTTGCTCCGGCCGGGACGAACGTCAACTTCGTCCGTTTTCCCGCACGCGACCGGATGGAAATCCGCACCTACGAACGGGGCGTCGAGGACGAGACGCTCTCCTGCGGCACCGGCGTGCTGGCGAGCGCAGCCGTCGGCGTGGCCCGGGCTGGAGCCCGGCTGCCGCTCCACGTGATGACCCAGGGAGGCTTCGAGCTGGAGGTCGGGGAGCTCCAGGCGGAGTTCTGGTCGCTCGCCGGTGACGCCCGCGTGGTCGCCGCGGGCGAGATCCTCGCGGGGGCCGCCGCCAGTCCCTCCCCGCCCTCCTGGACGACGAGGGCGCCGATGGTGCCGGCCGGATAGATTCGATATCCTTTCGCCGACCGCGCGGCTCGCAGCCGGGCGACGTTCTTGCACACCCCGATTCTGCGGGAGAGTTGATCTGCGGGAGAGTGAAATGAGCGGAGACCTGCGGGTCGCGGCCATCGTACCGGCCTACAACGAGGAAGCCACCCTTCATGAGGTCCTTTCGGTCCTCAAGGCGACGCCGTCGATCGACGAGGTTCTCGTGGTCTCGGACGGCTCGACGGACGGTACCGTCGAGATCGCCCGTTCGCTGGGCCTGCGCACGATCCACCTGCGGCAGAATCAGGGCAAGGGGCGGGCGATGGCGGTCGGCGTCGCTCATACCGATGCCGGGATCCTGCTCTTCGTCGACGGCGACATCCTGAACCTGACCGGCGACCTGCTGAACCGCCTCATCGAGCCGGTGCTCTCCGGCGCCGTCGACATGAACGTCGGCATTCGCCACCGCGGCCGGCCGATCAACGCCATTCAGGACCGCACCGGACCGCTGCTTTCCGGCATCCGCTGCCTGCGGCGCGAGGTCTTCGAGGCGGTGCCGGAGAGCCATCGCGAGGGCTTCGCCATCGAGACCGGGCTGAACTGGGCCTGTCGCCAGCTCGGCTGTCACACGATGACGACCGTGATGTACAACCTGAAGCACCTGGTCAAGGAGAAGAAGCGCGGCCTCGTCCAGGGGTTCCGGGCCCGCTACCGCATGTTCGGCGCCGTGTTCGGCGCCTATCTCGTCCTGCAGTTCAAGGCTCCGCCTCTCCGCGCCGAGGTGTCGGAGACTTCGAACTTCCAGCCCGAGCAGCTCGAATACATCAATTTCTAAGCCCACGGACAAAAAAGTGGGTGCACTCGCTTCGCAAGCGCACCCGAGGGGATTCAAGAATTTTTTCTTGACGTCGAGTATCAGCCCGAGGGGTGCCCATGTCAATAGTGGCACTACCTCTGTTGCCTCCGCCGGCGGACCGTATTAAGATCAATTCAGGTTATGAAAAAGATTCAATCTCTCGCTGACCCGGGGGGGGAGAGCGCCGCGGCGGAGCTGTCGTCGCGCGATCGCATCCTGCAGGCCGGCCGCGAGCTGTTCGCCGAGAACGGCTACGAGAACACCACGACCTCGGCGATCGCCCGCCGGGCGGGGACCAGCGAGTCGCAGCTGATCAAGCATTTCAGCAGCAAGGAAGGACTGCTGGAAGGGATCTTCGATCAGGCCTGGCGGCGGATGGCCGTCGGCGTCGAGCGCATTCGGGAGGACGAGGCGCCGGCCCTGGAGCGGCTGCGCGCCCTGACGGAGATGATGATGGCCGCGATGGAAGGCGACCGGCAGCTCCGGACGCTGATGCTGCTCGAAGGGCGCCGCATCCGCAAGCACGGACGCATGGTGATGATGACCCGCGGCTTCCAGCAGGCCACCGCGGTGCTGGACGGCATCCTGCGGGAGCTCGAGGAGGCGGGCATGCTGCGGCCCGGTCTCCATCCGCAGGCGGTGCGCTCGGCGCTGATGGGCGCTTTCGAGGGATTGATGCGCGACCAGCTCCTGGCCGAACGGGCAAGCTATCCGGCCCACTACGACGGGGCCGAGCTGCGGGCGGTCTTCCGGACGATGCTCGAGTCCGTTCTCGTCGGCCCTGGCGGCCGCACGCTATGATCCCTCCATGCTGCCTCTGCTGCTCGCCCTGTGGGTCGGGGTGCCCCTCCCCGTCGCGACTCCCCCTATCCGCCAGTCTGCTCAGGCCTTCGGCAAGCCGGTGGACGTCGAGATCCGCGATCTACCTCCGGAGAGCGCCCGGGAGGCGATCCGGCAGGCGATCGCCGGCGTCGTCGAGCTCCAGCGCCTGACGGACACCGGCGTCGCGACGCTGAACGCCGCCGCCGGCAAGGGCCCTCAGCCGGTCGATCCGCAGCTCCTCGCGGTACTGGCCCGGGCGGTGAGCTTCTGCGAGTGGTCGGAAGGCGCGCACGGCCCCTTCGGGCGCGATCTCTACACGCTGTGGGGCCTGCGCTCGCCGGCTCCTCAACCGGCCGATCCTCCCGCCGCCGGCCAGGTACAACAGGCGGCGAGGGTGGCGACCTGCGACCGGCTGACCCTCGACCCCCGGAAGGGAACGGCGGCGCTGGCGGCGGGGAGCGGCATCGATCTTCTGGACTTCATCGAGGGCGCCGCCGTGGACCGCGCCGTGGACCTCCTGCAGCAGCGCAAAGCCGGCGACGGCTTCGTGCGGATCGGAGCGGTCCAGCGAGGGTTCGGTCCCGGCCCCGGCGGCAAGGGGTGGCCGGTCGCGCTTCCCCAGTTCCCCGGCCAGGAGGGAGCGGCGGACCTGATCTACCTGCGCGACCGCGCGGTCTCGACCGCCGCGCAGTCCGACCACCCGCTGCTGGGAGGGACCCTGTCGTACCTCAATCAGCGGACCGGCCAGCTCGCTCCGGGCAGGCTCGCCAC
>DATBAW010000575.1:0-3940 GCA_036271335.1 Thermoanaerobaculia bacterium
ATCGGTATAGATCATCGGCTGCTGGTTCGTCCATTGTTGCAGGCTGGCGAGGAAGCTCGTCAGGTTGGCGATCACCACCGAATTGGACTGTCCCATCGATTCCTCGACGTCCACCACCATCGGCAGCTCGCCGACGCCGCCCACGGTCTTCCAGAAGAATTCGGCCTGCGCCTGCGGGTCGTCCTCGGCGCGGAAAAAGTGATAGGCGCCGCGTGGCAGGCCCGCCGCCTTCGCGCCGGCCCAGTTCTGTGCGAACAGGGGATCGACGTAGGTCTCGCCGTCGGTCGCCTTGACGAAGGCGAAGGCGATTCCCGCGGCCTGGACGGTGGGCCAATCCACGGTGCCCTGGTCCTGGGATACGTCGATGCCTTGCGCGAGTCCTTGCACGTCCGCAGGGTCTGCCATCGTCACTCCTCCCGAGAGTCGTTGTCGTCGCGACGGGAGTATCCTAGCGCAGGAAGGGCGGCCGCCGGGAATCGAGGACGAGGGGTGCGATAGCCGGAGCCGCCGTCCCACTTCCTTTTCGAACCGACCGATCCGGAGGGAGACTGCAATGAGATCATCGTTCTACGGCAAGACGCGGGCGATCCTGGGATTCGCCGTCGCGGCGGCGCTCGTCACGGCCTGCGGCAATCCCGCGGCCGATCAGGAGGCCACGGCAAAGGCCGCTCCCGAGACTTCGGCACCGGCTCCGCAGCAGGCCACGACCGACGCCTCGGCTGCCGCGCCCATGACGTCGGAGGCTGCCGCGACGATCGCCGCGACGCCGGCCGCGAACCCGCCGGCGAGCGGTATCCCCTGTCCGACCTCGCCGAAGTGCGAGGGCACCCATTGCAGCAATCAACCGTTCGTGAAAACCGACTGCTGGACGACGCAATACGGACCTGCGGAGGCGGACGTCGTCTCCGGCAATCCGGTGAATTCGCCGAACATGCTCTACTGCAACGGCGGCACCTACGCGCTCTGCTTCTTTTCCGGCCCGCCAAATGCGACGGGCTCGCATCCGAGCAACAACAACCCGCTTCCCTGCGTTCTGCACGGCGACGTGGCGAATTGCACCTGCCAAGCCTATCCCTCAGGCCCTTATTACGTCGACATCAACGGCATTCTCAATCGCGGCGCCTATCTCGAGACCGTCAGCGCCTGCGGGCCGGACGGCTCGGGGTGCCAGAACATCTCGGTCTGCGGGAAGAATCCCAACGCGGCAGGCTGCACCGCGCTGAAACCGGCTCCGGTCTGCGCCTCCGTCAAGAACCAGAGCCCCAGCAATCCCGCCGGCTCGCTGATGCCGAAGGCCGATCTCGACTCGACCTTCAGCTTCGCGATGACGGACTATCCGTTGAATCCGCATCCCTCCGACTGCTCCGGGCTCTACGCGGGCTGCATGACCGCTCCCTGCTTCTTCAAGAAGGGGCACACCACGACCACCGACGGCGAGCCGGTCCAGTGCGAGTGCCCGACCTACACCGGCACCTACCAGGTCGGCGAGACGGGGCAGACCTGCTCGATCCCCGGCAGCAACGGCAACACCTACGTCTGGTCGGCGGCCCGGACGGTGAGCTCGACCGCGACGGCGGCGGCGCCGAAGGTCGGGCAGTAAGGCCTGTTGGGACGCCGGGGGCCTGATGTTCGTAGGGGCGCAGCATGCTGCGCCCCTACGAATCGCGCCAGCCTGGAGACCGCCTGTGATACCGTCGCCGGTCCACTGACGAGGACCCGCGCATGACCGACACCGCACCCGCCACCCCCGGAAAAGACTTCATCCGCGACATGGTCGAGCGCGACCGCGCCGCCGGCAAGCATGGCGGCCGGGTCGTCACGCGCTTTCCTCCTGAGCCCAACGGCTATCTCCACATCGGCCATGCCAAGTCGATCTGCCTCAACTTCGGTCTGGCGCTGGAGAACGGCGGCACCTGCAACCTCCGGTACGACGACACCAACCCGGAGACCGAGGATCAGGAGTACGTCGAGTCGATCCAGGCGGACGTTCGCTGGCTGGGCTTCGAGTGGGCGAACCTGTTCCACGCCTCGGACTACTTCGAGCGGCTGTACGCCTTCGCCCTCGAGCTGATCCGCATGGGCAAAGCGTACGTCGACAGCCTGAACGAGGACGAGATCCGCGAGTACCGGGGGACCGTCACCGAGGCCGGCAGGAACAGCCCGCATCGCGACCGCGGCGTCGAGGAGAACCTCGACCTCTTCGCTCGCATGCGTGCCGGCGAATTCCCGGACGGCGCGCACGTGCTGCGCGGCAGGATCGACATGTCCGCGGCGAACATGAAGATGCGCGATCCGCTGCTCTACCGGATCAAGCACGCCTCGCATTACCGGTGCGGCGACGCCTGGCACATCTATCCGATGTACGACTTCGCCCATCCGCTCTCGGACGCCATCGAGGGGATCACCCACTCGCTCTGCACGCTGGAATTCGAGAACAACCGGGACATCTACGACTGGCTGGTCGACACCCTGCCGTTCCCCGATCCGCCGCGGCAGACCGAGTTCGCGCGTCTCAACCTCACCTACACGCTGATGAGCAAGCGGAAGCTGCTGGAGCTCGTCGAGCGCAAGCTGGTGGCCGGCTGGGACGATCCGCGCCTGCCGACCCTCGCCGGCCTGCGCCGCCGCGGCTTCACCCCCGCCGCGTTGCGCGATTTCTGCGACCGCATCGGCGTCGCCAAGGCCAACAGCACCGTCGACGTGACACTGCTCGAATATTGCCAGCGCGAGGACCTGAATCCGCGGGTCCCGCGGGTGCTCTGCGTGCTGCGCCCCCTGAAGGTGGTGATCGAAAATTATCCGGAAGATCAGGTGGAGGAGTTCGAGGCGCCCCTTTTTCCACAGGAACAGGCGCCTCAGGAACAAGCTCCGCCCGACCTGCCGCAGCAGGGCTCGCGCAAGGTGCCGTTCTCGCGCACCCTGTACATCGAGGGGGACGATTTCGCGGAGGTGCCGCCAAAAGGTTTCCATCGCCTCAGCCCCGGCCGGGAGGTGCGGCTGCGCTACGCCTATTTCGTCCGCTGCGAGAGCGTGGTCAAGGATCCGGCGACGGGCGAGATCCTGGAGGTCCGCTGCACCTACGATCCCGCCACCCGCGGCGGCACGGCGCCGGACGGCCGCAAGGTGCCTGGCACGCTGCACTGGGTGTCCGCCGAGCACTCGCTGCCGGTCGAGGCGCGGCTCTACGACCGCCTGTTCCGTGTCGAGCGGCCGGACCTGGAGGAGGGGGGCTTCGAGGCCTGCCTCAATCCGGATTCGCTCGAAACCCTCACCGCCAGCCGGATCGAGCCGGGAGCGGCCGATGCCGCGATCGGCGAGCGCCTGCAGTTCGAGCGGCAGGGCTACTTTTTCCGCGATCCCGTCGATTCAAGGCCCGATCACCTCGTCTTCAACCGCATCGTGCCGCTCCGCGACTCCTGGGCGCAGGAGGTCCAGAAGGTGGAGGCTCCGAAAGCTCCTGAGCCCGCCAGGAAGGCGCCCAAGGAGCAGAAAGAGCCCAAGGCCGTCGAGCCGCTGACGGCGGAGGAGCTGGAGCAGCTCGACCGCCTGCGCCCCGAGCTGGCGCCGGTCCTCGACGCCGTGCTCGCCGCCCATCCCACCGAGGCCGAACGCTACCGCAAGGGGCAGGCCGGCCTCCTCGGCTTCCTCATCGCGCAGATGATGAAGCAGGGAGGTAAGGTGCCGCCGAAGCTGGTGAGTCTGCTGCTGGTGGAGAGGCTGGGGCGGTAGGGTCCGAGGGCGGGGGACAGCCCGGAGGGCGGGCTTTGAACTGCCTGCGGTTTCAACCGCAGGTGGGTGGAGAAGTTGAGCGGGTCGTAGTATCATGGTGACCTGTCCGAGGAGCGTTGCAGGAGGTCCACCCTCCCAGGCTCGGACGCCGGCATGAGACCGGGCTAAAGGAACGGCGCTCACCTCAACCCTTTCCGGGTCCGACGGTGAG